>CAZTWS010000043.1:0-34541 GCA_964618225.1 uncultured Planctomycetaceae bacterium
AAGACTCCGCAAAATCGGGACAGTCCCCGCCGGTTTTGTTAGAGTTCCTAAGTTCGACTTTTGCACTTTTTGCGGGCCGAAATTGCGTGAATCGCTGGAAAACAAGAGCCACAGGTTATTTTGAAGCCCCCGCTTCAACGTCAGCGTTGTAAAAACCCGGCAAGTATTTACTCGCCCATGTTTCGCAAACCACTTGTTTTCCAGCACTATTTGGTGATAAATCCTCGCTGCCATTGATAGCAAAAAAGTGCAAAAGTCGAACTAAGGGGTTCCTTAACGGGGCTATGCTTCGGGTTTTGAAAAACGGCTTCGCGAATTTGCTTCGCATGATTCGTCTATCTGACGATTGAGGCTGCTTATTCAGCTAGTTCAATTTCATCCCTTCGGAAAGCGATATGACCTCTACCGCTGCTTTTGAATTGGACGCTCCCTATGCGTTGAATGAAGAACAAATTCGACGCTTCCGCGAAGACGGCTTCATTCGTCTTTCCAATGTGTTCAGCAGTGCCACGCTTGCCGAGTACGCTCCCGAGATTAACCGCGTGGTGGATGAATTCAATCGGCTTAAAGACGTGCCGATTGAAGAGCGCTCGCTGTATGACCAGGCATTTATCCAAGTCCACAATTTGTGGCAGCACAGCGAAAAAACCCGAGAACTCGCTTGCTGTCGTCGGCTCGCACAAATCGCGGCCGAACTCATGGGAACGCGTGGCGTGCGAATGTGGCACGATCAGGCGCTATACAAGGAGCCCTCTGGCAGCTTTACCCCCTGGCATGTGGACCAGCAATACTGGCCGATGGCCAGTCCCATGAGTGTCACGGCTTGGATACCACTCCAGCCAGTGCCGCTAGAAATGGGGCCCCTGAGCTTCGGTCGAGGAAGTCATCTCAAACATATCGGACGCGATCTTGAAATCAGCGCCGAGAGCGAGCAACTCATTCGAGAAGCGGTGAAAAGGGAAAAGATCATCGAAGTTCAGGAAGCGTACGAGCTGGGCGACGTGAGCTTTCATTTAGGCTGGACACTGCACCGGGCTGGCCCAAATTCGACTTCCGGGCCGCGGCGGGTCTTCACGATCATCTACATGGACTCGGAAATGAGGCTTGCAAAGCCGAAGAATAAAAACCAGCAAGCCGATTGGGAGGCCTGGACTCCAAGCACTCAAATCGGCGAAGTAATGGACGATCCGCTAAATCCGGTGCTCTACGAGAATGCCGGTGCGTAATTAACGGCGTTGGATTTCCGATCTTCGCTCCCGAAGCCGACCGGCCAGCTTGGCAACGCGTGGGTCTTTGTCGCGAATCGCCGTTTGCCACGCTTTTTCAACCAGTATCGGATCGGTGGAAGTCGCCATGAGGGTGACTGCGGCAAGCCGAACATCGGCCTGGGAATCATCGGCTAGCATTAGCAGCCATGGACGGCTATTCACGCCAGGCGTGGCCGTCACAAGCTCTGTGAGCCGCAATCGTTCTTGCGGCTGATTGGATGTGTAAAGGCCGACCAACTCACGAGAAAGACGGCCAAATCTGCGTTCTGTCGTGAGCGCGCGTTCGATTGACTCCGCCTCGCTTCCCGTGGCGTTTATCCAGCGGTGCATCAACGTTGACGAGTCAACCTTGGCAAATGGGTCTTCGAGTTTAGCATGATCGCTCCGTTGGGTTGGAACCCGGATAGGCCCACTCGAGTTATTGGAGGACTTCCAAATACCGCGCGATTGATCGCCGGTAGTTGTTGCGGGAGATGGCCGAAACACAGGGGGTGTCCATGGACGATTGGAAAGCTCTTGGGGCACTTCTTCCATGGGAATAACCGACTCGGCAGCTTCGTCGCCGGAGTCGGACAATAGAGCCTCCAGCTCAGCAGTATCTATTACCAAGGCATCCCCATGCTGGATATTGGCCTGTACTGGTGCCGAGAGAGACTCTTGAGCTGCGAGCTCGGCTAGAACGGCATCGCATTGGGAAGCGATCAAGGGGGTATGCCGGGGAGGCAATTGATTCGCAATCCGCAAGATGCGTTGGGTCACACTCACTAACCACGGTCGATCGGCTGTCGCAAAAGCGTTGCGGTCGGCTTCGATCGCGGCGACGATCTCCGAGAGTTGTCGTGCGACGGCCTTCGAGTCGTTGCTGCCTTCAAGTGCTTGTTGCGATTGGCGTAAGATGCGATCAATAGCCTGCTGAGCCTGCCGCGCGACCTTACGATCCGACAAAGTTGCCGCGGACACGAGTACCGCGGCGGGGGGAGAGGGCATCTGGCTCAGTTGCCGAATCGCAAGCACCGCTTCCTCTGTATCGTGGTGGGCGATGCGGTCGCTCAGGTCGGCGATGATTACAGCACGATGCATCGCAACCAACTTGGCCGCGAGCGCGAAAAGCACTGCAATGACCAAAGGCAACGACAAATAGTACAACAAAATACGGCGCTTGGGCGACGCAGACACGCTGGAACTCCGGCGGCACAACTACATCATGCATGGAGCGAGTAGATCGCATCGCCAAGCAAGTGGAAACCCACTTCACGCTCGACGTTACGCGCTCCCAGCTAATAGACGAGTGCCACATTCTCGCGACACAAACTAGATCGCGGCAAGATCAATGAAGGACGGGAATGACTCCCCGTTGCCGCAAGGCCAAATGGCCCCTGATCGACGCATACTCAACCGAGCATGCTAGCGATCGGCCAGCTAGCAAATGTCATCGGTTCTTGATGAGTCGTCTGATTGCTAAGACCGGTGAAGTAGCGCGGTTTTTTCTGTCGCTCGTGCCTCTGGCAGGCCGAAATATTTATCGGATCGACACAGTTTAACGGGATTGCTAGCGATTGGCGTGGGGATGCCACCGGCGAGCAAATTTCGAGTTGATATTTCGAAGTCCGGCTCGTGTTGTTCCAGGGGGGGTCTTCATGGCGTGCTTCCAACGATACGTCCGGCGCTGCGCGTGCTCTTTGCTAGGTGTGGCTACAGTACTTGCAACGCTAGCCACGACAGGCAGCAATGCCGCGATCGCGGACTCTGGTGCCACGTCCGACCGAACGGCACGGCTAGAAGCAATACGCGCCATCCCCTGGCGGCAGTTGACGCCGCAGTATCAGCAAGTTGCCCAGGATGTGGTAAACGACGCTAGCCTGTATCGTCGCTTGCCAACGCGTGTGATCGATTGCGATCCTGAAGTCTTCACCTTTCTACTCCAGCACCCGGAAGTTGTCATTGATGTTTGGCGCGTCATGGGCATTAGCCAAGTGTCGCTCGACAGGCAGCCCAATGGAAATTATCGCGGCAGCGACGGTGCCGGGACCGCAGGCAACCTACGTTACATCTATGCAGATTGGCAGCCAAACGCCGCCAATACGGCTGTGGTGTATGCCGACGGGGCTTATGAAGGGAAGCCCTTTATTCACCCGCTACGGGCTAAGTCTATCATCCTGTTGAGGTCTGGCGCTGTGCGGGAGACGAACGGCCGGCAGTATATCACGGTTCGCATTGATACTTTCATGAAGATCGAGCAAGTGGGCGTGGAGCTTGTTGCGAAAACAGTGCAACCTTGGATCAGCAAAACGGCCGATCGGAACTTTATCGAGACGCTTACTTTTGTGAGCACCTTTTCACGAACGGCGGAGCGAAATCCGGAAGGCATGAAGCGGCTAGCAACTCGCTTGGAGGCCGTGGACCAACCAACGCGCGATGAATTGGTCGCGATTTGCTTCCGTACCGCAGACCGTTACGCACAACGTGACGGAGCAACTCGAACTAGCATGAATGGGATCATCCGTGACGACGCTGCGCTGCTGGCGCAATCGGAGTGGATACGACCATTTGAAGAAACGGCGAATGAACATTAAGTGCGTTTTTTAGGTTTACGTCCTGGTATGCCGTTCGCTGATCGTAGCGGCGTGTGCGTCGCCGCCAAGGGGTTGTTTTTTGAGAGAGCTATTTGGGGTACTTCTCTTTAGCCAGATTGGATACGGCCACCAAGTCGATTTTTCCGCTGCCGAGCACCGGGATGGCTTCGACTTCGAGGAAACTTGTGGCATCAGGGATCCATAAGTTGGGTAGACCGGTCGCTGCAAGCTCACGGCAGATTTCTTCCGGTGTTTTATTGAGCTTTGTGTGAACGACGATAAGCCGTTCGCCTCGTCGTTCGTCGGGCACTGAAGTAACGACGACGTTTAGCTCTCCGTCTTCACCTCCGATGATTTGCTGAATCGCCTCTTCGACACGAAGATGGGGCACCATTTCTCCGCCGATTTTGGCAAAACGGCTGAGCCGGGCCGTAATATGGATGAAGCCATCGGTATCGACCATGGCGATGTCGCCGGTAATATACCAGCCATCGTGCATTACTTTGGCAGTTTCTTCGGGTTGCCCCAAGTAACCCTTCATTACATTGGGGCCTTTGACGAGAAGCATGCCTGGGGTTTCCAGTGGTAGGTCTTCGAAAGTTTCGGGATCAACGACTTTGACCGAGACCCCGGGCACAGGTCGGCCGACCGATCCCTCCTTGCATTCGATATTCGTGCTTTTGGCCCGACTAGCAGGAACATTTACCGAAACAAGCGGGGAAAGCTCCGTGGTGCCATAGCCTTCAACTGGTCGTACGCCAAATTTTTGCTCGAACGCCTCGCACAAAGAAATCGGCAGCTTTTCGGCACCGGCGACGACTACCTCGAGGGTTTCCATTTCTTCCGGCTCGCATCTTCTCAGGAAGTTGCGCAAGAAAGTTGGGGTTGCGAGCAAGATCGTCGCACCACGAGTCTTTGCGAGTTTTGCCACGATGCGCGTGTCGAGTGGGGAAAAGTGGTAGGCGGCACGGATGTCCAGCAGCAGCGGTCCCCAAAGCGTGACGGTAAAGCCGAGCGAATGGAAAAATGGCACGATGCCAAGCAGCGCATCTTTTGGTTTTGGATGAACAACCTGATCGATAGCTTCGACGTTGGTTGCAATGTTGTGATGAGTGAGCATCACACCTTTGGGCATACCTGTTGAGCCAGAGGTGAAGATTACCGTTGCAAGGTCATCGCCGCTGATTTTATGCAGGCCGAGTAGGCGATCGAGCAGGAATGCTGGAGTAACGAATGCGCCAAGCGCACCGAGCAATTTATCGCCCCGGGTTACCTTGTCACGCAGATCATCAAGATAGATGAACTCGGCGTCTAACGTGTCCTTGAATTTGGCGGTGAGTGGATTTTCCATCACTTTGCGGCTTGTGAGAATGCGGCGGATGCCGGCCCGTCTCAAGCACGCATTAAGCACTTCGGGAGATGCCGTGTAATTCAAATTTGCCGTGACACAATCGGTCATCGACAAAGCAGCATTCGCCAACACGCTACCGACCGAGGGAGGCAGCAACAAACCGATAAATTTTTCGTCTGACTTGAGGACGTATCGCAACAGCAGCCGGCGCATGACCAGGGTGCCTGCTAGAAGCTTACCGCCGGTGAGTTCGACGCCTGTCGTATCCACGATTTTGTTGCGGAACATCGATTTGCGACAGTTGCGTATCATGGCGCGCGGTAAGGCGGCCGTTCGTTGACTGCGTCCGGATACCGCATCTGCTGCTAAATCTTGCACCGCTTGTCGCACTTGATTGATATCCTTTGGATCACGAATTGGCTTGCCGAACCAGATCGAAACACGCCTCAGGTGGGCTGTTGGCCATTTCCAGAAGAACTTACCGCCGCGAAAGCTAAAAATACTTCCCCATAGTTCATCGAGATAAACGGGGATAATGGGCGCGCCCGTGCCCCGTTGAATTTCCAGTACACCGGGCTTGAATTTTTGCAGAAGCCCCGATCGGCTAATGCCGCCTTCAGGAAAGATGCATACCAATTCGCCAGCCTGAACCGCCTCACGCGCCGTTTCGATGGCGTTGCGAGTTGATTTGGGAGTTGGCTTGATGGGGATGGCTCCCATAAGCCTGGCAAAGCCGTGAGCTCGCCAAGTATCGATGATTCCGGCATCGATCAGCATGCGAACCTGTCGTGAAGAAGTTGCGAACAGCAATAGACCATCGAGCCAGGAAATGTGGTTAGGAACCAGAATTGCTCCACCTTGCTCGGGAATATTTTCTCGCTGGTAAACGCGGATTTTGTAAAATGTGTGGGTAACTAGCCAAGCCAGAAACTTGATCGTTGCCTGAGGGATAACAAGCACGATGTAAATGAAAACGGGGATAGTGGAGAGGCCACAAACCAGGAATATCTGCCGTGAGGTGAGTTGGATTCCTACCGAAGGTGACCGCAACAGCCAGAATACGCCCGCCGCAATCAGCATGCCGCCGAATGTGAGGAAGTTACTAGCGGCAAGGATAGACCCACGATGCTCGGGAGGACTGCGGTCTTGCATGTAGGAGGCCAGTGGAACATCGAATAACCCCGCGCTTACACCAAGCATCAGCAAAAAGAAACAGGCCGCAATGTAGCTTGGAGTGTAGTCGCCCTGCGGGTCGACAAGGATGCCTTCGACGGAATAAAGCAGGAAAGCAAAGATAATGAGGCCACTGGCCCCTAACGGCAATATGCCGAGTTCCACTTTGCCGCCTGACCACATACCAGCGAGCACACTGCCGAGCCCCACTCCGACAACAAGCGAGCCAAGTAGCAAAGATACTTGGGTTTGCTTGCTTGCCTCGCTTCCTTCAACAGCAAACTGGTCGATATTCAAATGGGCCAGCATGGCGAATGTCCAAAAGAACATAATGCCCAGTGCCACACGCAACAGTGCCCGATCATGCCCAAGCGTTTTCAGATCGCGCACGGTTTGTGATGCCATGTCGCGTGGAAATAATCGAAAAGGGTTAGCAGCCTTTAGCGGTGCGATGAACATGCTGGTAACCCAACCAGCCACAGCGAGTCCAATAAGAACGAGGGCGGAGAGCCACCAATGCTCCTTTCCTAACTTGCCTGTTACCTCCTCTGTCGATAACCAGTTTCCCAGCATGGCACCAATCACAGTGGCTAGAACCGTGGCGAGGCCAATCACGCCATTGGCCGAGGAAATCTTTTCCGAACGGAGCATCTCGGGGATGCTTCCGAGCTTCGCAGGCCCGAACAATGCGGCTTGCGAGCCTATCAGTGCGACTACGATAAACATCAACCAAAGTTGGCCGCTAAGGATCGTTGCAATAGCCAAGGTCATGATGACGACCTCGGCCAGCTTGCATTGAATAATGACCTCGCGCTTGCTGAAACGGTCGGCCAAATAGCCAGCCGGTGCTGCTAGAAGCAAATAGGGCAATACGAAGCACCCCGACCCGACTGCCAGTATCGTGCTTTGGTCGAGCCAATTGCTTTGCCCGCTGTTCACATATTGTTTACCGAGCCCAATTACTAACCAACGTAGAACATTGTCGTTCGTAGCCCCCAGGAATTGGGTTAACAACAGACCGATGAAGGTTAGCGACAAGAGGCTGTCGCTTTGCTGCTCCGTGGCGTCTTGGATCGACGCAGAGTTTTCCGGAGAGTGATTGGCCTGAGGCATGGACAAAGGCTGCGAAACTGGGTGGCTTAGGAGGTGGCAGGTGCCAGATTTTCTACTTTTACTGTACTAGCGTCTGTGGGACGAGATCATTTAAGCGGAATAGGGCGATGAGAAAAACCTTACGGCCCCCAAATGTGGCTTGCTTCAAAGTGGGTAGGCTGGATATGCTTTCCCCGCAAATCCAGAAATTCGGGCAAGGGAAGGCCGCTAAGCCCGACATTCGCTGCCAGAATCCGTAATGGAAGCCTGAAATGTCTCGTGTGTGGTCATTCCTGTCGGGCGTTTTAGTCGGCATGGTGCTGCTGCACCTCGCTATGTCGTACCATCTCGTTCAATCAAACGATGGTATCTATGTTGTGGCCAAAACTCCGGCCAGGCTGTCGGAATCGTATGTGGATATTCGCAACTTCACGTTTGCGGATTGGAGCGGTCATCCCCAACTCGCCTCGGCACTTGTTCAGGCAGATAAACAGCATCTATTGGGCGACTCGGCCACGCGATCGATGCAGCAAAGCGTTCAGCAACTGCTGCCGGGAACACGCCTGCAATAAACAAGAGACAACTGTTTAGCGGATATGGCTGTATGAGCCTTCAGGGGTGCTAAAGCTTACCGGAAAAAGGGGCCCGTGGTGCGGGATCCTCTATCTATTAGGCCCTCATGACTGCTAATTCCGTCAGGACCACGACTCATTGCGGTAAACTTGAGTTGGAGTGAGTGAGATTTCGATTCTAGAAGCAGGCGCGGCAGCGATTCTCTCGACTGGGCGCTGACGCCGCCATCGCCTTCAATTCTCTCGTGAACCGGCGTTGCTATGGATCTGAACCGCAATCAATTCCTGTTCATCGGTCTGGTCGTGCTCATGCTAGGGTTGCAGGTGCGGTACGTAAACTCGTACGTGCTAAATCCGAAGGCGACAAAATTTCTGGCCGAACGCACGGGCCAATCGTCAGGCACGACCACGGCTATTTTCACAACGATGGGCGGGGCCCCCAGAAAGGTGATCAAACCGCCGGAATGGCTCCCTTGGTGCCTCATTTCGGTTGGGGCCGTACTCTGCCTGCATTCCTTGGCTATGCCTAAACCCGGTTGATGATCTGACTGCCTGTATATAATGGCAGGGTGCCATCTTTGGAGTCGGGCAGGAGAGCGAATCCTTGCGGGCCTTAAGTGCGCTGGCTATTATCGGGTGCTGGCATTCAGTCCGAATGTGGCTTTTGCCCCACGCAAATACTGCGATGGCCGTCACGCCGATTAGGAGATGTTCTCACCATGGCCACACTACGAAGAATCAAGGTTACCGATTCGGGCCAGGTTTCCGTCGTTACGTTTAACGACTCCAAAATTATCGATGAAGCCGAAATTCAGGAATTCGGGCAGGAATTATACGACCTCGTCGAACGACAAGGGAAGAAAAAGATCATTCTCAATTTTGGGAATGTAGAGTTCCTCTCGAGTGCCGCCCTTGGCAAGTTAATCGGTTTTGACAAGCGAGTGAAGCAAAACAAAGCGGAGTTAATGCTGTCGAACATTCGTCCTGAAATTTATGAAGTGTTCGCGATTACCAAACTCACTAAGTTGTTCAACATCAAGGATGATGAAGCGGACGCGTTAGCTGCGATTTGAACAATCCACGCATTCCTATTAGATTCAATAAACCGCAGTGCGATGCTAACAGCTCGCAGGGAATACTGACTTACAATTAACTGACGGAACTCAGCGCGGCGGAGAGACGACAGTGCCGGAACATGCCTGGACTTGGACCACGCGAATCAAGCTGCCAAGCCGCTATAACGCACATATACCGTGCATGCAGCATATCCTAGACACACTCAAAGAATATGGCTGGGACGGTCGCGATTTATTCGGCGTGGAGATGGCCTTAGAAGAGTCTCTATCGAACGCGATTCGCCATGGCAATTGTTGTGACGAATCAAAAATCGTCGATGTCGATTGCCGCTTAAGCTCCGAACGCTTTTGGATTCAAATTGTCGATCAGGGCAGTGGGTTCAAACCCGATTTAGTCCCCGACTGCACCGAGGACGAGAACCTGGAATGTCCGGGAGGACGCGGCCTGGCTCTGATGAAAGCGTTTATGACCACCGTTGAGTACAACGATCGAGGGAATTGCATAACACTCGAAAAAATCCGCACAATCGGGACAAATTGAGCCGGGCTTTACGTACCAACGCCCTTGCAGACGTGTGGAATCCACGCCACAATACATGAAGTTTCAGGTTCATCTTTCTTTGAACCTTGGTACGCCAATACCATCAGATCCCCTGTAGCTCAGTTGGTAGAGCAAGCGGCTGTTAACCGCTTTGTCGTAGGTTCGAGTCCTACCGGGGGAGCTTTTTGCTTTTCTACGAACAAAGCAGACAAGCCAGTTAACGCCCGAGGCCAAGAGATTGGCAGTCGGGCGTTTGGCGTTTATGGCCCGTGTTCTCAAGGGCTTTTTGCGATTCCGATCCGAATCGCGACGATCTCTGTTTCGAGAGAGCGCAAATAGGGTTCGACAGGAACCCTCACGGTTCCTCCCGCACCCTAGTATCTCGGTCACAAACTCTCTGAGTCTCTGCCCGTCCGCCTGGAAAAAGTTAACAAGCCGGTTCCTTTCGGACCCTGGTTTCGTCATCTACAACTCGCGCCGGGTAGGTTAGCGGATAGAGGCGCTGCGTTTGTACGCACCGCCGAAACCATTCTCCGCCAGACAGCGCGCCGGTCGCCAAGCGAAGGTCGTTGTGGGCAACTCCCTAAGGAGATGTCCCCATGCGATCGATTGACGATCCGACTTCTTTGGCGCCTGAAGCACGTCGTAGCGAAGTGGCTAGCATTTTGGCGGCCGGCATTCTTCGGCTCCACGCCCGCGTGGCCATTCCTGGCGACATCCCGCCAGAAATCTCTCCAGATTCTGCGACAGAATGCCTTGAGGTTCCCGCCGAAACCGTGCTCAGTGTGATCCACGGCGGTTAACGGTTTCCGAGAATCCCACACAAGGAGAGATGCATGAGTATGAACGTAGATAAAGAAGTCGCCGCGCTCCAGCGGATGACGGTCGGCGCGCTGCGTGAGAAGTTCGCCGATGTGTTCGGCGAGTCGACGAACGCACGTCACAAACAATGGCTCGTCAAGCGAATCGCCTGGCGGATGCAGGCACTCGTCGAAGGTGACATTTCGGAACGAGCCCGCCAGCGGGCCGCCGAGTTGGCCAATGATGCGGACCTCCGCACATCGGCGCCCAAGGCAACCAAGCCCGCCGCGGCCACTCCGGAACGTACGAAGTCGGCAACGCTCGCGGTGGCAATTGACAACCGATTGCCGGTGCCAGGCACCATCATCATGCGGGAATACAAGGGCCAGATGCTGCAGGTTCGGGTCCTGCCGCACGGCTTCGAGTTCGAGGGCGAGGTCTTCAAGTCCCTGAGCGCCGTGGCCAAGAAGATCAGCGGCCAGCACTGCAACGGCTACCACTTTTTCCGACTTCGCCAGCAGGGAGGTGCGATATGACCAAGACCAACAATCGCCATCAGGCGACGGCCGCCAAGAGAATGAAATGCGCGATCTACACTCGCAAGTCCACAGAGGACGGGCTGGAGCAGGAATTCAATTCGCTCGACGCCCAGCGGGAATCGGGTGAGGCCTACATCAAGAGCCAGGCCCACGAGGGATGGGATTGCGTGCCGGACCAGTACGACGACGGCGGATTCACAGGCGGCAATATGGATCGTCCCGCACTGCGACGCCTCATCGCCGACATCGAAGCCGGGAAAGTCGACTGCGTTGTGGTCTATAAAGTCGATCGTCTTAGCCGATCGCTCTTAGACTTCGCCAGGATGCTGGAAATCTTCGAACGGCACCACGTTGCCTTCGTCAGCGTCACGCAGCAGTTCAATACAACGACTTCCATGGGCCGGCTGATGCTGAACGTGCTGTTGTCATTCGCTCAATTCGAGCGCGAGATCATCTCGGAGCGAACGCGCGACAAGATTGCCGCTGCACGACGCAAGGGGAAATGGTCGGGAGGCATGCCGCTCCTCGGGTACGATGTTGACCCGCGAGGCTCGAAACTGGTGGTCAACGAGGCAGAGGCCGCCCGTGTGCGAGCGATCTTCGAGCTGTACCTCGAACACCAGTCGATGATCGCCACGATCCAGGAACTCGACCGGCGGGGTTGTCTCAACAAGCGTTGGACGACCCGCAAGGGCCATGAACGCGGCGGTTTGCCGTTCACCAAAACCAGCCTATTCAAGCTGCTCACGAACGTCACGTACCTGGGCAAGATCAAGTACAAGGACGAAGTCCACAACGGAGAGCATGAGGCAATCGTGAGCGCCGACCTGTGGCAACGCGTGCAGTCGTTGCTCCGACATAATGGTCGCACGGGCGGAGCGACTGTTCGCAACCGATTTGGAGCACTGCTCAAAGGCCTTTTGCGATGCGTTCCCTGTGGATGCGCGATGTCCCCCAGCCACTCGACGCGGAATGGAACCAAAAGGTATCGCTACTACGTCTGCACCAAGGCCCAGAAACGTGGTTGGCACAACTGCCCGTCGAAATCGATCCCGGCAACCGAGATCGAGCGGTTCGTCGTAGACCAAATCAAGGGGGTTGGTCAGGATCCTGCACTTCTAAATGAGATCGTCGCGCAGGCCCGCACCCAAGGCCAATCGCATCTTGCCCAATTGGAGGCCGAACAACGGGTGCTCGAACGCGAGCTGGCGCAGTGGAACTCGGAGGTTCGGAAGTTGGTAGCCGCTATTTCACCGAACGACAGCGATTCGCCCATCATCGCGCGTCTGGCTGATCTCCAGGAGCGTGTTCGCGGCGCAGAGCGACGAGCCACCCAGGTTCACGAGCAGATGGTTGCCCTAAGCCACAGCCTTATTGACCAGCAGGATGTCGCAAAGGCGATGTCGTCCTTCGATCCGGTTTGGGATGCATTGACGCTCCGGGAACAGGCCCGGATTGTGCAACTCTTGGTAGAACGCGTCGATTACGACGGTGCCACCGGAAAGGTCTCGATCACGTTTCATCCAAGTGGCATCAAGACGCTGGCCGACGACTCGACTAACCAACATGAGGAGGACGCAGCATGACTAGGCCAATCACCATCGAGACCAACATCCACTTTGAGCGCTGTGGCCGCGGACGCAGGAAAGCGCTCCGCCAGGGTGAGTTGCCGGCTGCCGTCGAAAGGCCATCGGGCCGTGTACCGCGCGTAGCCCGATTCATGGCGTTGGCGATTCGGTTTGACCAATTGATCCGAGATGGCCAGGTGGCGGACTACGCTGAGCTGGCCCAACTTGGCCACGTTACGCGCGCCCGCATCACCCAGATCATGAACCTGTTGATATTGGCGCCTGATATACAAGACGCGATCCTCTTTCTGCCGCGAATTGATCGCGGCCGCGACCTGATCCACCTCCGCCAACTCCAGCCCATCGCGCTGGTTCCCGACTGGCGGAAGCAACGGCGATTATGGAAGTCGCTGATAACACCCGCACGGGCCTCGGCGACCTAGATAGCGAATGCCCTATGCTGGTGACTATAATCCCAACTTGCGCGGATTTACGCGCGACGAAAGGGAGTTGCCGAGTATGGGGAGTGCGCTCAACGCAGTTCATCAGGTTCTGGCCGAAGCCGGGGAACCACTCCACTACAAGGAGATCGCCCGACGTGTCCTGGACCGCCGCCTTTGGCAAACCGACGGCAAGACGCCCGAGGCTACCATCAGCGCGCAGCTCACGGTTCATATCAAGAAGCATGGCAAGAATGCCAAATTCCGCCGTGTCGCCTCCGGCACATTCACCTTAAATAACTCGACGTTGACAGCTTCTACGGCTGCAAACTCGTCGACACCGGCGGCCTCGCCACCGCCTCATCGCGCGGCGGGCCAAGTCTCGTTCACGGACGCCGCCGAGCATGTTCTCACGCGGCTCGGCGGCGGACAGCCGATGCACTCCCGCGAAATCACCGCCAAAGCGCTCGAGCTCGGGCTGATTTGCACCAGCGGCCGCACGCCCGAGGCGACGATGTATGCCTCGGTGCTGGAGGAAATCCAACGCTATAAGAAGCGCGGCGAGCAGCCGAGATTCCACATGCCCGGCAAGAGCATGATTGGATTGGCGAAGTCGCTGCCAATCGGCATCCCGTCGCAGGTCGACCAGCACAACCGAAAGGTGCGAACCCAACTTCACGCCCGGCTGATGGCGATGACGTGGGGTGAGTTCGAGGATCTGGTCGGCGTGCTGCTCGCCGAACTTGGTTTCGAGGAAGTTGCCGTCACTCCGCGCCGGGGCGACAAGGGGATCGACGTTCGCGGCACGCTCGTGGTGGGCGACGCCGTGCGCATTCGCATGGCGGTTCAGGTCAAACGCTGGAAGGACAACGTCCAAGCGCCCACGGTGCAGCAGGTGCGCGGGAGCCTCGGCACCCACGAGCAGGGGCTGATCATCACGACTAGCGACTTCAGCGTAGGGGCCCGCAAGGAAGCCATCCGGCCCGATGCCGCCCCCGTTGGCGTCATGAACGGGCAGCAACTCATCAACCTGATTCTGGAACACGAAATCGGGGTGCGAAAATTCTCCCTCGACATGTTCGAACTCGGCACAGCAACTCGCGAGTCAGACGGCACCGAACCAGTGCGAATCGACACTGCTGGGGGCTGATCGGCCCGCAAATCGGGCCGCTATTCGGGTTCCAAGCCCTTTCTCGCGGTCGGCATTGACCGTTCCCGACGGTCAAAACCTCAGCTCCGAGAGGGGATGTCCAGCAGCCGCGACGAACAAATCGAGAATTATCTGCAGCGGGCTGTGATTCTGTAAGTCATTGCTGCTAAGCAATTTAATGGACATGGAAGTGCTGCGCTACAAACCAATTTTAGTTTCTGCATAGCGCATACTGTTGACGAACTGTCTAGTACCCGATCTAATACGACCATAAGCAATACAGCGGTCTTTTCGGGAGGCGTCTCTCAGCCGCAAAAAAGGGGTCAGTGCTGCAAACACCAACCCCAGGCCGTGCACAGACTGATCCGCCCGAGCGACGGCGCTACAAGACAATAGATAGTATCGTCGCCTCGATCACGCGGGTCAAGGTTCCCAGCCCGAAAGGAGAGTTGTTCCGGCTGCAAAATCGTTCGACCGTCGGTTCCCCGACGGCGTTTTTGACCCAGTTCAACGTGACGAGGTTTTTTATGAGTTCAGCGATTACGACCGGCCAGGCGCAAAGCGACATCCTGGCCTACATGAGCAAGTTCGGCGCTGCCGCGTCCGCGTGGTATTGCGGCATCGCCTCCGACCCCCGCGACTGCTTGTTCAACCGCCACGGCGTGAACGAGCAGCAAGGGGCGTGGATTTTCCGCGATTGCGGTACTGACACTGCCGCCCGCGCGGTCGAGCAGTATCTTCACTCCCTTGGCTGCAAGGGGGCGGGGGGCGGCGGTGGACCGGGCACCCGGTTCATCTACGCCTACGTCATCACCAGAAACACGCGGGAGTAACCAAGTTGTTCTAGGACGGTGCCGCCGCTCCGGCGGCGGCCCGTTCTTCTTTTCGAGATTGGAATTCACGGTGAAGGCCAAATTGACCCAGATCGCAGACATCCGCAACGGCTACCAGTTCCGGGGCAAGGTCAAGCCCGTGGAGGTGGCCGGCGGCGCGGCCGGGCGGATGCCGCTCGGCGTCGTGCCGGTGATTCAAATCAAGGACATCGACGCCGATCGCCGGTTGCAGACCGACGACCTGGTGCTGGTGAAGATCGACGGGGACCAGGCAAAGTACGAAGCTAGGCAGGGGGACGTGCTCTTTCTGGCCCGCGGGCATCGGCTGTTCGCCACGGCGATCGCCGACCCGATCAGCGGAGCGATTGCGACTGGCTACTTCTACATTCTGCGTCCCAAGATGAAAAATGTTTTGCCGCGCTATTTGGCCTGGTACATCAACCAACCGCCGTTCCAGACGGTGCTGCGGACGTTCATGAAGGGAACCCAGCAACCGCTGGTGTCCCGCAAAGACATCGAAGATTTGGAAGTTCAAATTCCACCGCTTTCCGTGCAAGAGGCCATCGTGGAGCTCGACGACCTCGAAGTCGTCGAGCAGCGCCTGTTGGCCGCGTTGCAGGAGAAGCGTGCCCAACTTGTTCAGGCAATCAGCATGCAGGCCGCCCACCGGCCCGCATGATCAGAAAGGACTTTTGTGATGGCGACCATCGACCCCAGACGCGAAATCTTCGGCATTGTATGGAAGGCGTGTGACACTTTCCGCGGTGCCGTCGATCCGACGGAATACAAAAACTACATCCTCACCATGCTGTTTCTGAAGTACCTCAGCGACGTGTGGAAGGACAAACGAGCCGGCTACGCAGCCAAGTACAAGGGCGATAAGAATCGCATCGAGCGGGCGCTCAGCCGCGAGCGGTTCGTCGTCCCCAAAGAGTGCGACTTCGACTACCTCTACGCTCATCGCGAAGCCGCCAATATCGGAGAGCTGATCAATATCGCCTTGGAGCGGATTGAAGACGCCAATAAGGCGAAGCTCGAAAATGTCTTTCGTAACATCGACTTCAATTCGGAGCCGGCGCTGGGGCAAACCCGCGAGCGGAACCGCCGGCTGAAGAACCTACTCGACGACTTCAACAACCCGAAGCTCGACTTGAGGCCGTCCGTTCTTCACGGCCGCGACATCATCGGCGACGTGTACGAATACCTGATTGGTGCTTTCGCAGCCGGGGCCGGGAAGAAGGCAGGCGAGTTCTATACGCCGCCTGCGGTATCGGAGGTTCTGGCGAAAATGGTCCAACCCAAGCCGGGCGACCGAATTTGTGATCCTGCCTGCGGGTCTGGCTCTCTGCTCATCAAGGTCGGCAGGGAGGTCGGCAACAACGACTTCTCGCTCTACGGCCAGGAGTCTAACGGCAGCACGTGGGCGCTTTGTCGCATGAACATGTTTCTCCACGAGATGGACGCGGCGCGAATCGAATGGTGCGACACGCTGAGCAGTCCCCGGCTGGTGGAAGACGACAAGTTGATGAAGTTCAACGTGGTAGTCGCCAATCCGCCGTTCTCGCTCGACAAATGGGGACAGGAGGAAGCCTCGGCCGACAAATTCAATCGCTTCTGGCGAGGCGTTCCGCCAAAGAGCAAGGGCGACTATGCGTTCATCTCGCACATGATCGAGATCGCCCTGGCCGACGATGGCAAGGTCGGCGTGATCGTTCCCCACGGGGTTCTGTTTCGCGGTGGCCAAGAGGGAGCGATCCGTCAAAAGCTGATTGAGGAAAACCTGCTGGATGCGGTGATCGGCCTGCCGCCGAACCTCTTCTTTGGGACGGGCATCCCAGCGGCCATTCTTGTGTTCGACAAGAGCCGAGCGACGAAGCGTCCGCACGGCACCGACGTGCTGTTCATCGACGCCAGCCGCGAGTTCGCTTCCGACACCAACCAGAATGTTCTGCGCCCCGAGGATGTGAAACGCATTGTTGACACGCACGCGGCCTACAAGTCGGTCAAGAAGTACGCTTGCCGGGCAAAATTCAAGGACATCAAGGAGAACGACTTCAACCTGAATATCCCGCGCTACGTCGACACCTTCGAGCCGGAGCCGGAGATCGACATCGCCAAGGTGCAGCGAGAAATTGTCGACATCGAAACCGAGCTCGCCGCCACGCGCAAGCAGATGGCGAAGTACATGAAGGAGCTCGGCTATGGCGGATAATCGACACACGACCCTGGGGGAACTGTTCAAGAATCGGCGCGAGCCCGGCCAGGCCGACATGCCGCTCATGTCGGTGACGATGAACGACGGGCTGGTCGACCGCGAGTCCCTGGATCGAAAGACCGACTCCGAATTGACCTCCGAAGGGCATCTGCTCGTGCGCGCCGGCGACATCGCCTACAACATGATGCGCATGTGGCAGGGAGCGTCCGGCATGGCGGAACACGACGCCATCGTCAGCCCGGCCTACGTCGTTCTCGCACCGACCACCGACATCGATCCGCTGTTCGCGTCGTACTGGTTCAAGTCGGCTCGCATGATTTACTTGTTCTGGGCCTACTCCTACGGCATCACCGGTGATCGCCTTCGTCTCTACTACAAGGATTTTGCCAAAATCCAAGTTGCTCTACCGCAGAAGGATCGGCAAATCGCAATTGGGAAGGCGCTTGCGTCATGGGACCATGCGATTGAACTCAAGGAACGCCAGATTGCAAGCAAGCGCCAATTCAAGGCTGCCATCGCAAAGGACCTCCTCAATGGCGCATCGCGCTTTCCAGGATTCGGAAAGACAGCGATTCCGCAAAGGGTTGGTCATGCCACCAAGTATGGATGGATTCCCACCGAGTGGTCGGTCGTGAAGCTGGGCACGATTGGTACGACATACACCGGGCTCTCTGGCAAGTCGAGCGAAGACTTTGGCGATGGTTCGCCGTATATCCCGTACCTCAACATCTTCGACAATGCGCGTATTGATGCGACGCGAATGGACTACGTTCGCGTTGAGAAAGATGAACGTCAAAACGAAGTGCGCTATGGAGACATCTTCTTTACTACGTCCTCTGAAACGGCGGAAGATGTTGGCATGGCCTCTGTTCTTTTGGAGCGACTTCCAAAGACGTTTTTGAACAGCTTTTGCTTCGGCTTTCGACTGAGTGATTCAAACACCCTATTGGCAGAGTTCGCTGGACACATGCTACGAGGGCCAATTATTCGGAGATGCATCGCTAGGCTGGCGCAAGGGTACACGAGATACAACTTGTCGCAATCCGCAGTGCTTGGACTGCATGTTCCAGTGCCTTCTTTGCCAGAACAAGTGCGCATCGCAAGCTGCCTAAGTGCATTGGAGGATGAACTCGGGCATCTCCGCAGGGAGCTGAGTGCGTATCGCCAGGAACGCAAAGCGCTATTGCAGAGGCTGATGAACTTCTAAGAACAGAACCGTTCTGCAAAGGAACGCTTTAATGAAACACGATCTCCCCAGCTTTATCGAAGACCACATTTCCCAGGTGCCGGCACTGCAACTCCTGCAGCAGCTGGGCTACACGTACTTGACCGAAGGCGAAGCGGTCGAGCTGCGCGGTGGCAGACTGAGCGCCGTGTTGCTCGACGGCGTATTGGAGCAGCAACTGCGAAAGATCAACAAGATTCGCTTCAAAGGGGAGGAACATGAGTTCTCAGAGGGGAACATCCAGTCCGCAGTTCAGGCGCTGAAGGACATTCCGTATGACGGGCTGGTTCGCACGAACGAGAAGCTCTACGAACTGCTGTTGTGGGGCAAAAGCCTGCAGCAGTCGATTCGCGGCGACACCAAGAGCTTCCCGCTGCAGTACATCGACTGGAATGACCTGTCGAACAACGTGTTTCACGTTACGGAGGAGTTTGTTGTCGAACGGACCGGCAGCAGCGATACCTGTCGTCCCGACATCGTGCTGTTCGTGAACGGCATCCCCCTGTGCGTGATCGAATGTAAGCGCCCCGACATCAAAGATGCCATTGACGAGGCCGTGTCGCAAAATATCCGCAACCAGCGAGACGACTACATTCCCAAGCTGTTCCTGTACTCGCAGTTGCTCCTGGGCGTTTCCAAGAACGAGGCCAAGTACGGCACGACGGCCTCGCCAGCGAAGTTCTGGGCCGTGTGGAAGGAGCGAACGAACGTCGACCGCGAGGTCGCCAAGTTGGTCAACATACCGCTCCCCACCGCCGCCAAGGACCGCCTGTTCGCCGGTCGGTTTCGGTACGTGCGGCAATATTTCGACGCCCTCGAACTCGACGGCCGCGAGGTAACGGAGCAGGATCGAGCGATCTACTGCCTCTGCCGGCCAGAGCGGATGCTCGAGTTGATGCAGCGATTTACGGTCTTTGACGCCGGGGAAAAGAAGGTCTCGCGCTATCAGCAATATTTCACCGTGCGTAGCATCCTGGATCGCGTCCGTCGTATTGGAACGGACGGCAAGCGACTGGGAGGCGTTGTCTGGCACACGCAGGGCAGCGGCAAGTCACTGACGATGGTGATGCTGGCCAACGCAATCGCGACCTCGCCGGACATTAGCGAATACAAAGTCGTCCTGGTGACCGACCGGGTTGACTTGGATGATCAGCTTTACAAGACGTTCCGCCATTGCGGAACCGAGCCGATTCAGTCGCGGACGGGAAAGCACTTGGCGGAACTGATTGCCAGCCACAAATCGCGGATCATCACGACCGTCATCGACAAGTTCGAGGCCGCCGTCGGCAAGCACGCCGTAAGGAACGAGAACCCGAACATCTTCGTGCTGGTCGACGAAGCACATCGAGGCCAGTCCGGCAAGCACCTGAGCACGCCCTCGGAAATGCACGCTCGGATGCAAAAAGTACTGCCAAACGCCTGCTTCATCGGATTCACCGGGACGCCGCTGATGAAGAAGGACCGCAGCACGGTCAAAACGTTCGGCGGCATCATCGAGCCGGCCTACACGATTCGCCAGGCCGTTGAAGACAAAGCGGTCGTCCCGTTGCTCTACGAGGGCCGGCACGTCGAGCAGAAGGTCGATAAGGAGTCCATCGATCAATGGTTCGACCGCGTGACCGACCGGCTCTCCAAGGAGCAACGGGCGGATCTAAAAAAGAAGTTCACGACGACCGACCAGCTCAACAAGGCCCAGCAGAAGGTCATGCGCGTGGCATGGGACATCAGCGTCCACTACCGCGACAACTGGCAAGGGACGCCTTACAAGGCGCAGCTCGTAACGCAGGACAAATCGACGGCGCTGTTGTACAAGAAGTTCCTCGACGAGTTCGGGATGGTGACATCCGAGGTCTTGATCTCGGGGCCAGACACCCGCGAAGGAAACGAGGAGGTCGACGAGACCGATACCGAGGGCGTTCAGGCATTCTGGAAGAAGATGATGAACCGCTTTGGGAACGAAGACACCTACAACAAGCAGATCATCAATTCCTTCAAGAAGGCCGATGAGCCCGAAATCATCGTCGTGGTCGACAAATTGCTGACCGGTTTCGACGCGCCGCGAAACACAGTTCTGTACCTGACACGAAAGCTTAAGGACCACACGCTGCTGCAGGCAATCGCGCGGGTGAACCGGTTGTACGAGGGAAAAGAGTTTGGCTACATCATCGACTACCGGGGCGTGCTCGCCGATCTCGATAGCGCGCTTGATCTGTACAGCAACCTTTCGGAATTTGAGAAGGAAGATCTGGCGGGGACGCTGACGGACGTCAGCGAGGAGATTCGGAAGTTACCAGAGAAGCACTCACAGTTGTGGGATCTGTTTGCCTCGTTGCGAAACAAGAGGGATGAGGAGGCTTACGAGCTGCTGCTGGAAGACGAGGAGGTTCGGTCGCAATTCTACGAGCGGCTGTCTTCGTTTGCCCGATGCCTGGCCATTGCGCTTTCATCGGCCACGTTTCAGGAAGAAACGCCGGCGAACAAGGTGGAGAAATACAAGGCGGACCTCAAATTCTTCATGAAGCTGCGCATGTCGGTTCGCAAGCGCTACGCCGAGGCAATCGACTTTAAGGAATACGAGCCCAAGATTCAGAAGCTTGTCGACACCTACGTGGGCACGGGCGAGGTCGAGACGATCACCGGCTTGGTGAACATTTTTGACGCCGACGCGTTTGCCAAAGAGGTCGAGAAGCTGGGCAGCGACAAGTCGAGGGCCGACACCATTGCCTTCCGCACCAAACGAACCATCGAAGAAATAATGCAGGAAGACCCGGCGTTCTATCGTCCGTTCGGTGACATGTTGGAAGATGCGATTCGGGCCAACCGTGAGCAGCGGCTGTCGGACGCCGAGTACCTGCGCAAGGTGACCGAAATCAACACGTCTGTGCGTACCCGCACTGGCGACGAGTTGCCGCCCGCACTGCAGGGTCGGCCAGTGGCTCAGGCCTTCTTCGGCGTTGCCAGGGAGGTGCTGTCGCGCTCCACGGCCCCTGGTGTCGACCCGCGCGCGCTGGTCGCGGAGGCTGGGGTCAAGATCGATGACTTGATCTTGGCGCGGCGCATCGTGAATTGGACGAACAATCCCGATGTGCAAAACCAAATGAAAACTGACATCGAGGATTATCTGTTCGACCTCAAGACCGAACATGGCCTCGACCTGACGTTCGAGGACATGGACAGCATCATGGAACAGTGCTTGGACATTGCACGACTGAGGTATGCGTCATGACGACCAAGAACAGCGAATATCACGAAGTGTCCTTCGGGAAGCAGCGTATCCCGTTCTCCCTAGAGTTTCGGGATCGCGAACGCCTGGCGATCAGCGTTCATCCGGATCGAACCGTAAGCGTCGTAGCACCGACGGGCCGTAGCGTCGATGAAGTGCTAGGAAGGGTCCAGAAACGGGCCGGATGGATCGTGAAGCAACGCATGCGCTTCGACCAGTTCCACCCGCTGACGCCGCCGCGGCGCTTTGTCTCAGGCGAAACGCATTTGTACCTGGGGCGGCAGTACCGTCTCAAGTTGACTAAGAGCGAGGATTCCGTTGTGAAACTCGTCGGGCGATTTCTGCTGGTACAGTCGCCAGATCGCGACGACGCGGGGATCGTCAGTCAGTTGCTCGATGGCTGGTATCTCGACCACGCCAGGAAGGTGTTCGCGCGGCGCTTGGACGCCTGCCTTGAAGCGGCACGTTCGCTTGCCCTGCCCATGCCGGAGGTCGTCGTTCGCAAAATGTCCAAACGCTGGGGCAGTTGCACGAAGGGTGGGCGTATTTTGCTCAACAGGGAGCTGGTGAAGTCACCGCTTCACTGCGTGGACTACGTGATCATGCACGAGCTCTGTCATTTGAAAATCCACGACCACAGCCCGCGGTTCTACCGCCTGCTGAGTCGCTGCATGCCGGATTGGGAGAAGCGAAAACGACGATTGGAGTCGTTCGTGTTGTGACGAACGCCCTTGAAACGGGTCTCCGTGAGAAGCGCAGCTGAGCATGGGACACATTCGGCTTGGTCAATTACCGCGCAGCAGGAAATGGCGAGACGTCGTCGAACTCGTCGCCGTCGGGGCCGATGTTCCGCAAGTCGCAAACGCCACCATCACCGCTGCTGAATCTGCCTTCTCCTTCGTCAACAACGATTGTGGCTACAACCAAGCCGTCTGGCTGATGACGCAACTCGGACTTGCCGCCGGTCAGGAGAAACCGCTTGAGTACTTGCGGTCACAGGGGATCAACATACCTGACAATACTTCGCTTCCTGGTGTCGCTGTGGCGCTTACTGAGGCCCTGGATAATCATTCAGCGGCGAACGGAGGGCATTCCGATTTAGGCGAATTGGCTCAACGCGCACTGGTAGATGCCGTCTTGCGACGCATGGAACCCAAGTTACAACAGCAGTCTTTCTTCAATATGCAACTCGACGACACGCAACGTGCGATAAGCGAATTCCGCAAGCCCAATGAGTTCGGCCAGCTGTCGCGAGAGTTTTACTCGCGCCTCACGAACGAGTGCATGAACTATTTCTTGAGCCAAACGTTGGCGACCAACCTTGGCGAGGGTCAGCGGTTTCCGACAACCAATCAGATGGCACAATTCGAGCAGGCGCTATCAACGCATTGTCATGAGGCGTCAGCGATTGTTGAGCAGTTCTCCAACGAGTGGTTTTCGAAGCACCGTTACGAAGAGCAAGGCCAAATATCGCGAGACTCAGTGCGAGGCTTTGCGTCTTTTGCATTGAAGAAGATTAAGGACGAGTTAAAAGCTGGAGCAAAAGCCGATGGTCGGTGAACGATACATCATCTGTGGTGACGCCACGGCGGTCGTGCCGGCGGTTTCCGAGGCCGATGCCCTCAGGCTACACCTGTATGGCGCGGACGACGACCATAAGATCACGCTACAGATCGACGACATCCGAACTCAAATGTATAAGGAGGTGCCAGCTCGATTCCGCGATCTTCTGGACATTGCCACCTACGTTTTCGCGGCCGATCAGGCCATCGAACGTGGCGCGAACGATGTCGAAACCTTCGGAAGCAGTTGGCGTCGCCACCTGCATTTTTCGGTGCCGGTGAGCGATGTCGAGTTCTGGCGCTCTGACAATGTCCGGCGGTGTCTTCAGGCAACGCTTGGTTTTCTCTCCGATGACCATTACGCGTTCGACTTTGTGCCGATCGCCCAGCGACCCTCCTTCCAGGGATTTCTAAATTTCAATGACAGGGGCGCGATGCTCGGATTTCCTGAGCAGGTCATCATGTTCTCAGGAGGACTGGACTCAACGAGTGGCGCAGTCGACGAGATCGTGAACCAGAAGCGGCGCGTGATCCTGGTTAATCATCGACCGACCCAGAAACTGGACAAGCGGTATCAGACGATCCGCGAGTTACTTGACGCCAAGGCTCCGGACAATTCACCGTGCCATTTACGAGTCACGGTCCACAAACAGAAGTGGATGAACAAGGAGTACACGCAGCGCACGCGGTCGTTCCTATTCGTTTCGTTGGGTGCGACCATCGCCAACATGCTTGGTCAGTCGAACGTGCGGTTCTACGAGAACGGCGTGATCAGCATGAATCTACCTGTATGCGCCCAGGTTGTCGGGGGTAAGGCAACGCGAACCACGCACCCGCAAGTGCTGCATGGCTTTCAGACGCTACTGTCGATGGTCGCCGGCGGACCGTTCGTCGTCGAAAACCCGTTCCTCTGGAAGACAAAGGCCGAGGTCGTCAACCTCATCGCCAAATCCGGTTGCCCGGAGCTGATCGGCCCGACGATCAGTTGCACCCACACCTGGGAGATGACGAACGAACACTCGCATTGCGGGACATGCTCGCAATGCGTGGACCGGCGGTTTTCGATCATTGCCGCCGGAGCTGCTCAATACGACCCACTCAACCAGTACACGGTGGACGTCTTCACGCAGAGCCGCGAGAAGAACAAAAAGATCCACGAAGACAAGACTTTATTTGCGAGCTATCTCGAACGGGCAAACCAGATTGACCGATTCACAGGGGCCACGCAGTTTCTGGCAAAATACGGCGAGGCGGCACGGGCTTTGCGCTATCTCAACGGCGATCCCGGTGCCAGTGCCCAGCGGTGTTACGATCTGTATAGGCGGCACTCGGCCGAGGTCAACAGCGTGATCGACAAGATGTTCTCGCTGCACGGACCCGCAATTCGGCAACGCACTCTGCCAGCCGACGCCATGATGCGGATTGTGTACGAATCGAATTTACCGACGTCAGTGCCAGTCGTGCCGGTGTTCGAGGAGCAGATTCCCGACAACATCTTCCGACGATGTGGCGGCGGGTGGCAGGTGCGGTTCAAAGGTCAGAGCGCTTTCACCGTGCTGCCCTGGCTGGGGACCAGCTACATTCAGTATCTGCTGGTTTCGCCCAACGAGCCACGTCCAGCCATCGACATCGTGTGCAGCACGGCCATCGATATCTGCGATCACGCCTTAAGCGCTAAGGAAGCCATCGATGAAGGGCTGCAGTCAGCCTCAAATCCGATGCTCGCGAGCTTGGGCAACATCTCCGATTGGGAGGCGATCAAACAGTACCGCGCGAAGGCCCGAGAGCTTCTCGTCGACATTGAGAGCGCCCGTCGGGATAACAACAACGTCCTTGAGCAACAATGCGAAAGCGACTTGGCCATGATCGCCGCCAAGATCAATGAGGCCGTCGGCATCCGGGGCAAGTTGAAGCAGGCCAAGGACAAGCGCAAAAACATCCGCGACAGTTTCAGGAACAATGTTAAGCGGGTCATCGACAAGCAGATCAAGGACACGGATCCCGCCTTGGCGGCACACCTGGAAAAAGCGATCACGTTCGGCAACTCGCCGCGATACGTGCCAGAGGATGGTATTACGTGGGAGACGCGACCAGTGAAGAACACGTAAAAACCAAAATAATCCAAGGCTACGCGAAACGTAGCCTCTGCTACGCCGGATGTCGCCCCCTTCAGCCTTGAAGGCGCATCCGGCGTTTTCTTTGGGCCTCATAGAGGCTTTCGCCGGGCGCCATAGACTCGTTTCCGCAAGGAAAGGAATGAGTTATGGCCCACTTCAAGTCGTCGCATTCTCCAGAGCGACAGCAACTCATCAAAGAGATGCAACGGATCAATTTTGGACGGATCGACTGTCTTGTGATCCGTGCCGGCGAACCGGTTCTCGATCCGCAGCCCGTGCTCGTCCGCGAACACAAGTTCGGTGGCGATAACGGTCCCCGGCCTGAACTTGGCGCAGCCGACTTCCTGCTCAAGCAGCAGGTCGTCGAGCTGCTCGCCTTTTTCGACGAGCTTCAGAACGGCGTGATCGACGTGCTGGAGATCAAGCACGGCCTGCCGTTCCGCGTGATCGTCACGGAGGTGCCCGCCTAAGGACTGGGGTTAGGTTCCCACTGTGTGACATCTCGTAATTACCAATTTGTTTCCCAGACATTTTGCCGGCCGCAAAGCGGAGGCGATTGTGGGCGACGCCGATCATGGCGCCCCTCGCATCGCCTCCGTTTTTTCGTAGGCCTGCATCTCCCTGCCATTCGTCGTTGGCCCACGCCACCCGCTCCTCGCCGGCGAGGAGTACTTTCATGGCGAAAGCCAGTTTTGACCCCAGTGACGATCGTTTTATCCGTGGCATCATCCGGCGCAAGGTTAAGCAATTGATCGGCCGCGCCGGCTTCACCATGCAGGATCGGGAAGACCTTGAACAGGAACTGTTCGCCCGCGTTTTGCAGAGTCTGCCGCGATTCAATCCGGACCAGGCTCATCGCAACAAGTTCGTCACGACCGTCGTCGAGCGGTACGTCGCCAACATCCTGCGCAACAAGCAGGCTGAGAAGCGTGACCATCGGCGGATCACGTCGCTAAACGTGATGATCGAAATCACCGGCGAAGGGCTGACCGAGTTGGCCCAGACGATCGGTGATTGCGAACTCGACTCCCGCCTGCGTCGCCAGCGGCGCAGCGAGGACGAGCTCGTGCAACTGGCGCTGGACCTGGCCAGCGTGATGGCCACGCTGCCGGACGACTGGCGGACTTTCCTCGAGCGGCGCAAGTCGCAGACGATGGCGGACATCGCACGTGAGCTCGGCGTGCCTCGCACGACGCTCAACGATTGGATGCGCCGCATCCGAAAGCGGTTCGAGAAGGCGGGCATGCAGGATTACCTGAAGTCGTAGTCGTCACTTCGCGCCGGAACCGGGTAGGTCAACAGATAGAGACCCGGTTTCCGGCGTGAGGAATACGACATGACCAAGGACCTGTATCGCTATGCATTTACGGCTGATGTGCCCATCGAAGAGGTCGAAGCATCGCTGCTGCTGGCTGTCCTGGCGACGGAGAGTTTGCACGGCGAAGCCCAGACTCGGCTCGATGCGGCTCATTACCTCGACCTGACCAAGCGTGCCTGCGTCATCGACGCCGGCACGCCGGTCGGCCGAGATCTCAATCGGCTGTTCACCGGTTTCTTGAACCGGGAGTTCGGCGCTGAAGCGTTCGATGTGGAGCGTGTCGAGGACCACGAACAAGAACTCCAGGAGGCGGTTGCATGAGCTTGACGGCAAAGGTGGAACGGGGACGCAGGGCGAAGCCGCCCCGAATCCTAGTGTATGGCACCGAAGGAATCGGCAAGTCGACATTCGGCTCACAAGCGCCGAAGCCAATTTTCATTCAGACGGAAGACGGCCTCGACGAAATCGATTGCGACAAATTCCCGCTGGCGACCACCTACGACGAGGTCGTTAGTGCCCTCGGCGACCTCCGGCGCGAGGAGCATATCTATGAGTCGGTCGTCATTGATTCGGTTGATTGGCTCGAGCGACTAGTGTGGGACAAGCTCTGCCTGGAGAGCGGCGCCAACTCCATCGAGAAAGTCGACGGCGGTTACGCGAAGGGCTACATGCACGCGCTCACGTACTGGCGCGAGATCATCGATCACCTGAACGCGCTGCGTAACCACCGAGGCATGGTCGTGCTGCTGATCGCGCACTCGAAGATCGAGCGCTTCGAGGACCCGGAATCATCGCCCTACGACCGCTATTCCCCGCGACTCCACAAGCACGCTGCCGCCCTTATCAGCGAGTGGTGCGACGCGGTGCTGTTCGCCACGCGAAAGATCCGCACGCAGTCGGAGGACGCCGGATTCAATCGCAAACGCACCATCGCACATGCCATCGGCAAGGACGGCGGCGAACGCATTCTGCGGTGCGTGGGAGGTCCATCGTGCGTGGCGAAAAACCGCTACGGCATTGTCGAGGAATTGCCGCTCTCCTGGCCAGCGTTTATTCAAGCGTTAACCACCAACCAACAAACCCAAGGAGCGCCATCCGATGGCTGATTTAAACGGCTTTGACGCCAACCAAGTCGAACCGACCGGCGATTTTGAACCGATTCCCGCTGGCAAGTATTTGGCCGTCATCACCGACAGCGAGATGAAGGCCAACAAGGCGGGCACGGGCAGTCTGTTGCAATTGACTTTCCAGGTCACGGAAGGCGAATACCAGAACCGCCTGTTGTGGACTCGGCTGAATCTTGACCACCCGAATGCGGTTGCTGTGCAAATCGCACGTGCGGACTTGTCCGCAATTTGTCGGGCGGTGGGCGTGCTCGCACCCAAGGATTCCGTCGAGTTGCACAACTTGCCGCTGGTGATCCACGTCCGCTGCAAAAAGCGCACGGACACCGGCGACATCGTGAACGAGATCAAGGGTTACGCGAAAAAGGATCAGTCGCCTCCGGCCGCGTCGCCGGCGAGCAACACCAGCCCACCCTGGAAGCGATCGTGATGATCGAGTTCCAGCTGCCGTATCCGCCAAGTGTGAACCACTATTGGCGGCGCGTGGGGGCACGGACGCTCATCTCGCGCGGGGGACGCGCATTCCGCCAAACGGTATGCGCGCTCCTCGCAGCGCGAGGCGTTCGCCCCCTATCGGGGCCGCTGCTGGTGGAAGTGCTCATCCATCCGCCCGACCGCCGCCGGCGCGATATCGACAACGTCCAAAAAGCCTTGCTCGATGCGCTCCAGCATGGCGGCGCGTACAGCGACGACAGCCAGATCGTGCGGCTAGCGATCGAGAAAGGCCAGCCGGTCGAGGGTGGCCAGACCATCGTGCGAATTCAGAAGGTGCCGGGATAGATGATCACGCTCAGGCCGTACCAGGACGACGCCAAAGCCGCCGTGTACGAGCACCTGCGAGTGCGGGATGACAACCCGTGCGCCGTGGTGCCCACCGCTGGCGGCAAGACGCCCATCATGGCGAGCATCTGCAAGGACGCCGTGGGCCAATGGAACGGCCGCGTGCTTATTCTCGCGCACGTGAAGGAGCTGCTTGAGCAAACGGCCGACAAGTTACGGTTGGTCTGCCCCGAGGTGAACTTCGGCATCTATTCAGCGGGGCTTAAAAGGCGTGATACCCGGCACTCGGTGATCGTGGCTGGCATTCAGAGTGTCTACAAGCGGGCCTGCGAATTGGATGCTTTCAATCTGGTGCTGGTCGACGAAGCGCATCTCATTCCGTTGGAAGGTGACGGAATGTACCGGCAGTTCCTGGCGGACGCCAAGGTGATCAACCCGGAGCTGCGGATCATCGGCTTCACGGCCACGCCATTCCGACTCAAGACCGGGCCCATCTGCACGCCCGACGGATTTCTCAACCACATTTGTTACGAGGTGGGTGTCCGCGAGTTGATCCGCGATGGATTCTTGTGTTCGCTCGTCAGCAAGGCCGGCAAGGCGAAGGCCGACACGACCAGCCTGCATGTGCGCGCGGGCGAATTCGTGGCGGACGAGGTCGAGACCTTGATGGACCAGGAGGCGCTGGTGCGGTCGGCGTGCGCGGAGATCGTGGAGCGCACCGCCAGTCGCAACGCCTGCCTGATCTTCGCGTCCGGCGTCCAACACGGCCAACACATTGTCGAGGTGCTCGAGCGCGATCATGACATCGAATGCGGGTTCGTGTGTGGCGAGACCCCAACTGCCGAGCGCGACGCGACACTGGGGCGCTTCAAGGCCGGCGAGCTGAAGTATTTGTGTAACGTCAATGTGCTGACGACCGGCTTCGACGCGCCCCACATCGACTGCGTGGCGCTCGTGCGACCGACGATGTCACCCGGCCTCTATTACCAAATGGTCGGTCGTGGATTTCGGCTGCACCCTAGCAAAGACAATTGCCTCGTGCTGGACTTTGGGGGCAACGTGCTGCGGCATGGGCCGGTGGACGAGATTCAGATCACGACGATGGATCGTGGCAACGGCCAGGCGCCGGCGAAGGAGTGCCCAGAGTGCCAGGCCGTGATCGCCGCCGGTTTCGCGCGGTGCCCGCAGTGCGGTTACCAATTCCCGCCGCCAACGCGCACACAGCATGATGCCAAAGCCAGTGAGGCCGGCATCCTCTCCGGACAGATCACGACCACGAAATACGACGTGGAGGACATGTTGTACGGCGTCCACACCAAACGTGGCGCGAGCGCGGACGCGCCCAAGACACTCCGCGTCGATTACCGCGTCGGCTGGCACGAGTACAAATCCGAATGGGTGTGCTTCGAACACGAAGGCTACGCCCGTCAGAAGGCGGTTGCTTGGTGGCGACGCCGCTCGCCTGATCCGGTTCCGGACACCGTGGCGCGGGCCATCGAAATCATCGACGGCGGCGGCTTGGCTCCCACACTCGGGATCACGGTGCGCAGCGTCGCGGGCGAACCTTACGAGCGAATCATTGGCTACGAACTTGGGCCGGTGCCCGAGCCCGTGCTCGTCAATCCTTACGAACTCGACCCGGATTCGATTCCTTTCTAGGACTCTGGCCGCGGAACGCCATGCTCGACATTGCACTCGATTATCTCCGCTCCGGACTGTGTGTGCTGCCCGCGCGCCTGAGCGAAAAGCGGCCGGCGCTGGCGGGCTGGAAACAGTACCAGCGCCGCCGGCCTACCGAACAGCAGGTGCGGACGTGGTTTGCCGATGCGCCACCCGTGTGCGTGCTGACTGGTGCCGTGTCGGGCCACCTGGAGATGATTGATTTCGATCACGGCGGTGAACTCTACGAGGGGTGGCGAGAATTGGTCGAGACGGAATCGCCTGGATTGGTGGACCGCTTGGCCATCGAGCGCTCGCAGTCGGGCGGCCGGCATGTGATCTATCGCTGCGAGGGACCGGTCCCCGGCAATCGGAAGTTGGCACAGCGGACGCTTGTGGTCGAAAGCGCCGAGCCGGTCGTGATCGCCGGCAAGCGTTACGTGCCACGGCGTGTCGGAAATCGGTTTGAAATCACCTGCACACTCATTGAAACGCGTGGTGAGGGTGGACTATTTCTGTGCGACCCAACGCCTGAGTACCGGATTGAACAGCGCTCGCTGATCACGCTGCCTGTCTTCACGGAGAGCGAGCGCGGCGTGCTGATTGAGGCCGCCTGCCTTCTCAACGAAACCATCCCGCCGGTCACACGGGCGCCGGCGCGGATGCTTGGTGTAGGACGTCCCGGTGATGACTTCAATGAGCGTGGCGACGTGCGGGAGGTGTTGCGGCGGCACGGCTGGGAGCTGGTGCGCGGCGGCGACAACGAGTACTGGCGCCGTCCCGGTAAAGAGCAGGGGTGGAGTGCGACGCTGCGCGGGAACGTGCTGTATGTGTTCTCGTCGAACGCCGCGCCGTTGGAGCCGGATCGAGCCTACGCGCCCTTCACAGCCTATACGCTGCTCGAGCACGCGGGCGATTTCGCCGCCGCCGCCACAGCGCTGCGCAACGCCGGATATGGTCAACCAGCGGATGATGCGGACGTGGACTTGTCGCATCTGGTGTGCAATGGGCACGCACATCCACCTGCAGCGCCGTCGGCGCATCCCGATCCGGGCCCATTGCCAGAGGCACTGCTGCGCGTCCCCGGTTTTGTTTCCGAAGTGATGGACCACTGCCTGGCGACCGCGCCGTATCCGAATATGGCACTCGCCTTCTGTGGGGCGCTCGCGCTGCAGGCCGTGCTCGCCGGTCGTAAGGTGCGCGATCAGGCCGACAACCGCACGAACCTTTACCTCTTAGCACTGGCCTACTCATCGGTCGGCAAGGATTGGCCGCGCAAGGTCAACACCCATATCATGCACCGCGTGGGGTTGGTGACGGCACTGGGTGAGAAGTTCGCGTCCGGCGAGGGTATTCAAGACTCGCTGTTCCTCACACCGGCGATGCTCTTCCAGACCGACGAGATCGATGGCCTCTTGCAGTCGATCAACAAGGCTCGCGACGCGCGGTACGAGAACATCATGGGCACACTGCTCACGATGTACTCGGCCGCCAACAGCATCTATCCGATGCGGCGGAAGGCCGGCAAAGAACCGCCTGGAGTGATCGATCAGCCCTGCCTGGTGGTCTACGGCACGGCGATCCCAACGCATTACTACGAAGCGCTTTCGGAGCGAATGCTCACTAACGGCTTCTTCGCCCGTATGCTGATCGTCGAAAGCGGGCCTCGCAGTGTGGGCCAGGAGCCGGGCATCATCAGTCCGCCGGAGAGCGTCATGGACACGGCTCGCTGGTGGGCCGAATTCAGTCCGGGTACCGGCAATCTCGAAAACTGGCATCCTCAACCGAGCGTCGTCGAGGCCAATGATGTGGCGCGCACCCTCCTAGGCGAGGCACGACTGACGTCCGAGGCGGAATATGCCAGCGCCGAGGCCCGTGGCGATCCGGTCGGCACGACCGTGTGGGGGCGGGTGCCGGAGCAGGTCCGAAAACTCGCGCTCTTGTATGCCATAAGCGCCAATCACGAATCACCGCGGATCGACGCGGCCGCTGTCCGGTGGGCGACCGACTTCATGCTTCATCAAACGCGGCGGATGTTGTTCATGGCCCACAACCACGTGGCCGAGAACCCGTTCCATGCCGAATGCCTGAAGCTGCTGCGTAAGCTGCGCGAGGCGCCCCAGCGCCAGCTCGCGCACAGCGTGCTGCTCAAGCGGATGAAGATCGATGCCAAGACGTTTCAGGATCTGGTGGCGACGCTCGAGCAACAAGGGGACGTGGTTACTGTGATGCAAACGACCGGTGGCCGGCCGCAGCGAGCGTACCGGCTGCTGGGTGAAACCAGTGGTGAGGCGTGAAAGAAGTCTGCCAACTGACCGTTCCCACACGGGTGAAAGAAGCTGCATTTCGAGGAAAGAAGGGTGAAACAAGTGGTGGTCACGAACAAACAAACCAGGGGTGAAAGAAGTGAAAGTAGTCGCTCGCAAACGCTGCGAATTACAGCGTGCGGACTTCGAACTTCTTTCACCCCCGTCACGCCAAATAAGGTAATCACACTACTTCTTTCTACTTTCACCCCTACCCACACATACACCCGCGCGTACCCGCGTAGACACGTGTGTGTGACAGGGGTGGTGAAAGAAGAAAGATGTGTTGCGGCGCTCGCCGCCACGTGCCGCCGACGTTCGCCACGCTGCGAGTCATTGGCCACACGCTCGCCGCTACAAACCGAACGCGACACGTGGCCACACGGTGGCCCACGGCGCGTCTGCCAAAGTGGCAGAGGTTTCAGCACGCAATGGTTCCTTCCCGGCGGGAAAGCACGGAAGAGGGACGCGGGAACAGCCGCCGTCTTAGAGAGAGTTTGTTTTGACTGTCCGGATTTCTTTTTGAACGGAGGTTTCGCATGTCCGCCGAGATGAATGGTCCACCGGGACGCTCAGCCTCACTCTGGAAGGAAATCATCGTTCCCACCGCCAAGGGACTGGAAATGTTCTTCTGGCGCGTGGCCTGGTTCGTCGTGCTCATTGCCATCCTGTGTTCGTACAACCCGTTTCGCCAAGGAGATCACCATGAAGATCGAACTGCGTCCACTGTCCAGCGTGACACCTTACGACAAGAATCCACGGCTCAACGATAATGCCGTGGAAGCGGTCGCGGCCAGCATTCGAGAGTTCGGTTTTCGTCAGCCCATCGTGGTCGACGCGGATGGCGTGATCATCTGCGGCCACACGCGCTTCAAGGCGTCGCAAAAACTGGGGCTCGAGCAGGTGCCGGTTCACGTCGCCACCGACCTGACGCCGGAGCAAATCAAGGCCTACCGGATCGCCGACAACAAGACGGCGGAGCTGGCCGAGTGGAACTACGATCTCTTGCCAATCGAGCTGGCCGAGCTGCAGGCCTGCAATTACGACCTGGGCTTGCTGGGATTTGACCAAGACGAGCTGGCCAAACTGCTTGGCGGTGAGTTGCAGGAAGGCTTGTGCGATCCTGATGAAATCCCGGCGCCACCTGACGCCGCGATTACACAGCCCGGCGACCTCTGGATTCTGGGCGACCATCGTTTGCTGTGCGGCGATTCGTCGAAGGCCGCCGACGTCGATCGGCTACTCGACGGCGCCACGATTCATCTGGTGAACACGGACCCGCCGTACAACGTGAAAGTAGAACCTCGCTCGAACAATGCGATCGCAGCCGGCTTGTCGTCGTTCAGCAATACGCACCACCAAGGCCTCGACTTGGCTCGTCACCCCGAAAAGTCGAAGCCAACGCAAAAGAAGTTGCGGGCGAAAGACCGGCCACTGGCAAACGATTTTGTCTCGGACGAAGCGTTCGATCAGTTGCTCGCCGACTGGTTTGGCAACATGGCCCGCGTCCTGGCACCCGGTCGTGGGTTCTACATCTGGGGCGGCTACGCCAACTGCGGGAACTATCCGCCGGTGCTTAAGGTGTGCGAGCTGTACTTCAGCCAAGCGATCATCTGGGTGAAGGAGCATCCGGTGCTGACGCGCAAAGATTTCATGGGGAACCACGAGTGGTGCTTCTACGGCTGGCGTGAGGGCGCGGCGCACCTCTACCTCGGCCCCAACAACGCGGTCGATGTGTGGAGCGTGAAGAAGGTCAACCCAAACAAGATGGTTCATCTGACTGAGAAACCGGTCGAGTTGGCTGTGCGCGCGATGCAGTACTCGTCGCGAACCGGCGAGAACGTCCTCGATCTGTTCGGGGGCAGTGGCAGCACGCTGATCGCTGCCGAACAAACGGGCCGGCACGCCTACCTGATGGAACTCGACGAGCTGTACTGCGACGTGATTGTCGAGCGGTGGGAGAAGTTCACAGGGCGGAAAGCAGAACGCATCACGAACGAGCAGTTGGCCGCAGTGGCTGACGAACAATGATTAA
>CAZTWS010000044.1:0-34125 GCA_964618225.1 uncultured Planctomycetaceae bacterium
TTCGGGCTGATAAGACTCTCATAACATCTGGATCAGCTCTGGGGGAGCAGGTCACCCTACTACCGCGTTCAGTTACCACGCAGATTTCGATAGCGTCCACCATCACATTCCAACACTATGTACGACGTTTTTTTCTATGAGGCATTCGCCGAAGAAGCGGCTGCTATTCAAAGACTATTACCCGCCGGAATTACCGCCGGATATACCGATGCGACGATCCAGGAATCTGGGCACGAGCAGCCGCCATCCCGTCTTATTTCCATCCGCACCCAGTCTCGCGTCCCGCAAAATTGGGCGGAGTCCATCAGCGGCATACTCACTCGCAGCACAGGCTACGATCATCTCCGGGCATTCAGCAAAACCCAGGTGGGGCTTGGCTATTTGCCTTTATATTGCCATCGTGCGGTAGCCGAGCAAGCGATGTTAATGTGGATGGTGCTGCTACGCAAACTTCCCCGGCAGGTGCGGCAGTTTCATTCATTCGAGCGAGACGGCCTGACCGGTGGCGAATGCCAAGGACGTACCTTGGCCGTCGTGGGCGTCGGCCATATCGGCCATGAAATATGCCGCATCGGAACAGCACTGGGAATGCAAGTATTAGGAGTCGATCTTGACCCGAGGTATCCGGATGTAACCTACGCCAACATCTCGAATGCGTTACCGGTTGCCGATGTGATTATTTGTGCGATGGATTACAACGAGGCGAATCGAAACTTTTTCAGTGCCGATCGCATTCAAACGTTCAAACGAGGTGCGATTTTTATCAATATCTCGCGCGGCGAACTGAGCCCTACCACGATTCTCCTTGCCGCATTGCAAAGTGGCCAGCTTGGCGGCGTGGGGTTAGACGTGTTCGATCAGGAGTCCGCGCTGGCTATTTCTTTAAGATCAGGGCAATCGTCCAACAGCCCAGAAGTCATTGCCGCCAAGGAACTGGCGAAACAAGAAAACGCAATCTGCACGCCTCACAACGCGTTCAATACCGAAGAGGCCGTTGAACGAAAAAGCGCACACTCCGTCCAGCAGGTCGAGTTTTTCCTTGCGAAGGGGCAATTCGAGTGGCAAGCTCCCGTGAGCTTTTAGAACGTGTTTGGAAATAGGGGTGCCGCTGGCTTTGCCAGTGCTTCCCCATGCCGTTAGCTTGCAGTTGAAACTCTAGTGCATTTTTCGAATTTGCGTTCCGAGGATGATCGATGCCAAAACAAAACCCTTAGCGGCGGCGGCCACGCCGTCCAACCAGCTAACGGCATCACAGAATAGTAAACCTAAGAACGCATTAGTTCGGGTGGCTGGGGCACCGCCTCAGGAGTTGCAAGAACTGGAACGTTGTCGAATGCCCTTGGCCGCTGCGCGAAGCGATAGTGAGCGATCTCCTCACCCTCTCGTGTTCGTGCCACTGCTGGCTCGCCCAGCAGTGCGTTTTCTGGCCGCCAGTTTGTGGTGGGGAGTAGGGGAGAGTGGTGGCTGTCAGCCGTTTTCAGTTGGACGCTTTTGAAGGCAAAAAACCGCAAGGTTTAGGCTGCAGAGCACTGCTGGACGAGCCAGCAGTGGCACCTGCACCTGTTGCGGAGTGTTCCGTAAAGCAGCAACGATAAGCCCATCCCTAATGCAATGGTTGAGGGTTCGGGAACGGGCGTGAGGACGACCGCGTGATCCATTCCGTTGAAGCGGCCGATCCCGATGATTTGACCCATGTTGTTGATGTCTTCCGCTGCGAGAATCGTCCAGCCCGAATGGGATGGATGAAGCAAGGACGTGAGATCCATGAGTCCACCCATCGTCGAATCATAAATAAACGCACCGGTTCCAACAGACTCACCGACAATAGTGCCGCTTTCGTTGATTCCCAATGCTCTTGAGGAACTATCTGATAAAGCAAGTTTTCCAAGAAGGGTCGTCGTGCTTGAATCGAAATCTAAAAGCGCAGCAATAGAGCCTACTGATCCGACGATCTCGCGACTGTTATTCAAGTCCGTCGGTATGAAAGCAGCCAAGTTCGTTCGAGGGCCGCCGTTGCTGAAATATCCGGTTCCACCGAAGTTTGTTCCCACGAATTCGTTGTTGTCGTTGATGGCAACCCCTTGTGTGTTGGCCGTCGGGAAGGGGCTGGATGCAGTATTCGACGCATCCCAACGAATGGTACGGTCGACTCCCACTAAGTTTCGCTCTCCAACAATTTCGGAGTTCTCGTTCAAATCATATGCAACACCATTGCTCGACCCGTCGATGACTACCATGCCAGATCCCGAGGTCCATCGGAATGCATTCGGTCCAGTGACACCAACAACATTGTCCGCGTTATTAATGTCGAACGCGCGACTATCACCACCACTGATGCTGCCGAGATTTTGCATTCCACCGCTTTGAGTCCAGATGAAAGCCCTTATTTCACCGCCGGGAAGCGTCGAGTATCCGACAGCGGTTCCGTTATCGTTGATCGCCATTCCTCGGCTGGTGTCTCCACCTAACGTTCCGAGGTCGGTGACGTTGTAAATGGTGGCTGCATTGACCGATCCTTGAATCAGGATGGTCAGGACACAAACGAAAAGTGATTTACGAAACACGGGGCTCCTCCAGCAAGTGCTTGAACAACTGGCGGTTTATAGCCGGGGTATGGCCTGCCCGATTCTCGTCGAGCGACGAACGAACCGCAAGAGATTTCCACGCAACATTCCTGAAAAACCGACAACATTGGACTGATACCCACCGAACTTCGGGGGCGTTGGGGCGTTGCCGCACTCGATTGATTAGCGGTAATTAGCGTAGATTAGCGTTCTAAAACTCGTCCCCAGATTTGTGCGTACGTCGCGGGGCTACCGCCGGTCATTGACCGGCGGCTCAATGGGATTTGGTGGGGGTTTTTGGTGGCTCTCGGCTTGTAGTGAGGAGTAGAGTGAGCGGAATGGATCGTAGCCGTTTTCAGTTGGCGGGTTTTTTGATGAGAGAGGCTGCTAGTGTTCTGTCCATGGTCATTTGCTGGGTGGCATGCCTTCGCCTTCTGGGCGTAGGCATGCTTACCCGCTACCGCGTGAAAGCATGCCACCCAGCAATTCAAGACTGACAGAACACTAGTCATTACCGCAATTGCACACTCGTTCAGACACGCCCTGAGTGTGGGTAGTGGAGTCAGTGAGTAGGGATGTCTAGATCATCCCGCAAGCACCTTCGGAACTTGTGCTGGATAATCTCGTATACCGTCAGTTCCTTCTGACGAGTTTCGTAGAGCGACGCCCCTTCATTGTGAACACGTTCGACACTGTACTCAATCGACAGCAGGACGGCTTCTATTTCGTGGCTATCCAAATCAATATGCATCGAAGACACTTCCTGGTCATGACCGTCCTTACGCTGTGCTCACTTTCCAGCGTCAACGCCTCAGCGAGAACTGGCACGTAGACTTATATGAGCAACCAATTCGTGGGGGGAGTCTTGCCGCTCATCCCATTTCACCCGGATAACCTCAAACAGTCCGGTGGAGTCGCGCAAGGTGAGGCTTTCACCAACGCGTGGAACTACGGGCCACTCACGCTCTGCCAGGTGTTTCCCGCCTTCGGTTAATAGAATCGTGAACATTTTTTGTTCCTTCAAGTAAAGTCAAGCAGAGACTATTTTCCCAGCATCTTCCGGACACTGTACGCTTGCGGGGCCAGGCCAAACGCTCGCCGGAATAAGACCCTTAGTGTCTATCCGAAAATCGTCGGGGACTGTCCCAAATTTGCGGAGTCTTCGGAGCAAATTGGGACTGTCCCCCTTCGGCAGACGGTTTTCGGATAGGCTCTCAGTGTCTTGTGTTTCGGCAGTAATTGCGGCGGCAGGGCATAAAATGCCCAGGGCCGCCCAATGGTTATACCCGTTGTTTTGAGAAGACACAGGTTATCTGATCCAATGCGATTGCAATGCAATTGAATGCCGTATATCTGAATGGGGATGAGGCAGATCGTAGACGGATAAGCATTGATCTAGCATGGGGATCGTAAATGGGGCTTTGTATGCTTCATTATACGGGCTGAACTGTAAACACTGTGGGGAATTAGCCGAATAGCCATAAACTTTGAGGGCTTTAGTTGCCTTGAGGCTGCTTTGCCCGGTGTCACTGCGGGCTCGTCCAGCGCGTTTTTTATGCCTCTCAGCTTTTGTAGCGAGGAATAAGGGTGAAGGGAATGGATCGCATCCGTTTTCAGTTGACGGGTTTTTTGATGAGCGAGGCTGAAGGCCTAGGCTTGAAAGCACTGCCGGGCAAAAGCCAGCAGTGGCACGAGGCAGCTCCCCCAACGGGGAAAAGCCAAAATGACCACACTCGTCGCCTGCATGCGCAAACTGCCTGCTTATCCGCAACTTTCTGGGTATAGCTCATGAATTCCAGGATAGTCGCTACTGACTATGAGGCGGTAGGATGAGTTAACTGCGCAGCACTACCCCATCACTCATCAGTCTGTAATTCCCCATCCGGAACCTGCTACATGGAGTCCAAGACCCGCGAACTAATTGGCACTCGGCGCGAGCGCCTCATATACCGATTTAACCCAAACGCTCTCTTAAGCAATAATCAGCGCGTGTACATCGTATATAGTAGTCAGGAATTTGCCATCATTAATTATTGTTGGCTAGGGTGCGTGACCAAACAGAACAAGGACCCTCTCCATGCCGTCAGCGTTTTTCTTGCAGGTGGCCGTCCGCAGTGTATGTGTTGTCATTGCTATAGTGTGGGGGACAGTTGCGGGCGGGCAGGGATTGGTTTGGCTCCGCGGGACCGGCGACGAACTCGAAATCAAACTACGAGGCGAAGTTTTCAACACCGATGGATCGCCAGCCACAAAGGTCGACGTGGCCGGGACTATCAATGCCACAGCGCAAACTGTGCCGCTTGAAGCGAAGATCGACGGACACTCGTTTGAAGTCTGGGTTCCACTCAACCGGCTGGATTGGCATTCGCTGTGGCTCCGAGCCTCGGCAGTGGACGCCAACCCTGCCGCGTACAAGATACTTAACCGGTACGAGCTTCGTCAGGCGGCCATCGAAGGTGTCAAACTATCGTTGCAAGTGCCGCAGCACAGGATCTCTGTCAAAGTAACAGACGGCGGCAAGCCAGTCCCGGAAGCCAGTGTGAAGGCCTCGCTCGGATTCGACATCGATCTGTGGACGACGACCGATACTGAAGGAATCGCTCACTTTGACCTTCTTCCAGGACAAGAACTATCAAGCCTGACGGCCTGGACCGAGGAACCACGCATTGGCGGCTTTCAATTTAGCCGTTCTCCACCGCGCGATCCGAAAGCCAACGAGCACGAGATAGAGCTAAACAAATGCCGCGATCAAAAACTGCGGTTCATTGGCGAAGATGGCTCACCCGTAGCAGGTCTCCGCTTCGAGTTGTATGTGGCAACGCCTCCGCCTCATTACAACTATCTCGGTATGCCAACTCCCAGCGAACTAAAGACCAACGAGGCGGGAGAAGCCGTTTGCCGATGGTTTCCCGATTGGGAAGAAATTTACTTTTACGCTACGCCCAAGGATGCAGGTTGGTATGTCGAAGGCGAGCCGACGCTCACGGATGGCGTTGCCATCTTCAAACTGAAGAAGAACGGGCCGCGCAAACGCATTACGGGACAGGTTGTTTCCGCAGGCACATCCACCAGTTCTGGCGGTTTCTATGTACACTTCCGATCCTTTCAAGGAGAACGCGAACACCACTACTCCGATTTGGACTCCGCCTTCACTAATGCTGACGGAACGTTCGCGGTCAACGTTTTGCCCGACGCCACCTACTGCGCTTACGTTCAAGACGCGAAGTGGGTCGGTAAAACAATCGATGTGCTACCGTATGATTCATCTGTTGATCGCTTTACAGAGCCAGTGCTGGAGATTACCGAGGGCCAGCCAGTCGAAATCATGGTTACTTCGGGGCCTCATAAGGAACCGGTTGCGAACCAATCGGTGCATCTTCGTAGAGACCACCGTTATTCGTGGCTGGAAAACGGCGAAACGCGGCACGGAGTCGGCGGACCGCAGTGGTGGGCGACGACCGACGCATCGGGGCGAGCCACAACACAAACTCTCCCCGGTAAACTGACGGCCTCGATTTACTCTCCCCGCTGGCGAACCGAGCAATCAATCGATGTCATCGCCGGAGAACCTGCAAAAATCTCGCTTCATCGGGAAATCGATGAGAAGCGGGCGGTGGTTGGACGGGTCGTGCTGGACGATGCCGCACACCAAGGAGGCGATGATATCGAAGTTCGCGTCGGCTCCGTCGACCCAAATTATGAAGACGAGCAATCGATTACATGCAAAGCAGACGGCTCTTTTTCATTTGACACGTTCGCCGGCGAAGTGGCCATTTTTGCGGGTACGAAGAACGGAGAGCTGGCCGGGGCGATCGTTACCAAGAAATTCGGATCGCCGGTTGAAATTCGCCTGCGTCCGACACTGATCTACCACGGCCAGCTTTTGGGGGTGGGCGACCAGCCTGTGGTCAGCCATCCGGTGCGCACGATTGTGAGCCTCTATGGCGAGCGGGTGCCGGGCGCGCGGTTTCCACATCGCTTTGAAGTGGCGCGCCTCGAAACCAAGACCGACAATGAAGGCAACTATACATTCCGCGGCCTGCCCTGCCAGATAAAAGCCAGCATTTATGCCGATTCGCTCGGCGGTGGCGACGACAGTATTTATGTGGGGGAAATTCTCTTGGAGCCGAATGAATTGCGGCCTCGCGCGGTAAGTAATCTGGCAACGAAAGCGGCAGCAGCCGTACAACTGCCCTTAGCCGAACGCTACAAGACAACGTTCCGTGACTGCAAATTGGCTGGTTACCGGCCACTCGTCATCATCGCTGACGACACGGGAAGTGCCGACAGTTTCATCAATCGGAATTATGCGAACTACGAAGTGAACAAAGACGTGTACTCTTTCATGCCCATTATCGTGACGGGCGGAAAGAAACCGTTGGCCGCTGCCGACGAAGCGTTTTTGAAAGAGTACGAATGGCCGTTGCCGGAGATTGGCCGCGTTGTGGCAATCGTGCTCGACGCCGATGGCAGCGAACTTGGACGGCAGGTGTTGGATCTCAACGAAACCAGCGCTGCCGACGAGGCGACAAAGTTTATTCACCAATACGCGCCTGCACAGCAGGATGCCGAGGTCAAATGGTCTGAAGCGTTTGCCGAGGCGGCACGAACCAACCGGCGAGTATGGGTACGGATCAGTCAGCGCTATTGTGGACCCTGCTTTCGTTTAACGCGTTGGCTCGATGACCAGCACCCTCTGCTCGAAAAAGATTACGTTGTCGTGAAGATCGACGACGTCCGTGACTTGCACGGCAGCGACGTTGCAACGCGCATCACGCGCGGCCAACGCCACGGTGTGCCATTCCATGCGATTTTCGATGCTTCGGGTACGATGCTCATCGACAGCGCAGGACCACTAGGCAACATCGGTTATCCCAGTGGCACCGAAGGAAAGCGACACCTCCAAAAAATGCTCATGGAGACTCGCCAGACCCTTACGGATACGGAAGTAGAGCAACTCGTCGAGAGCGTCGACCGCCTTTAAGCGAGCGAGAGCCCACACGTTACTGATTTTTTATTCGCCGCCCACGGCAGTTTTACTCAAGGTGCAGCAGGGATACTTTCCACGGCAGCCTCAGGGGCGCTATTGTTGTTCGCTTGGAGTAGCGCGAGTAAACGAGATGTACGATTATTTGCAGTTTGATCAGGGGTGACCACATCGCGACGCGGGCTGTTCGATCGAGATTGTCTTGAGTCGACATCCGGATCGCGAGTAGCAATATTATTTCGATTCGAGTCGAATTGTGCCGGATACAGATCCCATAGTCCATCTTTCGGATTGACGGCCACTAGCAATCGCGATTCTGGATCATTGCTGCGTTTGCTTGCTACCTTTCCACCGTCACCGGGATCGAATCTCAGTGAAATTGGATAATCGCTTTCGTGGTAGTTTTCTCCACCGCCTGGGACGCTTGCATGCTGATTATCGACAACATAGTTAAACGCATCCTCGTTATCCGAGTTGTCGACAACCACCGAGAACGTGCGGTGCTTGAGATCCCAGCCATCTTCGTCGCTGGTAAAGCAGTACGAACCCGGCTTGAGTGTATAGCGAACCGTGCGATCACCATCTCCGCGGTCGAAACGGATCTCCCAGGTTTTACCGGTTGAAAGCCGCTGGCTGCTTGCGGGCTTCATCGAATAGTCCCACTTATTATTTAGGACATAGTGTACATTTCCGCCCGAGTCTTCAGGGTTGATGAGCAGCACGCCGCTATTGACGATTCCAGTAGAAGTGCTTGCCATTTCAGGAGCGGGTTCACCGCTTCCGATGGGAATTCCAATTAGGTCTCCCACATCGCCAGTGATGACGCATATATTTCCCGTACCTCCAGTTCCGGCCATTAATGTGCCATCTGGTAGTAAAACCAGCTCACCCAACTGCAAACCGGGCACCATTAGAATTTGCCCCGGCCCCATGGGAATTGGTGGTGGGCCACCTCCCCCGGCCTGGAGGGCGATTTGAAGCTGCGAGTTCACTTCTGCCAGAGACGTGACGCTCCCAATCTGTTGATCTATTTGGCCAGGATTTCCGGGAAATACTGTACCGGGCGGTAGACCATTCAAGTGATTATTCAACTCGATCTGGTCGGCCTGGGTGATTTTCTCGCCATTTTTGATTTTCTCTCGCCACTTTTCCAAAATTGCCTGGGTTCCCGGATCGTTTGGCAATAACTTGGACAGGTCGTCCACTCCTTGCAATCCGCCATTTTGAACAAGTGTCTGGGCCAATCTTGCTTCCGATCTGCTGGCGAACTCAAGCCCGCTTTTAGGGTTCGAATTACGCTCGACTTCGATAGGTTTGACTGCCGGTAACTCGTTTTTCGGTGGAGTGACGGGGCGAACAATCTCATTCGATGGCGTGCTAGGCACGAATTGCGGCGGCGAGTTCTGGATGATTACCGGCGGACGGGGAGGCCGCGGTGGACGAGGTGGATCGGGCCAGGGAGAAATGGATACTCCGCCACCGCCTCCGGAACCGTAACCTCTACATGGTTGAGGTTGACCGCCTCCGGAACCATAACCTCTGCATGGTTGAGGTTGACCGCCTCCGGAACCATAACCTCTACATGGTTGAGGTTGACCGCCTCCGGAACCGTAACCTCTGCATGGTTGAGGTTGACCGCCATTGTTGTTGTTATTGTTGTTATTCATCCCCTGGATCGCCCCACCGATCACGTTAATCCAATCCTGAGACGACATCTTATCCCGACTGCCGCTCTGCTGGCTCGATTGCGACCGCCCCCCCGAGTTTTGCTGAGCATTTAGGAGGTACGCGGATAAAAGGATGACTGAAATCCCGGCAGTTGCTGCGAATAGAACTTGGCGACAGCGGCCCATGGAGTTTCCCCTTAAACTTTGTATTACGAGCTTTCAACTATGCCGATGAGACCCACTTAACATACTAGTAGACTCTAGCTATTAGGAGGGGCGACGAAAAGGATGTCAACACATTTCTTCTTTATAATTTCAAAATGGGCAAACCTCATTGGCTACCGCGAGTGAAGGGTGCTCTGTTCATGCTGTAGGTGCGCTCAATTCTTCCCCCTGGGGGATGCTGCAAATTCGCCGAGGTTTACCTGTAGGTGCGCAAAATTCGGGAGTGATTTTGCGCATCTACGTGCGGAGTGGGGGGCTGGGGATCGGGGGTTAGGGACTGGGGACGGAGGTTGGTGGGGCGTGGTGAGCATGGTCCAAATAAATCGTGTTGTCTTAAGAGCGCAAATTGGTGGGGCGGTTTTTGAGGCGTTTCCCTCAGGGCTCTTGTGTTTGTAAGGTAGATGGAGCGTAGCATAGTGCGTGGCCGTTTTCGACAAGGTTGTTCTCAGAATTTGAGTGGCCGAAAATAGTGGGTTGACAAGGGTGAGTGGCAGGACGGGTTGCGCAGAGCCCACAGACTACTCCTTCTGGTGAAAAGCAAATCGGGGCTCTTATTGATGATTGCATTGAAACTGAGCGGGACATCGGGCTGTCGGCCATCAGCTCTCGGCTGTCGGCCAACCTGCCTTGCCGATAGCTGACAGCCAAACTGGCGCGTTCATTCTCAATGCATGATTCAATAATATCTTTCGATTGGAATTTGCTTTGTTGAGGACAAACGCAAGGCAGATGTGGGATGCTGCTGGTCCTGATATTGCTTTCAAGTCTTTCAAGTAGTGAACGCAGTCGGCCTGGAAGAGTCCCACGGCAGATTTTTAACAAACCGATTCGGGCTCCGCGCAAACGACTCCGCAAATTTGCATCTTCTAAAGTATCGTGCGGAATCTCTGAGGTAGTTCACGGCTGCTCTCAACGCCTCATTCCGGATAACTACTTGACTTTTCCTAGAAAGATCGGCATGATGTGGCCGCCCTTCACAGGTGGGGTTATGGCCTAGCCCTACAGGGCTACACCTGGCTGGTACAGCAAACTGCTTATTTAGGGAGGAATTATGGCTCTGCTACACGCCAAACGGCGAAATAGGGGTGGGCGCAATTTTAAGAACGGCTACCGAAATCTGGGCATGGAGCCTTTGGAGGCTCGTTACGTTCTTAGTGCTCAGGCGGTGGGAGAAATACTGGCTAACACTCCCTTTCCGACAGGGCTAGACCACAGCGACCTACTGGTCCGTTCTTTAATCGCGAGTGTTACGACCACAGCGCCCGAGGACCAATACGTTTATGCATTGGGGGAAACTCTGCTGCCGGGAAGTGATATTCCTCAGGTAGACCTCGTTCAATCGGCGGATTTGATCAATCTTTTGAGCTTTCGTCAGGATCCGCGTTTTGTCGATATCGATGGCAATGGCTACTCGGTCGTGATCTTGGATACTGGGATCGATCTAGATCACCCGTTTTTTGGCCCCGATTCCGACGGCAATGGAGTCGCGGATCGAATTGTCTACAATCAAGATTTTATTTCGGGGCACCCGAATGCCAACGACGTCGATGGCCATGGCACGCACGTGTCGAGCACCATTGGTTCGCAAGACGGGACGTATACCGGCATCGCGCCGGGCGTCAATCTCATCCATCTCAAAGTTTTGGATGACTTTGGTAGTGGCACAGCGGCAGCGTTGGAAAGTGCTTTACAGTGGGTCGTGGCCAATGTCAGCACTTACAATATCGTCAGCATCAACATGTCACTCGGGTTCGGCGACTTTTATACATCGCCGAATGCCAGGCCTGAGCTAGGAATCAATGATGAGCTGGCGGCGATTGCCGCGCAAGATGTCATTGTCGTTTCTGCTTCTGGAAACGGCTACTATGGCACTCCGGGGGTTAGTTACCCCTCTGCCGATCCCAATTCACTTTCGATTGGCGCGGTGTGGGATGGCGATAACGGAGGCCCTTTCTCCTGGAGTAGCGGGGCAACCGATTTTACGACCGGAGCAGATCGTTTGGTTTCGTTCAGCCAACGAGATGTTTCGATGAGCACGGTGTTCGCGCCAGGTGCCATGATCACCGCGGGCATCCCTGGCGGCGGCGTGGCCGCTTATGCGGGAACCAGCATGGCGGCACCGCACGTTGCCGGAGTTGCAGCGCTCATCCAGCAACTTGCCATTCAAGAAACAGGGCAGCGTTTGACTCAATCTCAGTTCGCTCAGCTCTTGAATTGGACCGGCATGCCCATCTTCGACGGCGACGATGAAAACGATAATCGGACCAATTCTCAAGAGTATTATCGTCGTATCGATGTGCTCGCGATGGCCAATGCGATTGTTTCCGAAGAATTGGGCGAGCTAACGATCCCCTTCGATGTCTCTATGAGTTCCTCGACAGCTTCTCCGGAGGGATTGGCCGTTCTGGACTTTACGATTGCCAACCGGGGGAACGATTCCACCGGCATTTTCACCAGTGGCATTTATTTGTCTAGCGACGCCACTTTCGATGTTTCGGATCAATTGCTCGGAAGTGTAACCGATTCGCTTGCTGGTGGAGATCTCCATGCACGAACGGCTCATACGGTTCAAATTCCTTCTGATGTTGCCCCCGGTTCCTACTTCGTGCTGTTGGTCGTCGATAACACGAATGCCGTTCTGGAAGTGAACGAATCCGATAACCTAGTCGCGTTGCCAATTACTATTACCGCTCCAGCGGCAGAAATGCGACTGGTGGACTTGACGTCGAACAGCGAAGTGCTCGACGGTTTGTCGCAAATCGCATTCGGCAGCGTGGAGCAGGGCATGCCCTCGATCATACGTTCGTTCCGAATCTACAACGATGGCCCTATCGATCTGACATTAGATTCGGCAAATGTTCCCACGGGTTTTGCTGTCGATAGTTTTCCAGCAGTCGTCCCAGCGCTGGGCTCGGCAGACTTCTCGATTTCGCTGCTTGGCACTGGCGCGGTGGGCGGTGTTTCTGGAAGTTTCTCGGTGACCACGAACGACGCGGATGAAAATCCGTTCAACTTCCTCGTTACGGGCACGGTTTTACCGCCAGACGATCACGGTAACGACGCCGGCAGTGCCACACCCATTAGCGTACCGTCAATCACCGGCGGTGTAATCGGCAGCGGAGGCGATCTCGATTGGTTTGCTTTTTCCGCTATCGCGGGCAGCAGGTACATCATAGAAACCAGTTTGGGGAGCCTTTCCGATTCGGTACTACGCGTATTCGATACCGATGGCGTAACGCAACTTGCCTACAATGACGACGGCGGCCCAGGCCTCGCTTCGTTGATCACTTTTATCGCACCCGCCTCGGATACGTTCTATATCGAGGTTCGCGCGTATAGCCCCTCCCAAATGGGTTCCTACACTTTGTCGGTATCCATCGAGGACGATCATGGCAACGACGCTGGCCATGCCACGGCTACCTCCGATCCAAGCAATCACTATGCGACGATCGACTACAACGAGGATCGCGACTGGTTCTCCTTCGCCGCCGTGGCCGGTGTGACCTACTCTCTGGAAACTTCTCTGATCACTCTCCACGATTCGGTGCTCACGCTATTCGATACCGACGGCATAACACAACTTGCCTACAATGACGACGGCGGCGAGGGATTGGCCTCGAGCATTCAATGGGTGGCCCTTAAAGACGGCGTGTATTTTGTGGAAGTGCGTTCGTTCGCGCTTGCGTCCGCCGGAAGCTATTTCCTATCGATTCTTGGCGGCGATGATCACGGCGACGATCCAGCAAACGCCACATGGGGGCAAGTTCCGACGACGGTAAGTGGAATTATCGACGAACCCTATGATCGCGATGTGTTCGCCTTCGAACTCACAGGCGGAGCATTCTACGAGTTTGAAACAACGCTCGGCACACTGACGGACTCCACCCTCCGCATAATCGGTGCCAATGGAATTGAATACGCCTACGACGACGATAGCGGTGTTGGCTTGGGTTCGTTGATCGGCTGGCATGCTCCTACCGATGGCGTGTACTATGTCGAAGTGAGTGGCTTTGGATGGCGGACGGGCTCCTATTCATTGAGCGCGATCGCCTACGACGACCATGGGAACAACAGCCTCTCAGCAACCGCAACATCGGATCCGAGCACCAACTACGGCATTTTGGAAACATCCGCCGACGTTGATTGGTTCTCCTTCAACGCCTATGCCGGTGTGCAATATCGCTTGGAAACCGTGCTGCACAGTTTAGTTGATTCGGTACTCTCGCTTTTTGGAACCGATGGCTCATCGCTTCTTGTATACAACGATGACGGTGGTCCTGGCTGGGCATCGCTTATCGAGTGGACGGCACCAGCCGATGGCGTTTATTACGTGCAAGTAGCGAGCTACGCGGCAAGCTCCCACGGAAGTTATTCGTTGCTCATTACCGGCGATGACGACCATGGCGATAACGCCCAAAATGCCACCTTCCTCTACGCGCCCCAATTCATGGGCGGAACCATCGAACGCCTGGGAGACTTGGATTGGTTTGCTTTCAACGCAATTCAAGGCATTGGTTACGAGTTTGCAACGTCGTTGAATACCTTGGGGGATTCCGTTCTCCGATTGTACGACTCCGATGGATTTACAGAACTAGCTTACGACGATGATGGTGGACCGGGGTTGGCGTCGCTCATCTCCTGGACTGCGCCCCACTCGGGCACGTTTTACCTTGAGGTCTCCGCTTTTGCCCATTTCTATATTGGAGACTATGGCCTCGATATCAGTATTATTGACGACCATGGCAACGATGCGGGAAGTGCAACGGGCATTAGCATTCCTTCCACAATGGGTGGTGCCATCGAGTACAGCGGCGATTACGACTGGTTTTCCTTCCATGTAACCGCGGGCAATGAATATCGATTTGAAACTGTTTTGCTGACCCTCGGCGACTCGGTAATTCATCTCTACGATACCGATGGCGTAACGCAGCTAGCCGCCGATGACGATAGTGGTCCTGGCCTTGCCTCTTTGATCGATTGGACGGCACCAACCACTGGTGTGTATTACTTAGCTGTACGAGGTTACAGCAGCAATACTGGTTCTTATGACCTGATCACCACAGGCCAATCCTATTTGCTCGGAGACTACGACCGCAGCGGCGAAATCGACACCAACGACTACAGTACTTGGAGTTCTTCGTTTGGCTCTGCCGTGAGTTCACCAGGAAGCGGTGCGGATGGGAACCACGACGGGGTCGTTGACGCTGCCGACTATGTGCTCTGGCGGCGAATGCTTGGTACGCAAAGTGGCGGAGGAAGTAGCGTGGCTTCCGCATTGGCCGCCGCTGATATTGTTATCTCCGAACCGTTGGACGATACCACGCCGCACGTTACAAATAACGAGCAGCCTCTCGAATTCACAACGATTTCGTCGGCAGTTGTCGAAACCACGCTACCCCCCTCCGCCCCCCGATGGCTACCCTTCGTGGATAAACCTGTTGCGTGGAACCCGTTTCAAAAATCGACTGCTCTGGCCCGCGAAGAAGTATTCGCAAGTTTTGATCGCGACAGCGATTTGTTGCTATTTCTGGATGCGGCATTCCGACCAGGAATCGAAGACTCGGAAGCCGAGGTTCTGGCGAAACGCTCTGAACCAACTGTTTCTCACGTGGAAGAGACAGACCATGCTCTAAGCCATTTCGCGTGATCGTTCGCCCCTAGGACATGTGCCCGCACTTTCCTGGGGGCATTGCGATAGCTGAACGCTACTAACGGCGATTCGCGAAACCAGCTTCCGATGCCACCTTACGCCGTTAACCCTTTCTCAGTTCGAAGAGTCCGCAGATGGCGCAGATTATCGCAGATTTTACAATTCCATAAAAAACAACAAGGAACCTGAAACCACTGCCAATGAGCCAATCTATCTGCGCCCATCTGTGTCATCTGCGTCATCTGCGGACAAAAAATGGTTCACGGCGTTGAGTGGCCCCGGCGCGGGGGGATCGCACTTGGAAATCCTCGAGCGAAACAACGGTTACAAGGGCTTCGGCCAAACAGGCATGAGCGAGATTATCGCGCGGACCGATCCACGGCGGATGGTGGGAGCGTAGGCTACGACTTCATAAATGCTTTAAGCAAATATCTCTGTCCCCAGTAGTGGTGGAGCAGGGAACGGCGCGTGGCAATCGGCGCAGGCGTCGCGGTCGCGCGGCACGACGTGACTGCACTTGCGGCATGATTCTAGTTTTGGTCGGCGGTGTTCGAACCAGTAGGCGAGGAAGCCGGGAACGCCAAGAAAGAACACGAAGATGCACCACATGGGCGTCATCGAGCGATGATACTTCTTTTGCAACCGATAGGTCCAAGCTACGAGCACCGCGCCGAGAAGGAGGAGGACGAAGAATGCCACGCCAACTGTCTCGAATGCGTGATTGACGGCTACGCCGTAGGTTATCGCCGGGTTGCGGTCCATTTCCGAAAGAGGGCCTAAGACGAAGATTCCGACCAACCAAGCCAGTGGAATCGGCGCAACGACAGCAGGTATCGCAGATGAATCAAGTCCCTGATAGTTCATAATCTGAATATTTTCCTGACGCACTACTTTGTCATCAGGAGAAATCCAAACGGCCGTGACTTTGTTGTCCTTGAGTTGCGACGTCCATTGGACGATCAGTTGCTTATCGAGCGGCGAATAAATGTTGATTCCCGCGTCGCGAGATGCTTCCGGCAACGTGTAACTTTGCTGGGAACCGGTGATCGGATCAAGAAGGATGATCTGGTCGGCGGTTCGCACGGCCAGGCGAGCGACTGCTTGATAATCTGGTGTCACGACCAGGCTTTGGTGCTCTTTGCCATCGTCGCCGCGACTTGCAATCCGTTTAATCTCTGGTTCGTCTGGCGGTCGTTTCGCCGGTATCAAAATGTGGTGGGTGTTAACGGTTTTCATTTTGCTGGCTTCGTACACTGTACGCACACTACGGTTGGCGAGGTCAATTTCACGCAATTGGTCGCCATCGATCAGATAAATTTTCCACTTCGGTTGCACTCTGCTTAGCGCACGCATATTCGCCAAGCTCGGCGCAGGAGGGTCGCTGAACCCGTTCGCGTCCACCATGGCGAAAGCGCCAGTGGCGAGGTGGAAACGTCTATATCCAACCGCAAACTGTTGGTCTAAGGTTGGGATTGAACGTTGAAACCCGTCACGGCCAATGTATCCAACGCGAAGTTTCGAAATTGGATCGTAGCCGATCAAGTAAGCATGTCCATCCGAACGTCCGTCGCGCAAGAGATACCAGGCGGTTGGCTTTTCCAATCCGTCGGAAGTTGCCAAGATGCGCGACGACCAATCGATTGGCATACGATTGAGGCGAGTCCACGGCTGAAGGTAAGTGTTGTCAAGAAATTCCAGTCCTTGGTTTGCGATCTCTTTACCGTCCGGCATTCGATAAGTTTGGGTTGGTGTACTCATTCTCGTCGTTGTCGCGATGACTGGTTCTCCCTCGACATTAAAGTATAGGATCTTCGTCGTTGCTTGATCAGTTAAATACATTGCCATTACCAACCAAGCCCCTGCAAATCCCCAGGCAACCGCCAACCCCAAAGCCAAGATGAATGCCGCAACGCATTGTTTTGGCGAATTAGCATGACTTGTCATTGAATAACTCCGTTGAGTCGAGAAGTGTGGCAAGCTAGTGTTCTGTCAGTCTTGAATTGATGGGTGGCATGCTTTCACGCGGTAGCGGGTAAGCATGCCTACGCCCAGAAGGAGAAGGCATGCCAGCCAGCAAATGACCATGGACAGACCACTAGTAATCGCGGTTCTCGGCATAGTAGAAAATCGCCACGATGAACAAACACACGCTGGTTGTCAGCAAGATTGGCGCGAACCAGCGCCAGTCGAACGTCCAAGGAAAGAATGCCAGGAAGGCCGCCGCGGCGAGCGGGGCAAGCCGCGTTCCAAACCAACGCGCCGGTCGAATACCGCTGAGAAACGCGCCTAAATACAGCACGACGGCACAGCATAGTGTTTGCCATGCCGACGTCGTCATCGACCAGTAAAAGGGCGCGGCGTTGTTGCCCGGCGTTGCGGCCCAAAGTGCGTAAGTGAAGATCGCAGTGGAACCGACCGCGAAAAGCAGACCGAGGCCAATGACCAGTTTTGTTCCAAAGACCGATCGTCGCGAAGCCGGCAGATGGAGAAGGAAATAGTAGGTATCGCGCATTGCTTCGACGGCCGATTGTTTCAATCCCAATGCAATGGCAATGAATCCTGCAATCAATAGGAACGAAAACCAAAAGTCATCGGTGACGAATGGAACGCTGTCTTCTCTGTAAGTGAACGGCATTTCGAAGAACCCGAACACCTGGGTCAGGCCTTTCATGCCCGTGAGAATCAGCAGCATGTAGGCGACGGCGATCATGCCGATCGCTACGATGCCAATGGACTCACGCAGCTCCTTGATCGCTAGTGACTTGAACATCTTGTGGCTCCGTCGCAAAAAGGGGAAGCGAGCGTCGTGGCCCGCGAGTGTATTCGATAAAGGCGTCTTCGAGATTCAGGCCGAGCACTTCGATCGAGAGCGGTTCGAGAGCTTCGACTGCTTCGCGTTGATCGTCGTCGTAGCCAACAAGTACGAGTTCGAGATTGTTTCGCACTTGCCGCTGGCTAATGAGTCCTGGGATGGGTAGCGAATCGGGCGGAACGCCGGGAAATTCGAGAACCAGCTTGCGCACCGATTCGCGAAACGTGTCCATCGGACAATCGACACGCAAGACTCCGCCAGCCATCACGCCGATGCGGTCGGCCACGCGCTCGACGTCGCCCAGGATGTGCGAACTGAACAGGATCGTGCGTCCTTGTCGTTGAATAATCTGGATGAGCGACTCCAGGAAGTCACGGCGGACAACCGTGTCGAGGCCGAGCGTGGGATCGTCGAGCACGAGTAGTTCTGGATCCGTCGCGACCGCAAGGGCGAGCGAAACCTGCGCTTGCTGTCCGCGCGAGAGGCGGCGGATTTTCTGACGGCGTGAGAGCTCGAAATGATCGAGGATCTGGTCGACAAGCAGATTATTCCAACGCGGGTAGAAACCGCGGGTAAAGCGGACGATTTCGTCGATGGTCATCCAACCGTACAACGGGTGGCCTTCGGCTTAATAAGCAATGCGGGCGCGCGTCGGATTAGAAATGGTCACAATGTCTTCACCCAGCAGGGCAGCCCGGCCGCTGTCGGGATGGACCATGCCCATCAGCATTTTAATGAGCGTGGACTTGCCGGCACCGTTGCGGCCGAGCAGGCCATAGATGCATCCCTTGGGCACGCGGAGGTTAACGGTATCGACAACGCGTTTGTCGCCGTAGTGTTTGGTGAGACGTTCCGTGACGATGGCATCTGTCATGAGTGAGTAAAGGTAAGGTTTCAGTTGTCTGTGGTACTGGTGAATTGGAATTTTTGAATGCGTTTAGTAACGGCAGTGATGACATCATCGGCGGAATAGCCGAGGTGAACGGCTTCGGTGAGAAAACGGTCGAGTGCGGCAGACAATCGCTCGCGGCGGGCGGAGGCGCTAAGGTCGGCTTGCCGCTCGGCGACAAACACGCCGAGCCCTTGGCGAGTGTTCAGAATGCCTTCGCGTTCGAGTTCGGTGTAAACGCGAGCGATCGTGTTGGGGTTCACGACCAGCTCGCGCGACATGACGCGGACGGATGGCAACCGAGTGCCAGGACGCAGCCGACCGCGGGCAACGGCCTGCCGGATCTGGTCCATAAGCTGCCGGTAAATCGGCAGACGAGAAGTTGGATCGCATTGAAATTCCACGTAGCACCTCACACGCTGTACTAAGTGTACCAGTACAGTGTGGTGCGTGTCAATAAAGATGTTCGGAATTAACGCGAAACGAACCTTCGCATGCAGAGGGATGCCTCAAAAATAACTTTCGCAATTTGCTATACTTTAAGTTGCCTTTAATATTCCCTACCCGCCAACCGCCAAGCGTAGCCATGAGTGAATTGCCGGACGATTATTGGCGCACCTACGTCTACGTCAATTTTGGATGGCTGTGTTGTTCTCGCTGCGAAGTAGAGCCAGACCTCCAGTGGGCGTGGCCGGAGGGCGAGGGAGAGTGGGTCGTCGAACAGTTTGCGATTCGGGCCGTTCCGCACTTAAGGGCCATCGGCTGGGTAATGCACGAAGATCATCTGGTTTGTCCGAATTTGTGCTGACAAGCTGCCACCCCTTTGCGCACCCCCTGCCTAACCTTCGTCCTGCACACTTAATTGACCACCACCCGGTTTTGGCACGCTGGTTGCTTCTATAGAAGTCGTCGCAACGACGGACCTGTTGGGCAGCGAGCTTGGAACACTCGGGGCCGGAACAGACAAGAGGGCCGGAGAAGCGAAGAGGCACAACAGCACGTGAACGAAAGCCACTATCAGAACAGAAGTTAGCGAGATCTGCCCACCTCCCACAGACACTCGTTAATTTGGCGGTTTTCGCACGTCCAAGGCGAAGTCGAGTACCCCCCTTCATGGATGGAACTCGGCTTCGCCTTTCTTTTTTGCTGTATCAAAATAGAACACCTGTTGCGAAACAATACACCAAAACACGGCTTATTGAGAGTTGATCACAATTCACTTTCGCTCTCGGAGGAAATTTTTTGGGATCTTTTTGGCCCTATTGGGCTGCGGCTAGGCACTCGGTAGCAAGGAAGAAGCTCCTTGGCCAAGGGTTTTGTCTAGGCCGCCCGCTAAGCCGCGAGCGGCTGCGTGCATGAAGATCCCGCTCGGCAAGCGGGATCTACTGGGTAAAGCCTCCAACCTTGAAATCGAGGTAATAGGCATCACCTCGCTTTAGCTAACGGGGTTAGAATAATAAACAGAGACTCATCCACACGAGAGCAAAGCCGACAAGTTGCAGCACTTATAATTCCTCGTCATTGCGGAAATCGATCTACGGTGTGCCCTTTCCAAAGCCTCGGGGCGGCCACCCGAAACCTACGTACCACGTACACAGAGCATTCCAGTTATCGAAATGCGTTGGATTCTCCCACCACTGGCAGCGATCGCTTTTGGCCTGTTCGGCTTATCGCTATTTGCTGCAGACGCGGTGAAACGCTCGACCAATGATCCGCGGCCGATCGACGCCAACAAGCCGGTTGTGGCAAAAAAAGCGGCTCCCGATTTCGGGCTGCCCGAGGTCACGCTCATCAATAAGCAAATCCGCAAAGGGTGGCAGGACCATGAGCTGGTGCCCTCGAAGTCGGCGACTGATAGCGAGTGGTGTCGGCGTGTGTATCTCGACCTTATCGGACGAGTGCCCACGGTCGAAGAGCTGAAGGCGTATCTGGGCGAGCGCTCGCGCGACAAACGGGCAAAGCTGGTCAATCGCCTGTTGGGTGAAGAATACAACGATGCCTACACGGCGAATTGGACCAACATCTGGACCAATATCCTCATCGGCCGCACGGGTGGCACGGAGCGACGGTCGCTTATCGAGCGCGACGGCATGCGGGCCTATGTGGCCGACGCAGTGCGTTACAACAAGCCTTACGATGAATTCATGCGCGAGCTGATCACGGCCACCGGTAGCTGTCGACTGGGCGATGAGGACTTCAACGGGGCCGCAAACTTCTTGGCAGACAAAATGGAAGAAGGCGGCGTGCAGGCGACTGCGAAAACGGCACAAATTTTCTTGGGCATCGCCGTGCAGTGTACGCAGTGTCACAACCATCCGTTCAATGAGCACAAGCAGAACCAATTCTGGGAACTCAACGCGTTCTTTCGGCAAACGCGCGTGATTCGCGAGCGCGAAGGCGAAGGGCCCGAGGATGATTACGGCCGTGTGGTCGATCGCGATTTCCGCGGCGAAGGGGGCGATGCCGAGAAGGCGGAAATCTATTACGAGCTTCGCAACGGCAAAATGAAGGTTGCTTATCCGGTGTTCATCGACGGCACCGCGCTAGCCGCGATTTTTGCCGACAAGGGCGAAGATTTCGGCGACAGCGGCTACGTGAAAAATGTAAACCGTCGCGGCGAGCTTGCGAAACTCGTGGTCGAATCGCGCGAGTTCGATCGGGCGATTGTCAATCGCATATGGGGACATTTTCTGGGGTATGGCTTTACGAAACCGATCGACGACATTGGCCCGCACAATATGCCGACGCACCCTGAATTGCTGGACGGGTTAGGTGCCGCATTTCGGGCCTCGGGGTTCAATCTCAAGCAACTCATGCGATGGATCGTGTTGAGCGAACCCTACAGTTTGAGTAGCCAGATCACGAATCGCAACCAGGACGATGACCCCGCGCTCGGGGCGAAACCGATGTTCAGCCGTTTTTACTTGCGGCAGATGCAGGCCGAGGAGTTGTTCGAATCGCTGCTCGTAGCCACCGCGGCCGACAGCACACTTAGCAAAGACCAGCGCGACGAAATGCGCGAGCGATGGCTGCGGCAGTTCAACACCGCCTTTGGCACCGATGAGAACGACGAAGCCACGACGTTCAACGGCTCGATTCCGCAGGCGCTGACGCTGATGAACGGCGATCTCGTGAAGCGTGCGACCGGCAGCGACAAGGGCAGCATGTTGTATCGCGTTGCCAACGACCCGAAAATGGATAACGCCGAACGAATCCGATACTTGTACTTGGCGGCACTGTCGCGGCTGCCCACACGGCAGGAATTGAATATCAGCAATGAATTGTTGGTGGCCCGCAAGGGCAACGTGAAGGAATCGCTGCAAGATATTTGGTGGGCTTTGTTGAATACGAACGAGTTTATATTGAATCATTAAAGGTGGTCCGTCGTCCGTGGTCCGTTGCAGATTTGGCTCCATGATTAGAATGCAACGGACGACGGACTATAGACCAATTCGGAGCAACGCAATGGATCACTGCTGCCCAACGCCTCATGGCATGTCGCGCCGCCATTTTATGCGGCACTTGGCCGGTGCTTCAGCATTCGCCATGCCGGCGTTTGCGCTCACTCGCACGTTGCGGGCCAACGCCAAGTCGTTAAGCCGCAATCATAAGTCAGCCATTCTGCTCTGGCTGGGCGGCGGGCCTCCGACGATCGACATGTGGGACATGAAACCCGGTGCCCCCACGGCTGGCAACTTCAAGCCGATCAACACCACGGGCGACATGCAGATTTGCGAGCTCATGCCGCAGCTCGCGCAACAAATGAAGCACCTCTCGATCGTACGTTCGATGAGCACGCGCGAGGCCGACCACGATCGTGGTCGGTATTACATGCACACCGGCTTCGTGCCCAATCCGAATGTCGAGCACCCCAGCTACGGTTCGGTCATTGCTCACGAAATGGAGAGCCGCGTGCCGGAGCTCGAAATTCCGCCATTCGTTTCGATCGGCGGGGCGAGCCAAGGCCCCGGCTTTTTGGGCATGGCTTACGCGCCGTTCCAGGTAAATGCCAATGGCCAGATTCGCGACCTGGACATGAACGTGCCCTGGCAACGGATGTACGACCGCATGAAGCTGCTGTCGGCACTCGAAACGCGTTTCATCGACGAGCGACGTGGCGCGGCGGCCGAGGAACACGCCAAAGTGCTGGGCAAAACTCGCGACCTGCTCACCAGCGAACAAATGAAGGCGTTCAAAGTCCGCACCGAGCCGAAAGAGATGCTCGAAAAATATGGCGACAACAACTTTGGCCGCGGCTGCCTCATGGCAAGGCGATTGGTGGAAGTGGGCGTGCCATTTGTCGAAGTGAATTCGGGTGGATGGGATTTGCATCAAAACTGCTTTACCACGCTGGAAAACAAACTGCCTGAGCTCGACAAGGCCTTCGGTGCGCTCATCGACGACCTGCAACAACGTGGTTTGCTGGAAAGCACCGTCGTGCTTTGCATGGGCGAATTCGGGCGCACGCCGCGGATCAACGGCGAAGCGGGTCGCGATCATTTCGCACGTGCCTGGAGCGTGGCTCTTGGCGGGGCGGCGATTCAAGGTGGTCGGGCAATCGGCAGCACGAGTACCGACGGCACGAGCGTCGAAAGCGATCCGTATACGTCCGAAGACCTGATGGCCACGGTGTGCCACGCATTGGGTATTTCCCTGCAAACGAAGTACACGGCCAAGAACGGTCGTCCAATGCAAATCGCCGGCGGGGGCCGCGTGATTCAGGATTTATTCATCTGATATAGCCGCCCGACTATTAACAACCAACTTACGTGCTACAATTTCGACATGACTACTCCTCCCGATAATGAACATATCGCCAAGCTAACCTCGGTTCCAAACGAAATGGAGGCCGGCATCATTGTCGGTGCGCTCGAAGAACGTGGCATCAAATCGACGATGACCGGACAGTTCACCTCCGGCTTTCGCGCCGAAGCGCCGGGCTGGGTGCAGATCCTTGTAGCCGAGGACGATCTAGCGGCCGCTCAGGAAATCCTCGCCGAAGTAAAGCGCGGCGACGATAAAGTCGATTGGTCGCAAGTTGATGTTGGTGAGCCTGAGGATGAGTGATTTCTGAGGACGAATTATGCACGCTGATGCTGATGTTATCTCACCGGCATACGATCGCGTAATTCGTAAGACTCTCATTCTCCAACTGTTCATCGGAGTCATCGCGCTACTTTTGCTCGATGGTGGCATTACGGCCCGGGTTGTGGGGATTGCACTTACTATCTTTTGGCTGAGTGCAGCAGTCCTTATTTCACGTCGGCCTTATAATCCAACCCGTGTAGATTTGGCGTTTCTACGGTGGGGGTTTTGGGCAATACTCGCCATAGCAGTGCTGCGGCAAGCAATGGCTTAATTCCCCTGAAGATGAGTAGCACAACTTGATAGCGAGCCGGGCCGTCCTCGTCCCCCAAGTGTAAATTGACGTCCTCTCGGGGCCGGGGACGGCCCGGCTCGCTGATTTCTTGGATTGCGGCGTTTTTTCGCAATATTCGTCCGCAGTTGGCGAACCTCTTTCAACGCGAACGTCCTCCGCCTGCCAGAAAATGACCATGCGAACCGAGGGGCTGGTTTTTCCGGTCGTAGCGGGTATGCTGCTGGCCGTAATCGCACGTTCATCCCCGTTAAGCTACAATTGCGGACGGCGTGTCGCGAGAGCGATAGCGTGACTAACTTGGGGGCGCTGCCATGACAGTAGAAACACTATTCTGGATCGCCACGGTTATCGGCGGCACGGTGCTTGCCTTTCAAACCGTCATGATGCTCCTCGGCTGGGGCGACCACGATGACCTGGCTGGCATGCAAGACGCTGACGCGACGGGCGGATTTCACGACGGCGATTTCTCGGCCGGTAGCGATCATACGTTGCATCACGACCATGGCCTCGGTGATCATGCCGCGAACTGGTTTTATGAAATCATCTCGGTGCGGACAGTGAGTGCGGGTGCAGCCGTGTTCGGCATTAGTGGCCATACCGCATTAGCGTGGGGCTATTCTAAACCAGGCGCGTTTCTGGTGGCGATGGTCGCCGGCGGCGCTGCCATCTACGGCGTGTACTGGATGTATCGCCAAGTATATCGCCTGCAACATTCGGGCACCGAGAACATTCGAAACGCCGTGGGGTTGCCGGCCGTGGTTTACGTTCCCATTCCGCCAAGCGGCAACGGGGCAGGCAAGGTCACCTTCAAACTACAGAATCGAACCGTCGAATACCTTGCGGTGACCGAAGAGCCGCGCCGCATTCCGACCGGCGAAAAGGTCATTATCACGGCGGTTGTAAGTTCAGACACAGTGCAAGTGGCAAGTGCCGTGGTGCCTACCGAGGAATTAGCCGCGACCACAACCCATGCCTGAAAAGACAATCAATCGCGACACAACAGCACGAACAAATAAGCAAATCTTGGGGGAAGTGAACTATGCACACGTTATCAATCGTACTTGCCGCGGCGCTAAGCGATGAGCAGGTAGGCCGGTACATTTGGCTTGCCTTGCTCGCTCTCGTGGTACTCGCCATTTTCGCGGCGATCATTTCGTTCATAAAATCGACGATTCGCCGCTGCAGCAGTAACCAGGTACTCGTGGTATACGGTGCGTTCTCAGGCACGGGCCGCGCTGCCAAAACGATCCACGGCGGTACGGCCATCGTTCTGCCGTTGTTGCAAGATTACCGCTATCTCAGCCTGGAGCCAATTCAAATCGAAATCCCGTTGCGTGGCGCACTTTCGATGGAAAATATCCGCGTGAATGTGCCAAGCGTGTTCACGGTGGCCGTCGGCACGCAGCCCGATGTGATGACCAACGCGGCTATCCGCCTGCTCGATTTAACTGTGGCCGAGGTTCGCAAGCAAGCTGAAGAAATCATCTTCGGTCAGCTTCGCCAGGTTATTGCTTCGATGAAAATCGAAGACATCAACCGCGATCGCGATACGTTCCTCGAGCACATTCAAAGCTCGGTGGAGCCGGAACTTAAGAAGATCGGCCTCGTGCTGATCAACGTGAACATCACCGACATCACCGATGAAAGCGGTTACATCGACGCCATTGGCCAAAAAGCCGCTTCGCAGGCAATTCAACAGGCACGCGGCGACGTGGCCGATGAAGTCCGGCAAGGTGAAATCCGCGTCGCGGCTGCCGATCGCGACAAAGTCGTGCAAGTTGCTAGTGCAACCAAGGAGCGTGAAATCGGTACGCGACTAGCAGCTCGCGAACAGGCGGTTCGCATCGCCGAACTCGAGAAGGAGCAAACGGTCGGCGAGCAATCCGCGGCATTCCTGCGCGATGTTTCGGTGAAGCAAGCAGAACAGGCAAAGCGTATTGCCATTGCCGAGGCGAATGCCACGGCAGTCGACGGTGAAAATATTGCCGACGCCAGAATCGCCCAATCGCAAGCCACGCTGCTCGTGCAAAAAGCCGAAGCGTATGAAAAGGGTGAAGCTCGCAAACGCGAGGCCGAGGCGGCCGTTATCGAGATCCAGAACCGTGCCATGGCCAAAGCCGCGCTCGCCGAGGCGGAACGCGTCGAAGCCGAACAACGTGCGAAATTCGAAGCACCGGCAAAAGCGCAAAAAGCTCGCACCGTGGTTGAGGCCGAAGCCGAAGCTGAAAAAAGACGTCTTGAAGCACAAGGCGAGGCGTCCGCGATTTACGCCAAGCTCGAAGCCGAGGCCCGCGGCCATTACGAAATCCTCGCCAAGAAGGGCGAAGGCTTGAAGCAAATCGTCGAAGCATGCGGCGGGGCTCAGCAAGCATTCCAACTGATGATGCTCGAGCACCTCGATACGCTGGCCGAATCGAGTGCTAAGGCCATCAGCAATATCAAGTTCGATAAAGTCGTGGTATGGGAAAACGGCGGCGCGAACGGCCGATCGAACACGGCCGACTTCTTGCATAAAATGGCCGGCACCCTGCCCCCGATGTTGAACGTGATGCGCGACATCGGCGGCATCGAAGTGCCGGAAAGTTTTGCGTCGCTCGTGGGCGACGACGTAAAAACGAACGGTGCTGCTCATGTTGCTAATGGTGAGCAAGCACGCGAGGCGAATGGTGATGATGAGGTTGCCGTGGCGACGAGCACCAAGCCGCGAGCGTAGTCGATCAATCTAGTGTTCTGTCAGTCTTGAATTGATGGGTGGCATGCTTTCACGCGGTAGCGGGTAAGCATGCCTACGCCCAGAAGGCGAAGGCATGCCACCCAGCAAATGACCATGGACAAACCACTAGCTCTAGCTCAATAGACAAAGCGAGCCGGGGGGCCTCGGTCCCGCGTGTGAATGAACTTTCACTCGGGGGCGGGGACGCCCCGGCTCGCTGTAGTTTTTCAGCACATTCGAGCATGACTCAGTTCGAATCGTGCTCGCGGCAATAGGCCACCATCTGCTCGACGGTCATCTTCGATTTATCGACTGGCTTGATTTCACCAGTCGCTTTTGCCGTTGGTGCAGCGGCAGCAGGTGCTGATTCAGCGACCAACTCCGCGGCTTCTTCCGCCTCGGCCGCGGCCGGCGCGGCACCTGCCTGGGTTGCTCCGCCGGCCCGTGCGGCGGCCAACATGTCGGCCACGCTCATTTTCGATCGATCCAGTTTAGCTGAGGCACCGGCTGGTTTCGCCGCTGGCGAGGCCGCTTTCGCCGGTGCTGCCTTTTCACCGGTCGGCTTTGCGGAGGCAGTCGCCTTACCGCGCGCCGCGGCCAGAATGTCGGCCACCGAAGGTTTACCGCCTGCCGCTTTTGCGGGGGCTGCTTTGGCCGCTGCCGGCTTGGCTTCTTTCGGAGTCGCTTTTTTCTCCGCTTTCGGCAACTTTGGCAGCGGTCCGTCCAGCACTTTCAAAAATGACGGATCGATATCGAACCATCCGATGTTCGTATGGTACTCGTCGAACTCGACCAAAGCTCGACCGTTCATATTCACGGTCTTCACCCGGCCTACTATGTCGCGAAATCGAGCCAACTCGGGTCGCTCCGCATCGACAAGAACGTACTTATCCGTGTACTCATGCTTCATCTTCTCGATTCGATCAGAAAACATCGCGCATTCGCCTGGAGATTTAAGATTTCAAGACGTTCGAGGAGCCCCGCAACCAATACTAATGCTGGGTTACCGAGTGAAAGATCCGCCATAAGCCTGGGGGTTGCGTGCGTCGCAAAAACCGACAAGCGACCGCACCGATTTTCTGCAGCTTCGGGGCTCGCCGATCATTTTGGCCCAAATCCCGGCAGTCAGCAAGCACATTCGCAGCCGGTTGCTAGGTTTCCCGGCCGTATTCATAATCACGCAAGTAACGTAGCGACTGCCGCCGAGCGGTTGGACCGACGCCTAATAACTCCCAGGACCACACATCGATGATTAAGTGTATCTCCCCAAGGCACGCCTTTATCCCCGTTATCGCGATTGTCGTCACGCTCGCCGGAACCGCGTCGTGCGGCATGGGGCAAGAATACATCTCGGGGATCAAGTGGGCCGAGCCGCCGATCGTTACGCCAGGCAAAACCGCCGCCGATCCACCGTCCGATGCGGTCGTGCTGTTCGATGGCAAAGACCTTTCCGCCTGGGAAAACGGTGACAAATGGAAGGTCGAAGACGGCGTTGCCATCGTCGGCGGTAGCGACATCAAAACAAAGCAAAGCTTTGGCGACTGCCAGCTTCATATCGAGTGGTCGGCCCCCGTGCCCGCTAAAGGCGAAGGACAGGGCCGCGGCAACAGCGGCGTGTTCTTTATGGACCGCTACGAAGTGCAGATCCTCGATTCCTACGACAACAAAACCTACTTCGACGGCCAGGCCAGCGCCATCTACAAACAGCAACCGCCCATGGTGAACGCCATGCGCAAGCCGGGCGAATGGAACACGTACGACATCCTCTGGACGGCTCCCCGCTTCGAGAAAGACGGTTCTCTGAAATCGCCCGCGTATGTTACCGTCATCCACAACGGCGTTCTCACCCTCAACCATTTCGCGCTCGAAGGTATTACTCCCTTTACCGAGGTGCCCAAGTACACGGCCCACGGCGATGGCCCGATCCGCCTGCAAAATCATGGCAACCCGGTGAAGTTCCGCAACATTTGGCTGCGTGAACTCAAACCGCTCGAAGGTAAGCGAGAGCGCGAACCGTACTTCCGCGACGGTAGCGGCAAAGAATGGCCCGCCAAAAAAGAAACCAGCTCGATTCAGGGTGCCATCCGGTTAGACAACGAGCCGCTCACCTCGGGCCACGTCATGTTTACATCCGCCGAAATCGAAAAGCAGTTCACCCGCAAGCTAAGAGAGGGCAAATTCTCGATCGACAACGTCGAGCCGGGCCATTACAAAGTCTCGATCGCCTCCAAGGGCTAGAAGGTGCCGGCGCGCTACACGTCGGCCGACACCTCGGGTTTGTCTGTGGATATCGCCAAAGGGCAGAACGAGTTCGATTTCGATCTGCAATCGAAGTAAATTAACGATGGTTTAATCGTCGTCGCCTTCTTCGACCGGTTGACCCGCGCGCCAGCGAAGCACTGAATCCAGAAATCCCTGGATGTCGCCATCCATTACAGCGTGGAAATTCCCCTGCTGATACTTGGTACGGGCGTCTTTTACACGCTGGTCGGGGTGCAAGAAGTAGTTGCGTATCTGTGAGCCGAAGCCGACCTTGGCCTGCTGCTGATACTTGGCCGCTTCCACCGCTTCGCGTTTCTCCTCTTCCTGACGTGCCATTCGCGCACGGAGCATCTTCCAGGCCGTCGCTCGATTCTTGTGTTGCGACCGCTCGCTCTGGCACTGCACCACAATGCCCGAAGGCGCGTGCGTCAGCCGAATCGCGCTCGAGGTTTTGTTCACATGCTGGCCACCCGCGCCGCTCGCGCGGAACGTATCCTCACGCACATCCTCGGGGTTGATTTCAATTTCCACGGAGTCGGAAATTTCGGGCGATACATCGATCGCGACAAAACTGGTCTGCCGTTTGCCTTCAGCATTGAAAGGGCTGATGCGCACTAGCCGGTGCATGCCTGTTTCGCCTTTCAGGTAGCCGTAAGCCATCGGGCCCCGGATAGCGATTACCGCGTGACTAATGCCGGCCTGCTCGCTGTCTTGCCGCTCCATCAACTCGATCGAGTAGCCGTTCTTTTGCGCCCATTGGGTGTACATGCGTAGCAGCATCTCCGCCCAATCGTTGGCGTCGGTGCCGCCGTCGCGCGCGTTGATCGACATGATCGCCCCCGCAGCATCGTGCGAGCCGTTGAGCAGAGCTTTCAGCTTCAATTGCTCGATAATGCCCTCCAAGCGCGCGACCTCGCCGGGAACCTCCGCGGCAAATGAATCGTCTTCCTCCGCCATTTCGATCATGGCGGCCAAATCGTCGCTCGATGTCAGCGCCGCATCGAGTGGCGCGACAACCGAAGCTAGGCTTTTGCGCTCTTCCACGGTCGCCTGGGCGCGCTCCTGGTTATTCCAAAAGCCAGCAGCTGCCATTTCATCGTCAATAGCCGCGATGCGGGATTTCTTCTTATCCCAGTCAAAGAGAGTCTCGTAACGAAAGAAGGCCCTCGCGAATCGTTTTCGCGCGATCGATATACTCTTTTTCCATGTCCGTTAAGGCTCCTTACTGACAAATCGATTATGCTTCGACTGCGAATTATACCGCGAGAACCTCCCGTAGGTCAGGCTTTTCAGCCTGACTATCTCGTTATCGCGTATCTTTTGAAATCAGGCTAGAAAGCCTGACCTACGCCACGGCTGCTTGCCCACGCCGCGGTGCGTCCCTAGACTCGAATTATGCCTCGCGTCGTATTGGCCATGAGTGGCGGAGTCGATTCCAGCGTCGCGGCCCACCTGCTTCTCGAGCAAGGCCACGACGTCATCGGCGTCTTCATGCGCCATGGCGAACAATCGCCGGCAGCCAGTTGCAGGATAGAGCCCTCCACTAATCCTCTCTCCCTCCTCCCTCCTCCTTCCTCGTCCCTCGCCCACAAACAAGGTTGTTGTACCGCCTCTGACGCCGAGGACGCCCGCCGCGTGGCCGACCACCTCGGCATCCCGTTCTACTCACTCAACTTGCAGGCTGAGTTCGGCCAGATCATCGACTACTTCGTGGCCGAATACACGGCGGGGCGCACGCCCAACCCCTGCGTGCAGTGCAACAACTGGATCAAGTTTGGCAAGTTGTTCGACTATGCCGATAGCGTGAATGCCGACTTCGTGGCAACAGGCCATTATGCGCGACTTACTTCGGAAGAAGATAGCCGCGTTTCGCTGCGGCGTGGCATCGACGCGGCCAAGGACCAATCGTACGTGTTGTTCGGCATTCGCCGTGATTTGTTGCCGCGTATGATGCTGCCTGTTGGCCACTTCGAGAAACCAGCCATCCGCCAACTGGCGACCGCCATGGGCATGCGCGTGGCAGACAAGAAAGACAGCCAGGAAATTTGCTTCGTCACCCGTGGCCGATATGATGAGTTTGTTCGCGGCCGGCGCAACTGCGATACGGCCGGCGAGCTTGTGACCATCGATGGCACGGTCGTCGGCGAGCACCAGGGAATCGAGAGTTTCACGGTCGGCCAGCGCAAAGGTCTCGGGGTCGCACTCGGCGAGCCACAGTTCGTGGTCCGCATCGAACCAGACACGCGACGCGTTGTGCTGGGCGACCGCTCCTCGCTCGACCGCCGCGAACTTACGGCTCGCGGCTGCAACTGGCTCGCTTTCGATCCTGATGCCGATCCCGGCGAACCGCGGCGCTGCTACGCCCAAATTCGTTACAACTCGCCAGCCCAACCGGCAACGGTCACGCTGCTGCCAAACCAGCGTGCGGAAATCGTTTTCGACACCCCGCAGTTTGCCATCACCCCCGGCCAAGCTGTCGTATGCTACGACGCAGACAACAACCTACGCGTCCTCGGCGGCGGATGGATCGAGTAAACTTGACTTGAATCTCAGAACGATCCCCCCTCGCACCTCAACCCTCGCTCCTCCTTCCTCCCATGCCCAATCGTCTTGCTCAAGAATCGAGTCCGTACCTGCTGCAGCACCAAAATAATCCTGTGGATTGGTTCCCTTGGGGGCCGGAAGCGTTGGAGAAATCGAAGCACGAAGACAAACCGATCTTCCTCTCGATCGGCTACTCGGCCTGTCACTGGTGCCATGTGATGGAGCATGAAAGCTTCGAAAACGACGCGATTGCGCGGGTGCTCAACGAGCATTTTGTGCCCGTCAAAGTGGATCGTGAGGAACGGCCCGACCTCGACCAGATCTACATGAATGCAGTGCAGATGCTCACGGGCCACGGCGGCTGGCCAATGAGCGTGTTCCTCACTCCCGATCTCAAGCCATTTTACGGCGGCACTTATTGGCCGCCTCATCAAGCTCGCGGGATGCCTGGCTTCGATCAAATCCTTGCCGCGGTGATCGATGCCTGGAAAAATCGCCGCGAACAAGCGCTCACCGCGGCCGACCAACTTACCGCCGAACTTCAAAACGTGGGCCACATCACGGGCGGCGAATCTTCAAAGCTCCAACCCGCGCTGATCGACGGAGCTGTTGCCCAACTGCGTCGCGCGTTCGATAACCACTACGGCGGATTTGGGCAGGCACCCAAGTTTCCGCATCCGATGGACCTGCAACTACTGATCCGTACAGGCAGTCGTGGCAATCAACAAGCACTCGAAATGGTGCGGCTCACGCTCGACCGCATGGCGGCCGGCGGCATTTACGATCACCTGGGCGGCGGTTTCGCCCGCTACTCGGTCGACGCGCAGTGGCTCGTACCTCACTTCGAGAAAATGCTGTATGACAACGCCCTGCTCACAAACGCGTACCTCGATGCATATCTCGTCACGGGCGACGAGAGTTACGCACGCATCGTTCGCGAAACGCTCGACTACATCCTTCGCGATATGACCGACCCTCAAGGCGGATTCTACAGCACTGAAGATGCCGACAGCGAAGGCCATGAAGGCTTGTTCTACACATGGACGCCCGACGAAATCGACACCATCCTCGGCGAAGAGCACGGAGCAACGTTTGGTCGTGTGTACGATGTAAGCGATACGGGCAACTTCGAAGGCCGCAACATCCTGAACCTGCCCAAAACCTTGGAACAATGCGCCAAAATCCTCGACCGCACTGTTGAGGATTTATCCGCCGAGCTTGCTGAAAGCCGCAAAAAGCTCTTCAAAGCCCGCGAGAAGCGCGTCCACCCTGGCAAAGACGATAAAATCATTGTCGCTTGGAACGGCTTAATGATCGACGCGATGGCACGTGCCGAGGCTGGGCTCGATTCCTCAGATTACCGGTCCGCGGCAATCTCCGCCGCAGACTTCATCTTAACAAAAATGCGCCGCAGCGATGGCCGGCTTTTGCATTCCTATCGGAATGGCGTCGCCAAGCTCGATGCCTATTTAGATGACTATGCGGCATTCGCGAACTCGCTTGTCAGCCTCTACGAATTGACGTCTAACGAGCGCTGGATCACTGAAGCTATCTCACTTGTGGAAATTATGCTCGCCAAGTTCGCTGATCCGGCAGGAAACGGGTTCTTCTACACCGCGTCAGATCACGAGCAACTCATCACACGCATCAAGGAACTTACCGATAGCAGTGTCCCAAGCGGGAACGCACTGGCCGCGACCGTGCTGCTTCGTCTCGGGCGGCTTACGGGCAACAAGAGTTACCTGGACGCCGCTGAGGGGACGTTGACGGCGGCTATCCCGGTGCTCGAACGCGCCCCGTTAGCGGCAGGGCAGATGTTGATCGCGCTCGACCGCTACATTGGCCCTGCGCACGAAATCGTATTAGTTGGTGATATGGAAAAACAGGAGTCACTCGACGCGTGGCGCACGCTACATACAAAGTATCTGCCGCGTAGTATTCTAGCCATTCGCGATTCTGTGCCGGTGGCTGGCATTCCTCGCGCCGCACAACTCGATGAGTTATTTGCCAGCAAAGAATCTGCCGACGGAAAGCCAGTCCTCTACGTTTGTGAAAACTTCACCTGCCAGGAACCGGCCATCGGGCTTGATGCGATCCACGAGCGATTAAAAGAACTCGCCTAGAATTACAGTAACCGTGGTTCCTTTTTTAACCACAGAGACACGGAGGGTTTATAGGATGCGGGATAGTGGATGCAGGGGGCAGGGTATTCACTGAATGCCTTGGCCCTGCTCCCCGCATCCACCATCCTAAATCACAATTCTTCTTCGTGCCTTCGTGGTTCAAAACCTCTTCCGATTCTTCTCCGTGCCCTCCGTGCCTCTGTGGTTAATTCCCATCCCGCCAATCATTCCGCCAGAAACTTCGCTTGAGCACCCGCCATGATTTCGGCCAGCGGAATGGAAAGCCTTTCCGCCATTTGGCGGCACACT
>CAZTWS010000045.1:0-34024 GCA_964618225.1 uncultured Planctomycetaceae bacterium
TCCACGGCATAGAGGGGGAAGATCGCTGAGGGCGAGTGAGAGTCTTTGGCGATTTGGCGGATACGTTGGATCACGTCGGGGTGTTCGCTCGCCACGTTTTTGGATTCGCCGATGTCGGACTTTAGATTGTAAAGCTCGAACTCGGTGTCGCCGCTGGCCAAGTTGTGTCGTACGGCTTTCCAGTTGCCGAGGCGAACGGCTTGATGTTTGTCTCCAGAAGGAAATTCCCAATAGAGATATTCGTGCTGTTGTTGCCCGCTTTTGCCGAGCAGCGCGGGTAGAAAGCTGATGCCATCGATGCCGGTTGGCGGTTTGATATGGGCAACGGCGCTAAGAGTCGGCAGCATGTCCCAAAATGCGGCAACATGGTCGGACTCGGTGCCCGGTTTAATGTGGCCCGGCCAGCGAGCAATAAGCGGCACGCGGATGCCACCTTCGTATACATCTCTTTTGCGACCACGTAATGAGCCTGCGGATTCGAAGTAGGTAGAGTCGGCACCGCCAATGCGTTCGTAGGTGGGGCCATTGTCGCTTGTAAAAAGAATGAGCGTGTTGTCGGCAAGGCCAAGTTCGTCCACAAGTTCGAGAATGCGGCCAATTTCGTGGTCGAGGTAGGAGACCATCGCTGCGTAACCAGCGCGGGGTGTCGGGTGGGGGTGGTAGTGGCTGCGATGCTCGTACGGGGCTTCCGGAAATTTGCCTTGGTATTGAGCAAGGTGCTTCTCCGGCACTTGGATGGCCAGGTGGGGAATAGTGAAAGGCAGATAGAGGAAGAACGGCTTGTCCTTGTTTTCGCGCAGAAAATGGAAGGCCTCTTCGGTGAAACGTTCTTGCGAATGGGTTTTGCCGGTTGCCGTGGCATCGTTGCCTTCCAGATATTCTTTTTTGCCGTTGTTCCAGAGGAACTTCGGATAATGGTTGTGTGCGTGGACCTGGCAGTAGTAGCCGTAAAAGCGATCGAATCCCTGGCGTTGTGGATCGCCTGAGTTGCCGACTTGGCCGAGTCCCCATTTACCGATCGCGCCCGTGATGTAGCCGTGGTCGCCGAGTAATTCAGCGATCGTGACTTCGTTTTTAGGCAGCGGTGTTTGGCCGGGAAAATCCCATCGGTATTGCTCGCGCAGCTTTTTCATGCCGGGCGGATTGCGGTTGTCTCGTACCGCGGCATGGCCGGAGTGTTTGCCCGTCATGAGCATGCAACGAGCCGGTGCGCAAACGGGAGACCCGGAATAGAACTGGGTGAATCGCATCCCCTCGCGGGCAAGCCGGTCGAGATTGGGGGTTTTGATTTTTTCTTGGCCGTACGAGCCCAGTTCGGCATAGCCTAAGTCGTCTGCCACGATGAGGATAATGTTAGGGCGTTTGGAGGGAGTGGGGCTGTCTGCCTGGGCAGCCTGGGGCGGCGAGACCACGAGCCAAGAGGCGGAAATCAAAAAAACGCCGAGAACCGCTCCAAACCGAACCTTCATGATGTTACGCCTTCTTTATGTAGGGGTAAGGGCTGATTTCCAATAGGGGCTAATCGGCCTACGAGGGAGATTTGCCTGCGGAGGGGCTGTATGCAGAACGGTTAAGCGGCCCTTACAGATTATCGTTGCTCGACTTGCACACTGACAAGCGGGGCTCGACAATCGAGCATGAGAGCGGTTTTTTTGTGGAAATGTGGGTTGCGCGGCGCGCATGGCTTTTATGACTGTTGAATTTCGTGTCGCCACGCCGGACGACGCCGGTGCCGTTCTCGCGATCTACGCGTCTTATTGCACGTCGTCGCCCGTGTCGTTCGAGATAGTTGCTCCTACGGAACAGGAGGTGCGTGAACGCATCGAACGCGTCACCAGCACGCATCCGTGGATCGTGGCCGAGATCAATGGCGAAGTTTCCGGCTACGTGTACGCCACACAACTGCGAGAGCGGGCCGCGTATCGTTGGGCGGTCGAGTTGGCTGTGTATATTGCCGAAACGGGACGACGACGCGGATTAGCACGCGCTCTCTATCGGACGCTTTTCGAGCTGTTGCGGGCTCAGGGGTTTTATCAGGCTTACGCGAGTATCACGCTTCCGAACGATGCCAGTGTGGGGCTTCACGAGTCGTTAGGATTTGAGCGCTTCGCCGTATTTCCCAAGGTGGGATACAAATGCGGAAGCTGGCACGACGTAGGTTGGTGGATGTTGCAGCTTCAGCCGTGGGGTGAAGAGCCAGCCGAGCCGCTCAATTTTCGAGATTGGCGAGGTTCAGCCACGGTCGCCCAAATCCTGGCAAAAGGCACGGGTTTGCTATAGGTTGGTTTGCGGCTGGCCCCCCAGTTGCTTCGTTCTTTTGAATCGCGAGTATAATTGAGTGGGGCTGGGTTGGAAGCATTACTGCCCGTTGACGGTTTTCGTGGCGCATTGAGAGGCATTTATGAGTGACGGTCGCAAGTTGAATTCGCAAGCACTGCTTGAAGAGAACCAGCGGCTACGGGCTCAGGTAGCCCAACTCGAGGACCGGCTCGATCATTTGGAGGAGCATGGCCTTTCAGCAAAAGCGCTCCGCGATTCCGAGTTCCTGCATCGAGAAGTGTTGAGCGTCGTGTCGGACGCCGTGCTGATTGCCGACGATGCGGGACGCTTGGTTTACGTGTCGCCAAACGCTCATTATATCTTTGGGCATGCGGCGGTCGACATTCTCACACGAGGTCGTATTTGCTGTGTGCTTCCGCAAGATCTTTTTGAAGGAGATGTCCTGGAGAGTCGCGGCGAGATCAATAATATCGAATGCCAGATTCGCGATGCCGTGGGGCGTGCTCGCGACTTGCTGGTGACGGTGCGCCGAGTTGCACTACAAGGCGGCACGGTGATGTACGCGATTCGCGATGTGACCGATCGAATGAAGCTGCAACTCGACAACGAGTTACTGCAGCATTCTCTCGAACGGCGTGTGCAGGAGCGAACTCGCGAACTGCTGGAAAGCCGCGAACGATTTCGCCGAATGGTAGAGGGCATTCGTGAAGAGTACTTGTTCTATGCCACGGATATTGACGGAACGATGACTTATATCAGTCCGTCGGTGTACACGATTCTCGGTTATCCGCCGCATACAATTATCGGCCAGAATTGGCGTCTGCACATTGATTTAACGCACGAATTGTATCCCGCGCTCAACGAGCGAGACGGAATGAGAGAAACCGGAGCGACCATGCCGCCGTTTCGTGCGCCAGTCGTTCACGCATCGGGAAAAGTGCTGATCATGGAGTTCCATGATATTCCGTTGCGCGATGCGGAAGGACGTGTCATCGGTAATGAAGGTATCGGCAAAGACATTACCGAGAGATTGGAAAGAGATGCGGAGCTGAAGCGGGCACGCGACGAACTAGAGAAAGACGTTTACGAACGCACGAAAGAACTCGAAGCAATCAACGAGCAGCTTCGAGAGAGTACGCAGCGCTATCAATCGGTCGTGGATGACCAACTCGAATTCATTGTACGTTGGCGGAATGGAGATAAGCTGCTGTTTCAGAATGAAGCCTATCGGCGCTACTGCAAAGCGGCTCAGAAAAATTTATTAAGCGAAGGCTTCTTGTCGACGATCGTTGAAGAGGACCGCGCTGCCCTGAAGCAAAAGTTGGCGGCTCTCACCGTTGAAGAACCGGTGTTAACTCACGAGCACCGTGTTCAGCTTCCAGAGAATCGTATCGTTGTAGAGTCGTGGACTCACCGCGCCTTGTTCGATAGCGATGGCAAGCTGGTCGAGTACCAGTCGGTGGGCAGCGACGTGACAAGCGATCGTCGGCGAGAGCAGCAGGCTCAGGAGTTGAACGTAGCGCTCACCCAGTATGGCCTGCTTACAGATCGCGAACGCGAAGTCATGGATCTGGTCGTAGTGGGCGATGCGAACAAAGTCATCGCCCGCAAGCTCGGCCTGAGCGTAAAGACCATCGAAAAGCATCGAAGCAGCATCATGAAGAAGCTGAGGGTGCGCAGTGTACCGGAACTGGTGCGAGTGGCGCTGCTCGTGGATGAATCGGCGAACATTTAGGATCAGGGGAAGAATAACTTCGGTGTTTCCAGTCACTGCGGATGGGAATAGCTCCAACACCGTAGGTGTTCAACTTCAAAGCCCAGGGTCGCCACGAAGTGGCGCACCCTGGGGCCAGGAAATAATCTCGGCGTTACGCCGCAGACGTTACACCCGTCCGCGCCGCAACGAATGTGTAACGCCTACGGCGTAAATGTGGCTTCTCCTCTGTTTACCCAGAGTGCGCCGCGAACGCGGCGACTCTGGGCTGTGGAGTAGAACGCCTTCGGCGTAAAAAACACCACGGTCGTTCGTGAATAACTTCCAACCGCCGAAGTTATTTCTCCTGGGCTCCTTAGCCAAGCTGTTCGCCTCTTGTATTGCTTTCTTGTTTAAGCGCAAGCTTGTGTCTTTAACGCGAACGTAATTTCGCGCGGGACGTGGAATTCCGAACGGTTACGCAGTAGGGTATTCACCCACGCGGATAGCTGCCGTGCTGGGATTTACCCCCTCTTGTGGCAAAACGTTGGCGTGTTGCCGCGCGCTTGATTATGAATGATGATTGTGGCCATCGATGGCGGTTCCCGTGTCGCGGGACGATAGGTCACTCTGTCGCCATGACCTTATGGCTTTTTCTTATGCCGGTTCGTGCGTGTCATTGCGGCATCGTGATTTCTACCCCTGCGGTAGCGGGGCGCACCCGGTGCATTCGTTGCGGTGCCGAATTGCACGGGTTCAATTTACCGTGCAGTGTTTCCGAAGCAACCGAACCCGCGGCGATTCGGCCCTCTCCCGTGGTAGAAGTAAAAGTGTCGGACAGTAGTGCAACGGTAACCGCGAAAGTAAATGTTGCAACGATATGCGGGTAGGTTATGTGTCCGGCGAGACAAGGTTGCATGTGTCGCGTCTTAGCTACCAATGCAAGTGCAAGCTTTTGAAACTCAATGTCATATTTCATCGGATAGGCTATTTCCCTTGAGGCTAGCGCGCGCTAGGATTGATTTTACGGGCCAAAGCGCCAACCAACGTTGGCATCGTGACTCGAGTAATCGGTAGAGGGATGAGGCAAGCTTTTCTCTACCTTAGGGTGATTCGCGGCGGTCGAAACACCATAGGTGATTCTGCGATGGAACCACAGGAATTGAATGGGCATGGTGAGGCCGTGCGCGTGGAGGTCTCCACGCCGCCGGTACTTCCTTCAAAACGAAAGCATCCTCGACTGCAAAAGCTCAGCGAAGCGAGGCGACGGCAAGGGCTGTCGATTCGTTGCGTCGCACAGCGTCTCGGTCGGACCGTGAGCGAAGTGCGAGCTCAGGAAGATGAGCAGGCAGATTTGCTGCTTTCTGAACTCTACCAATGGCAGGCGGCTTTGGAGGTGCCGGTCGAGGAGTTGTTGGAAGACCCGGAGGATACGCTTTCGCCACGCGTATTGGGACGAGCTCGCTTGCTAAAGGTGATGAAAACGGGCATGGCGATTCGTCGGGCCGCACGTACAGAAGCGGAAAGACGCTTGGCACGGCTGTTGATCGAACAGTTGCTCGAGATTATGCCGGAGTTGAAGGACGTCTCGGGTTGGCCCGCGGTAGGCCATCGCCGGCGCGCCGATGAAATGGGGCGGATTGCTGAAAACCCGGTCGCCGACGACTGGCTCCACGAAGCGATCTAAGAAAAGTGCAAACGCTTTTGGTTTGTCGAAACCATGTTGTAGCAGGCCTCTCCGAGGCCGATTACGTTCACCACTGAAAAGTGGGCTCGGCATCGGAGACGCCTCCTACACGGGCATGAGGCATATTTTCAACAAAGCAAAGCACTACGAACTACAAGGAGGTAGTTCGTAGTGCTTTGTTCATTGCTCGACCGGCGGGCCATTTTCCGATTCTTCGGAAGGAAACGGAACCTCGTCGCCCCGCAGTTCGCAAATGGCGTTGTGCGCGGCGCGTTGCTCCGATTCTTTTTTGCTGCGGCCCCAGGCGGGGGCAAATCGTTGCCGGCCGATCTGGGCCGACATTTTGAAGCACTTGCTGTGGTCGGGGCCTTTTTCATCTAGTAAGTGATAGGTGGGAGTGACCCCGTGTTCTCGCTGCGCAAATTGCTGCAGCAGCGACTTGTAATTTCCGCCCGAGTCGCCAGCGGCTGCCGATTCGATTTCGGGGCCAAAGTAGGTGAGCACGAACTCACGAGCCGACTCGATACCGCCATCGAGATAGATGGCCGCGATCAGCGATTCGAGCACGTCGGACAGCACCGAAGGCGGAACAGCCGGGTGAGTCGTCATTCCCTTGCCAAGGACGAGAAACTCGCGAAGGCCAAGAGCCTGGCTGATTTTGGCGCACGTCTGACGGCTGACCACCACCGATTTGAGCTTGGTGAGGTCGCCTTCGAGTTGTTCCGGGAATTGGTGGAACAATTGTTCGCAAACGACGACACCCAGAATGGAATCGCCAAGAAATTCGAGCCGTTCGTTCGACGAAAGCCGATGATCGGCACCCGAGGCGTGGGTCAATGCTGCATAGAGCAATTGCGGGTCATGGAAGTTGTATCCAAGCCGCTGTTGGCACCGTTCTAGCCTTAGCTCTTCGTTCGGTTCTGTCGCGGGCTGGGGCGACTGCGCCATGAATGACTCGCTCGACAAGGATCGTTCTCGACTAGGCTGGGGGGAGGCCACTATTCTTGGGCCGGTGGTTTTTTACAGGGCAGGGGAAGTCCGACCCGGTAACCGGTCGACTCGATCTCAAAATAGGCTGTTGCCAAGCTACTAATATGGTGAATTTATGTCAATGCGTAAGGCATTGGCCGCCGATGTTAGCGAACGATGTACGCGTTGAATATGGCCAGGAGGCGGTGCTTACGAAAGCGGGGAAACCCTGCAAACAATAGTGTTAAAGCCATCGCCCGTCGTGTGTCCTCATGTTATGGTGTGCGTTTGGCCTTAGAGCGTGTTTGAAATCAGTGTGCCACTGGCTTTGCCAGTGAATTCACGGAATATCGCCAAGTGATTACGTTTCGGCAAAAGTGTAAATCAGCTTGCGGACGAGGCTCTCTCCGGCCAAAGACTAACCCTGGTGTTCGATGGCAAGCTGGCGGCAGGAAGAAGCACTGGCCAAGCCAGTGGCACACAACATCTCCCTGAAGGCATTTCAAAACACTTTCTTAGCGATCGATAGTCGTTTGCCATGATGAATACGCTCTACTTGCCGGAACTTCGCGAGATGCTCGAACTGGGTGACGTGGAAGGACTGCGCGAGTTTTGCACGGCTTTGCATCCAGCCCGGACGGCCGAGTTCATGGAGGGGCTGACTGCCGCCGAAGCGTGGCAGGTGCTGCAAGCGGCCGACCCTACGGCGCGGGTCGAAATTTTCGGCTATCTGGATCACGACAAGCAGATCGAGATTATCGAGACTTGCGACCCGGCGAGTGTCAGCCCGCTGGTTGCCGATATGCCGGCGGACGACCGTGTGGACTTGCTGAACGCGATTGACGAAGAGGTGGCCCAGTCGCTCCTGGCGCTGATGTCGGTGGATGAGCGGCGGAATATCCAGCGATTGCAGGCGTATCCCGAGGGAACGGCCGGAGCCGTGATGACCACCGAAGTGGCTCGCCTGCCGGAAATGCTGACCGTGCGGGAGGCACTCGAAGAGCTAAGCCGCATCGCGGAAAACCTGGAGACGATCTACTACATCTACATTGTCGATGAGAACAACCATTTGCGTGGGGCCGTGTCGGCACGCCAGTTGGTGACCCATCTCAATAAGCCACGCATGCCGATCACCGAACTCATGGAGCGAAACCTGGTGACGGTCGAGGCGACCGACGACCAGGAAGCCGTGGCGGCTAAAGTGGCCGATTACGACTTTCTGGCGATCCCTGTGGTGGATGGTGAGCAGCACTTGTTGGGGATCATTACCCACGACGACGTGATCGACGTGTTGCAACGCGAGGCCACGGAAGATGCATACCTGGCCGGTGCGGTGGGGCCCATCGAAGAGGGATACCTCTCGGTGCCATGGTTCGAGTTTACGCGTTATCGGGCGCCATGGCTGGCGATTTTGTTCGGTGGTGCCATTATGACGATCTTCGCACTCAAGTCGTATCACGAAACGATCGACCGAGTTGCGTGGCTGGTGTTTTTCCTACCGTTGATCGTGTCGTGCGGCGGGAACTCCGGCAGCCAATCGGCAACCCTCATTATTCGCGCATTAACAACTAAGGAAATTACGCCGGCGCTATGGGTATCTGTCGTTTGGCGTGAGTTGATGGTCGGGATGGCGCTAGGCTTATTCCTGGGATTCATCGGCTATGGGTTGGGACTATTGGTCGCCCCCAGTTATTCGGCGGCGCTGATCATTCCCATTACGCTCGTGCTGGTGGTAACTTGCGGCACGCTCGTCGGCTCGACGATGCCTCTGCTGTTCGCGCATTTGGGATGGGACCCGGCCCTGATGAGCGCACCGTTCGTGACGGTGATCATCGACATCCTGGGCATTTTGGTTTACATGAATGTCGCGCTGCTGATGCTGCGCGAGTTGTCTTAGCTTTAACAGCAGCTCACCCAGAGTGCGCCGCGAGCGCGGCGACTCTGGGCTTTGGAGCCGAACCGCTTCGCGGTAAGCCGCAATTCGTGGGTGCGGAAGCACCCACGCTACGTGCTACGTGCTGTCGGGCGATTTCGTGAGTGGTCTCTACACGTCGAGCAATTCGTGGCCGACGTACATCTGCAGGATCTGGCTTTGCACTTTGATGGCACGGATAAGGATCCAGATTTGTTCCTGCGTGAACTCTTTGGGGTTCGACGACGCGAGTGCTTCCAGTTCCTCGGTCATCGCGGCGTGCTGGTCGGTGGCCACCTGAAGTTGCAATCCGGTGTGTTTCCAGGCGTCCCGCAGCATGCGACGGTCGCGGAGGCACGGCAGGTCTTCGATCGTGTTCGTGAGCAGCAGGCAAAGTCGTGCAACGTCTTGCGGAGAAGCATCTGGTTGAAGACGTTCGATTTGCTCGGCAAGCTCCATGCAGGTCATCGGTTTTTCGGTAGTTTGAGTCACGGCGGTGTCGCTTCTAGAGTCGTGGAGTCGTTGCGTGTTCCAGTATAGGTCGTGCTTGATGGTGGATGGTGTCGGAAGAATTTGTCGCACGTAGTGGCTGGTGCAATCGCGAGGATAAGTGCAGTTGGCGTTCAAAGCTAATGCGGGCGATTGCCGCGGAGCCACCGATCCGATCAGTTGCGAAAGTGTAGCTTGCCATGCGAGCGCGGGGACGGGCGAACCTGGCCGGGGGCCGGTTATTCGGGTATTCGCGAAGGCAAGCCTCGTGCTGGCCGCAAACGAGGCGGAACGGCATAATCAGTAGCATGGAATCAACATAGCGTTAGTTACCATAGCTTGATCTTGTTGACGATTCACCACCTACGAGCCGCGACGGATGTTACGATAATCGACAGGCGTTGCATGCGACCGGGGCTCGTTGGTGAACCGTGGACGACGGCTGAATGTCTGGTAGTGGCTGCTTGGTGGCCGTGTGTTACACGAATTGAAAGGAAATTCTGTTGGCACTACTCGGAGTGAATATCGACCATGTTGCAACGGTTCGCGAGGCACGTAAGACGAACGAGCCCGACCCGGTTTGGGCGGCTACCCTGGCGGAAATGGGCGGGGCGGATGCGATCACGATCCACTTGCGCGAGGATCGCCGGCACATTCAGGATCGCGATTTGCGCGTGTTGAAGGAAACCGTGGCGGTGCCGATCAATCTGGAGCTGGCATGTGCGACCGATGTGGTGAATATCGCTTGCGACGTGCGGCCCCATCAGGCCACGCTTGTACCGGAGCGGCGCGAAGAGATTACCACGGAAGGCGGTCTGGATGTGGTTGGCTCGCGCGACAAGGTGGCCGAGGCGGTGCGGCGATTGAAAGACGCCGGCATCGTGGTGAGCCTGTTTCTGGACCCCGACCCCGCGCAACTGGACGCGGCCGCCAGGCTGGGTGTGGATGCGATCGAATTGCACACGGGTGCGTACGCACAAGCATCGACGAATCATCGTGCCAAGGAAACGGCCGAAACGCTGGCCATGTTGGTTGCTGGTGGAAAGCAAGTTCGCAACGCGGGCATCACGCTTAACGCGGGGCATGGCCTGACCTATCGCAACGTGAAGCCAGTGGCAACGATCGAGGGTATGCACGAATTGAACATCGGCCATACGATCATCGCTCGGGCCATCATGGTCGGCCTGGAGCAAGCGGTGCGCGACATGAAGCGGCTAATTAGTTAGGCGCTCGTTCGTGAGGATCTAATTTGGCGTAATCTTACCCGTAGATGCGCACAATTCCTCCCCTGGGTTTTGCGCATCTACGTGCCAATTCGGGGGCTGGGGATAGGGGCTGGGGCGGAGGCAAGCGCGCAGGGCGGTGCGGGCTCGGTGAGGTTGGGTTGTCAAAGAGCGGTGCCGTTTTTTGTTCGGCGCTAAATCGTTGTGCGATTGATAGGGTAGCATAGCAGAATCGGGGGCGAATGTGTTGAACAAAAAACGGCCACTTGGGTGGCCGGAAATAGTGGGTTGACAAAAACAGAGTGCCGGACAGTTAGTGTTTGCTCAGGGAGAGGTGCATGCAGATTCGCTCTGATTTGTTCTGAGCAGGGCTTGGCAGATTAGCGGCGATCAAGGGTTCGCGTGCAGTGTTTTTGTTTGTGAAAGAGTGGCTTGGCAACAACGAAGGACACGCCCTCCTGTGCTATTCTTGCCGGCTAGATCGCTTCGGTATGCGACGTGTCCTGAATCTTATCGAAAACCACAGAAATTTCCCGAAAGCGCGTAATAAAACCAGCTCGAGTTACTACATCTATTTAGGAACTCAGGCTTACCCCGGTGTGCTGCATGCTGAATTGGGACGATATCGTGGCAGAGCACGGGGCACTGGTGTGGCGGACCGCATATCGGTTCGTCGGCAACGAGGCTGATGCCGCAGATTGCTACCAAGAAGCATTTGCAGCCGCGCTCTCGGTTTCAGGCCGCGAAATCGTCGAGAACTGGCCAGCACTGCTGCGGAGGCTGGCGACCGTGCACGCTTTGGACCGAGTGCGGCGACGGTCGAAGGATAGAGCGCGGCAAGAGCAGGTGGCAGATTTAGATATCGTCGCTTCCGCGATTCAGGATCCATCGCAAAGCGCGCAAGACCATGAGCTAGTCGAGTGGCTGCGCGCTGCGCTGGCCGAGTTGCCTAACTCGCAGGCCGAAGTGTTTTCGCTCGTCTGTATCGATGGAATGAGTTATTCGGAAGCGGCGGAGAGCATGAACATCGAACAAAATCATGTTGCCGTATTACTGCATCGAGCGCGGGCCCGATTACGTGAACTCCTTACACGCAAGAAATAATCTGAAATAGCTTGAGGCGCAAGATGGTAGCCAATCCTGATGAATTCGAACTATTGGTTGATCGAGCAGCTCGGGCAATGCGTGAGGCGGCTGTTCCCAATGGACCGCCGATGGACATTGTCGAGAAGGTTCGTGTGACACCTATGTCGAAAGCAGCTCGTTATACGAAACCGATTGAGCGAACACAGTCGTCTTTCGATGCCTCTTCATCACCCAGTCGTAATTACACATCTCCTCTAAAGCGAGCCAAAGTCGTGCATCTACGTAATCTCATGGCAGTCGCCGCGACCGGTCTTCTCATCCTACTAGTCCCCCAATTGTTGCCTACTCAACGAAACGGGAACTTCGCGTTTGCACAAGTGCAGGAGCGGGTAGGACGGACAAAATCGGTTCAGTATGTCGAAACGCCTTTTGGCCTTCTCTCCAATGACGGGCAGCACCCAACGGTGATTGCGAATGTGAAGATCTTAGGCAATCGGATCATGCGCAAGGAGTTGCACGCAGAATTAAAGGACGGCAAGCATGATAATTCATTCCTCGGACCATGGGGGCGTTCGATAGAGATCACCGATCTCGACAAGAAGAAGAAAGCGACACTTTATCCGGAAGTGCGAGGGTACTTGAGTATGGATTGGGACGGCACGTTTGCCGGCATCTACACGCCGTCGCCGAAAGAGCAAAAGGCAGACGAAGCAAAAGTAAAGCAGAGCGGTAAAGAAGCGAAGGCGACAGGCTTCGTCAAAGTAGGCCCTATTGATTGGAAGTTGGCCAAGCCATACCGGCAGCTGGATATTTACGAATTAATCAGTCATGTGCCCATGGATCAGGCGAAAAAACTTGGTGAAAAGACCATCAACGGGAAACGTGCAATAGGCTTTCTCATCGAAGAGGAAGAGAAACATAGCGAAAGCGTCATGAAGTGGCGTCATACTTGGTGGGTTGATCCAACGACCAAGCTGCCTCTTCAATTAGAGATTTCCTGGGACGACGATACTTCCAAGGAGAGCGGCTCAAAGGTGGTGAGTGACATTGTGTTCGACACGCCCCTTGATCCAGCGATGTTTAGCATTGATGTGCCGCCCGGATATACCGACCTCGGACCGGCAATAAGAAAGGCGGCAGAACTGGGGCAAGCTTCGGCTAGCAATCCAAATCGGATGAACACCGTGCAGTTCACCGAAGTTGAGAACATAAAATCCAAGGATGGTCAGGTGGCACCGGAGCTCGCGAAGCGTGTGACGATTTTGGATAATTATTTGAAAAGGGAGGAAGTGGCTCTGCAGACGGCGGACGAAGCGGTAGGAGCGTCGCCTACTGGAGTCGTTCCGCACATCAGCATTCAAGACGCAAAGCAAAAGAAGGCAATCGTTTTGCTGTCAGAGAAGAAAGGGTTCCTAGACCCGACAAAGACAGAGTTCATTTCCGATTACATTGAGTTGACCAAAAAGCAAACGCAGCAAGCGAAGGGCGCAGGCAAGATCAATGTCTACGCAGAGCTGGCTTTCCCGGAAGAGGGATCGAACAAATTGCCGCTCAAGGAAGTTGATGGGCAGTTGGCGTTTGGAAAGCATGTTGAAAAGAAAATCCAGCGGGGCCAGTATGAAGATTACCGCAGCTGGACGTTTTGGGTTGATCCGTTTTCGACGCACATCATCCGCGGTGAGGGCACATTGCGAAGCACGGATCCTTCGGTCGGCGAAGTCGACTATGTACTGCGAGACTTCAAATACTATGAGCCAGTTGATACGACGTTGTTCAGCACCGATCCACCGGAGGGATGGTCCGATTGGTCCCAAGAACGTGCCGTGAAGGACGAACGTTCGTCAGCGCCAAGTAAATCAAACCAATGAATCAGGCCATGACCTGAGGCAGTTCGAGAACAGCGTACGTAACGACCGGCTTACGCCCGTAGCTACAAATTTGTGGCTGCACGTCGGTAAGTTACCTGGCAACTTCCTCGCCGTGTGGTTAGTGGAGGCGGATGGCACGCAAAAAAATCCCCGGCCGGTGTGCAATCACCGGTCGGGGCGACTAGAAGCGGGCTTTCGCCCGGTTCAAGGCTGCACGCATTCATCATAGCGAATGTGGAGTGAAACGAAAGTGTCCGCTGCGTGTGTGACGGGCCCGGTTTTGCGATTAAGCGATGCGGGAGCGGTCGCTGGCCGCGATTATCGGTTGCCGCCGCACTACCTGTTGAAGTTGAAAGCGTAATCGGCGTCGGAGACGCCTCCTACAACTGATTTTTGGTGCAAAGCTTCTCGGGCTCATCGTGTCATTTGCAGCGTGTTTCCGAAGGATCCGCCGCCGCTGCGTGGCTGGGTGTGATATGTAATCGTGACGACGGGCTTATGCCTGTCGCGGGCATACTTCGCCACTTCGTGGCCGTGCGGTTGTTAGTGTCGTTACGCGGTTGATGGTGTAGGCCGTAATCGACCGCCGGTCGTAGACCGGCGGCTAAATGGAGGGGTGGTGGGCGGGGCTACTGGTCGCTGAAGCGTACCAGTCCGGTGGGGGTGGGGAAGTAAAGTGAGGCAATTGGGTTATGTTTTGTTTAGGAAATCTAGGGGGAGCGATTTTACTTCGTCGGTCATTGATTCGGGGAGCGAGTAACCGGCTACGGTTTTGGCGACGATTCGGCGTGCGATGGCTGGCCAGGCGAGGAGTTGGGTGAGGGTCCAAATGAAGGGAAGAGTGCTGAGTCGGTCTTCGTAGGGGCGGGTGATGTCGTCGGTGCCGTTGCGGTACAGTTCGTCGCGTTTGAGGAATCGCCGGAGTTCGCGCGCGATTGCGACTCGGCCGTGGCCGTCGTAAGCGAGGCTCATGAGGATCATGAGCAGGTTGTGGGTGCGTATGCCGAAGCGGCCGAGGGGGGCTTGGGGTGGCGATTGGCCGCGGGCAACTTCAATCAGCAAACGCGGCAGGTTGATGCCGGACTGCCAGGCGTTGACGGTTTCGCCGATGCGTGGGTTAGCCTCGATGTATTCGGGCTGGCCCGCTTCGCGATCGAAAAAGTAGTCGATGAAGAACGCGCCGTGCCAGGCCACGTGGCGGCCTAGTCGTTCGATGTGTTCGCGGACGATTGCATGATCGGCGCTCGTGCGAGCCGTGGACATACCGCCGACGCCGAGTCGACGCGCCTCGAAGCAGTGAATACCGACAAGTCGGCCGTGGTCGAAAACGGCCTGCACGGTGGAGAGCGTGCCGCGAGCCGGTTGCTGAACGAGGACGTCAGTGTCACCGCGGAGCAGGCCTCTTGCGACAAGTTGGTTCGCCTGTTGTTCGAGCGCGGCAGGCGTGGTGATGTGGAAGACGCCCCCGCCGGCCGTGCTGTGAGCGAGTTTCAGATAGAACGGGTATTGCCAGTCTTGCCGCAACTCGTCGCGATGGCGAACGATCGTGGTGTGGGGCTGGGGCAGGTTCAGTTCGATGAGTAGTCGGCTGAAGTCGGCTTTGCTTTGCAAACGCTGCTGCACGTTGAAATCTGGCATGGCCAGGCCGATGTGCGGCGTGAACGCATCGCGAAATCGGCTGAATACATACGTTTGTTCGTGCGTGGGCAGCAGGACATCGTAGTTGCCGGTGCGGGCCAGGGCATGGACGAACTTCAAAAACTTGGTGGGTTCGCGCGTGAACGAGGGCGAACGGATAAAGCGCCGCACGAACGACGAAAATCGGCACTGGCAGAGCGGGTTGGGGTCGAGAACGTCGATCTCGTAATCGTTGCCGAGCGGGTAGAGTGTCTGCCTGGCCGAGAGGCTGGCCCCTTCCGTGAACAGGATGCGTAGGCGATCGGCCAAGCGACGACACTCTAAAAAGCGTGGTTAAAAAATCAATTAGGAACGCCTTAATAATAGCATCCCGATTTTCGGGATAACCACAGACACAGAGATTCGAAAGAGTAATTTTCAACCACGAAGACACGAAGGCACGAAGTATTAAGGAACTCTAACAAAACCGTCTGAGAGAGGGAGACAGTCCCATTTTGCTGCGAAGACTCCGCAAAATCGGGACAGTCCCCGCCGGTTTTGTTAGAGTTCCTTAAGCTACTCATGCACCTTCGAGGTGGCATTTTCTGTTTTCGGTATGAGGCCGCATGGAATTTTTAATCGACCTTAGTGCCTTAGTGTCTTCGTGGTTAAAAAAATCTTTTCTTCTCTCTGTGCTCTCTGTGCTCTCTGTGCCTCTGTGGTGAATCTCATTTGCCGAAGTTATTATTGAGTCGTTCCTTTGGCTGCCAGAAACATACTCGGGCCAATCTTGTTCGACTACCCCATCTCCGGTAGGTTTGACCGGGAGGGGATATTCCAGGTGCTTTTGTTTTTTGAACTGGCCAGGCGAGTTGGGTGGTTGGCCGTTCCGTCGGGGGCGAGGACGCCCCGGCTCGCTGGGAAGAGGAGGGCAGTAACCGTGTGGAAGCCGGCCTCCTAGAGGCTAGCTACAGTTTTATGCGTCGAAGGAGTTTGGTTATTTCCTCGTTAGCGGGCAAAGTGGTTTGGCTCACGGGGGCGTCGTCGGGGATCGGCGAGTCGCTGGCCTATGTGCTTGCCAAGCGCGGGGCGAGCGTGGCCTTAACGGCGCGGCGTGAGAGCGAATTGCAGCGGGTTCGCGCGGCGTGTGAGAATTCCGACAAGCACTTCGTGTTGCCGGTCGATTTGTTGGAGCCGGGTACTTTTGAAACGGCAACCAAATCGGTGCTCGATCACTACGGCCATGTGGATGTCATGATCCACTGCGCGGGAATCAGCCAGCGCGGACCGGCACTATCGACCGACATGGGAGTATTTCGCAAAGTATTCGAGCTCAACTTCTTCGCTCCTGTGGCGTTGACCAAGCTCGTGCTGCCTTCGATGATCGAACGGCGTAGCGGGCAGATCGTGGCGATCAGCAGCGTGTTGGGGAAGTTCAGCACGCCGCAACGGTCGATTTATAGTGCCTCGAAACATGCGCTGAACGGTTTTTGCGATGCGTTGCGGTCGGAAGTCTATAAGCAAGGCGTTGGCGTGACGGTTGTTTGCCCAGGGTATGTAAGAACAAACGTGTCGTTCAACGCGTTGTCGCCAGACGGAACGCCTTTCGGCAAAATGGACGAGGATATCAGTAAGGGATTGGATAGCGATGTGTGCGCACGCCGGATTGCCGATGCGATCGAGGCGCGCAAACGCGAAGTGTATTTGGGTCGGCAGCGTTTTGCCGTGTATTTGAATCGTTTTCTGCCTGGGTTGTTTAGTGTGTTGGTGAGACGGCGAGCACCGAAGTGATGAGATTAGCCCGGATCAGTAGCCTCGGGGCGTGTTTTAAGATTTTTTTGAACCCTCCCCTAACCCCTCCCTACAACAGCATTATGCAGGTGCTAGCAGGTACGACGTTCAACAAACGAGTTAAGTACGATTCGCAAGCTATCATAGCACTGCATGCTCGCACTTAAGTCCTTTCCCGAACGCCAAAGTGATAGCAACTGCATAATGCTGTACAAGGGAGGGGGACTATCTTTCGTAAGGATGTGAACGCCGATGGGAAATGTGAACGTTATTACGGGCGCTTCGGGACTTGTTGGCAGCCACATTGCCGAAGAATTGTGCCGACGTGGCGAACCCGTGCGGGCGCTGGTGCGCGAGAAGTCGGACGTGAGCTTTTTGAAGACGTTGCCGGTGGAGATCGTAAATGCCGACCTGTACGATTTGCAGCGAACCCCACAAGCGCTGAAGAACGCGGGCGACGTGTATCACTGCGCGGCGTTTGTACGCGATTGGGGGCCGTGGGAGGATTTTTATCGCGGCACGGTGGAACTGACGCAGCGCGTGGTGGAAGCGAGTCGCGCGGCGGGGGCGGGGCGGTTCGTTCATGTGAGCTCGATTTCGGTGTACGGCAATCCGCCGGAGTCGGCTGGGCAGATCACCGAAGAGACGCCGACAAATCGGTACCTGTGGCCGGGGGATCATTACGGACGCTCGAAAGTGTTGGCCGAGGAAGCGGTGCATGGCTATGGCGACTTTGTGATTCTGCGGCCGAGTTGGATTTATGGGCGTCGCGACTATGTGTCGCTGCCGCGTGTGATCGAGGCGTTGCGGACTCGCAAAGTGAAATTGATCGGCAGCGGCGAGAACATGCTGAACCTGGTAAACGCTGGTGATGTGGCTCGTGGCATCGTGTTGGCGGCCAAATCGCCGCAAGCGCGTGGGCAAGCGTATCACTTGTGTAATCGTGGCGAAATTACTCAACGGGAGTTCTTCGCGTTCGTGGCCGAGCGAATGGGGCTGCCGCCGGTAGCGAAAAAGGTGCCCTTTGGGCTGGCTTGGAGTGTGGCCAAGATTCTCGAGTTTGTGTATCGCAGTGTGGGCGCGAAATCGCCGCCACCTGTAACGCGGCGGGCCCTGTTGCTGCTTAGTCGCCCCACGCGGTTCAGTATCGATAAGGCGGGGCAAGACTTAGGGTGGCGGTCGGAAGTGCCCGTGCGAGAGGGATTGGGCGATGTGCTGGATTGGCTCAAGCAGGGCGATGCTCGGGTAAAAGTGTCTGCGTGACGGTTGGTGGGGGCAATCGCATGGTGGGTGGGCAATCGCAAAGTTAGTTAAGCGAACGGGGTTTTATTTGGACGGGGTGAAAATGGGGGGGCGGGAAATTTTATCTGGTGCGAGCGTGGGCCTGGGCGTTTTTAGGTTTATCTGCGGATAGGCCGTTCTCCGATCGCAGCGGCGTGGCCGCCGCCACTAAAGCCGCTAAAGGGGGGATGCACGAGCCCTCGTACTGGCAGATCACTAGCTCTGCTGGGGCACTGACTTAGCCATCTATGGTAGCATTTGGGAGATGCGGACGGTTTGACTTACCTGCCAGCCGGGCGAAGATTCGTGTAATCTGATTGGGCAAACCTACCCTTCAGGCCTTATGGATTTCCTGCGGCCGTAATGGAGTAACTGATGGCAACCGTCCTCGACGCGCCGCGTTTCGAATCGCTTTCCGACCCGAAGTTCAAGCAACTGCTGCAGCAGCTTCGCCAAACCGATAATTGGCGGAACTGGTATTATCTGGCCCGCACTTATGTGTTGATAGCTGCCGTGGTTGGCGGTGCGGTTTGGTTCTATCACCAAACACGTGGTTCGAGTTTGTGGTTGTTGTGGAATGTACCCGTGTTTGCGGCGGCGATTGCCGTGGTCGGTGCGCTGCAACACCAACTAGCGACGCTTGCGCATGAGGCCGTGCATCATACGCTGTTTCGCAATCGATATCTCAATTACTTCGCGTCGGAATGGTTGTGTTCTCTTCCGATTTTCAGTTCGACTTTTCACTATGGGCTTCACCATTTAGCGCATCACCAATTTGTGAACGATCCGGTGCGAGATCCGGATATTTCGCAAATGCAAAAGAGCGGCCATCGGTTGTCGTTCCCGGTGATGAAGGAAGAGTTTCTCGATGTGCTGTTTCGGCAGATGTGGGTGCCGAACTTGATTCGCTACAGCCTGGCGCGTGCCGAATACGATTCGCTGGGGACGGAACATAATCCGTACATCCGCGAAGATTGGGAATTCTCGAAGGTGCCGGCGCGGTTGACACTCGCACACATGATCATTACGGCCAGTTTGCTGACGGGGCTGGTGATGCTGGGCAACCCGGTGCTGCTGGCGGTGGTGCCCGTTGTGGCGTGGGCGGCGATGATTGCGGTGCTCGCGATGCTGCCCGAGCGGCATTACTACCAGAGCAAGATTCGGCCGATCGTGACCGTTCGCACTTTGGCCATGATGCGGATTACGTTTCTATCGCTCGCGTTTGGCTCGCTGGCATGGGCAACTTATACCACGGGGGATTGGTGGGCCGCCTATTATTTCTGGCTGTGGGTGTTGCCCTTGGGAACTTCGTTCCCGTTGTACATGGTGCTGCGGCAAATCGTGCAACATGGGAATGGTGATCGCGGCTGGCTGACGAATAGCCGAGTGTTTATTTGCCACCCGTTCATCAATTTTGCGGTGTTCCCGCTAGGACAGGATTACCATCTGCCGCACCATATGTTTTCCACGGTGCCGCACTACCGGCTCAAACCGCTGCACGAAGCGTTGCTTGGTTGCACCGAATATCGCGAGCAGGCAACGGTGGTCGAGGGATACTTCTGGCCCAAGGAGCGGCCTCCGGTGAATCCCACGGTAGTGGATGTGCTGGGGCCTGAATACGCGCCGAAGGAATTCCGAGGCGTGTATATCGACAACGCCGTGCTGGAAGGCCGCAACGTTTCGGCAGAAGAAAAGCAGTGGATTATTGACGAAGGCGAGCGCGAAGCGGAACGATTACGCAAAGAGGCCCATGTGGGGAGTTGGTCTGTTGGCGCTAGCCGCGAAGAACGGCGGCGGGTGAGTTAGCAGACTTCTTCAGTAGCTTTCAACCGGTTTATACGGAATTAGCTGCGTTTTTGGGATCACCGTGCTGTTATGCCGTTAGCTGGTTGGACGGCGTGGCCGCCGCCGCTAAGGGTTTTTTTGGGGCATTGAACGGTAGCGGAATGCAAACCCCAAAAATGCGCTAGCCGCGTGGTCGTGGTGGGCCGCCCCAGCCGGGAAGTTGCGAAATGCCGCGCTCTTTGGCGCGAGTGTCGAGCTTTTTGCGGAACTCGGCGAATTGGGCACGCATTTGAGGCGAGGATCGATCGAGCCGACGTTTCGAGCGTTCGTCGCGTTGAGCTTCGGTAAGGTTCCCCCAACCGCCGCGGTCGCCGCCCCGATCGCCACGGCCTCTTCCAGGAGGGCCGCCAGCACCGCGGTCGCCGGGTTGCATCATGCGGTTGATCATTTCATCGAGCCGCTTTTGCTGGTCGGCTTTTGACATGGCGAAGAATTCCTTCATACGCTGTTCCGCGCGTTGCTCGAACTGGCCGCGGTTGGCGCTGAAGAATGCATCGCGTTGTTGCGGAGTGAAGCCCTCGACGATCGTGCGCAGTTGAGCACGTGATTGATCTCGTTCGGCCTCGGAGGCGTTCGAGTTAAATGCTTGTTCCGAGAGCTGAATTGCCGAGGCCACGGCAGGATCAGTTCCGCCGAGGAAACCCAGCGCCCAAGCGGCAACCAAGAGAACGGCAAGAACGGTGGCTCCGATCGCGATATGGTTTTTTTTCATGAATGGGAGACCTTTAAGAAGTGGATTGGCCTAATCATCGGCCACGATGAGCGCGTCTACATGGCCATCGAGGTAAAGGAAGTTTCGTGAGCCGTCTTCGCCTTTAGGGCCGTGAAAAGGGTCGAAGTCGTAAACAATCCATACACGCGATGAACTTCGGTCGTCTCCGGAGCGCGAAATGCGGGCTTGCTCGCGGGTTTTGTTGGCGAAGTGCGTGCTGCGGTATTCGTAGCTTGTGCCTTCAGCGTCGAAGTACGTCAGGTGTTCGGCGTTGGGGTCGGAGTGCCGATCGCTGGGACAGCGGAACAATTCCTGGTTATCTTCGGTGAAGCCAGCGAGGGCTTTGTAGAGCGGCGGTAAGTCGGGCGTGACAGAAGGCATTTGAGCGGCGTTGGGATATTTGCCGCGGCTGCCTTGTTTATCGACGTACTGATCGATGGCGAGCCCGATTTGTCGCAGGTTCGATTTGCATTGGGTGATGCGTGCTGATTCACGTGCGTACTGCACAGCCGGCAGTAGCAGGGCGATCAAAATTCCGATGATGGCGATCACCACCAGCAGTTCAACCAACGTGAAGCCTTTACGGAGTTGGCTTTGACTCATTTCAAGGTGCTCCGAAGCCGCCAAAAACAGAGTTTCCACGGTGCTATAAACCCCGTGGCCGATTTCAGGTTTCGGTTGTGGGGTGGCAAGCCGGAGAAAAGGCGAAAATAGGGCGCTGAAACGCTATCACTCGCCAATTGTCAGCCAGTGCTAGCTCGCCTATCATGCCCATGCGATGAATTTGGGTATGAATCTAAATGCCGAGCCTTTGCGCAGCGTACGCTGCTCAAGGTAAGGTGGCACACGCAACACCAAGGAGGCGGATAAGCACTGATGACGACTAAGGGAGAAGCATTTGCCGGGCTATCGGTGGCCATCGTAACGCCGTTCACGAATGGCGAAGTCGATTACAATATTTTTCGCGACCAGATCGAGTTCCAAATCGCGGCTGGCACCAAGTGCGTCGTGCCTGTGGGAACCACCGGCGAATCGCCCACGTTGAGCCACGACGAGCAAGACCGTGTCATCGCGTTCGTGGTCGAGGCGGTGGCCGGGCGTGTGAAAGTGATGCCGGGTACGGGCTCGAACAGCACTGCCGAGGCCTTGCGGCTTACCAAGTTCGCCGAGCGTGTGGGAGCCGACGCGGCGCTGCAAGTCGCTCCGTACTACAACAAGCCCACGCAAGAGGGCTTCTATCAGCACTTCAAACGGTTGGCCGAGGAAACCGGCCTGCCGCAGTGCATCTATAACATCCCGGGACGAACGGGAAAGAACATCGAGCCGGAAACGATCATTCGGCTTGCCGAACTCGAAAATATCACCATGGTCAAAGAGGCCACCGGCTCGCTCGACCAGGCATCGCAGATTACCACGGCAACCAACCTCACGGTGCTCAGTGGCGACGACAGCCTCACTCTGCCGCTGATGGCGATTGGCGGTCGCGGCGTAATTTCGGTCGTTGGCAACATCGTGCCGCAAGATATGATCGCGCTTACCGCGGCGATGGATCGTGGCGACTTAGCCGAGGCGCTGCGTTGGCATCGTAAGTTGTTCCCGCTGTGCCGCGACATGCTGGGATTGGCCACGAACCCGATTCCGCTCAAAGCGGCCATGAAGTTGCTCGGCCGCGATCCGGGCGAACTCCGTTTGCCGATGACCGAGCTCGAAGAAGCCGGTGTGACGAAGTTGAAGAAGTCGCTTACCGACTACGGATTGCTGTAGTAGCTGGTGTGTTTTTGGGTTTACCGTGTTGTTATGCCGTTAGCTGGTTGGACGGCGTGGCCGCCGCCGCTAAGGGGTTTGTTCTAGATTAGCGTCGATTAGTGTTCTCCTGAAATTGACGTTGTTGCCATCCATGCGCCGGCTGCTAATTTTATGCGAGTATCCGACGCTGCTTGGCGGCGAGCGTTCGATGTTGGCAACGCTTCCTGCGGTGGCTCGGGCCGGATTCGAGGTGCGTGTCGCCGCACCGGGGGGTGGTGAGTTAGAACAAGCGCTGAACAGCTCCGCGGTGTTGCATATTCCCATCACGCCGTTCTGTGAGGACGGTGTGAAGCAGCCTTTGCCAGAGCTCAGGCAGACGCTGGCGGATTTGCTGCGCATTCACAAACCGCAGCTAGTGCATGCAAATAGCTTGTCGATGTCGCGGATTTTGGGGCCGGTGGCGGCCGAGTGCGGCGTGAGAAGCATCGGCCACCTGCGTGATATTGTGAAGCTTTCACGGTTGGCGGTCGACGACTTGAACGCACACGACATGCTCATTGCCGTATCGGAGGCCACGCGAACGTTTCACGTCGGGCAAGGGCTCGACTCGGCGAAATGCGTGGTGTCGTGGAATGGGATCGATTTAGAAGCATTTCAGCCGCGGCACGCAACGGGCTACTTGCATGCCGAATTAGGTTTGCCGCGAACGGTTCGATTCGTCGCGACGATCGGGCAAATTGGTCTACGTAAGGGGACCGACGTGGTGCTCGAAGCGGCTGCAAGCGTTTGTGCGGAAATTGCCGATATTCATTGGCTGATCGTGGGCGAACGCACCTCTGAAAAGGCCGAGTCAAGAGAGTTTGAATTGCGACTGCAAGAGGTAGCCGATTTTGGTTCGTTGGACGGGCGTGTTCACTTTCTGGGGCACCGGCAAGACGTGCGTCATCTACTTACAGAATGTGCGCTGCTGGTGCATGGCGCGTGGCAAGAGCCGTTGGGGCGTGTGTTGCTAGAGGCGGCGGCGAGCGGATTGCCCGTTGTGGCGACTGACGTGGGCGGCACGCGAGAGATTTTCCCTGGCGAGCCAGATGGAGCTGTACTGTTGCCGATTGACGAAGCAGCGGCCATGGCAGAAGCCGTCGTACAACTCGCGACCAATGAGGCTCGGCGTTGCTCTCTCGGAGTAGGTGGCCGCCGACGTGCGGAGCAGGCCTTCGCCATCGACGCCGCCGCAGAGCGGTTGGTGAAACTCTACGAGAGCGTTTTAACTTGAACGCCAGTATTGTTTACCTTAGCGATAGTCGTGTCGTACAGATCACCATTGAATTGTTGATTGAACCACGCCACGAATTCGAGAGCCTCGGTTTCAGTAGCGGTGACCGCGAAAACCGTCGGCCCCCATGAGGATTGTCCCACGCCACGGACGCCGTAGTTGCGGATTGTTCCGACTAGCGAAGCAACTTGAGCGTTGGCGTAGGGGCCTCCTTGCACGGGAGCAAAGCATTCGCCGGCAAGGCGGCCGAACGTGTAGAGGGCTTCGCCGAAGTCGTCGAAGTTTTTCCACGTCATGGGGTTCGAGAGTTCGTCGTTGCAAATACGAATAAGCCGCTCCGTTACTTCCTCTGGCACCGGCGGCAACGTGGCAAATGCTTTGGTTTCGACTTCCCCCATGAGGCCTTGTTGGTCGCGGCTGGCGATGAGTACAAAACGCCACTCTTCGGGAAGCGACTGGTGCAAGAACATGGCACAGGGTTCGCCCGGCAGTTTTCCGTAATCGGCGATGAGTCCGCCACGTTCGAAACCGAGCGTTCCGACCGAGGACCGCTTCGCTCGGCCTAGTAAGTTTGCCAAGTCTAAAATTTCCATCGGTTCGCGACTGAGAAAGTGCTGCAAGCCAACCGCAGTGGCCAAGGTGAGTTGCGTTCCCACGCCGAGCCCGGAGTGATTTCTCGGTGCATTTACACGTATTTCGCAAGCGGGACGTTTGCCAAGGTCCCAAGTGTCTGCAAGTCGATCGACAACGGAGGCAACTCGGTCGCTAATATCGCCGGTTATTGAAAAGACATCGGCCGGTTTGAGCGTGACATCGACCGCTGGCGGCTCGACCATGATGCCAACACCGCCGTATTGCAGTCTATCGGTATGCCCGAAGCTGAACATACCGAAGTGTAGCCGGCTCGGCGTATGCACATGGATGCCGCGCGTCATGGGCTGCCCTGCGTGTTTGAAGCCTGGGGGTTGCCAGCCATCGTGTTTTCGATGTGTGCTTGCAGAAAGTCGAACGCGCGGCGTTCTTGCGTGCCAGCCGTTTTGTCGACGATGACGGCCAACCGTTTGAGTTCATCGCGAATGGGATCGGCATCGAGCAGGTGCAACCGCGTGGCCAGGATGGCCGCCTCGATGACGGCGTGCTTGGCGCGGTTGAAGCCGAAGAAATCGCGGATCGTACCATGTTCCACCACGCGGGCAACGATTTGCGTGCGCTCGGTGCTATCGTCGAGCGATTCGATGCGGAAAGCATACCAACGGCATGCGTCGGCAAGCATGACGCCCCCGATCGATGGGACCGGTAGCAGCGACGGCATCGTGGTTAACTGCCCCACTGCCGCGCGTGCGATAAGCTCGACATCATCCGTCACATTCAACACGCCAACGCCAGTGCGTTTCAAGTTCGCATACGTTTTCGAGGTTTGGAATGGCCGCAGGAGCAGACGGCTGAAATCCGAATTCACGATCGGCCCCATCGGGGCGATGCGCGGCGTACTTTCGGCATCGAGCGTCGTTACCACGCCTTCGAGCAGTTTTCCCATGGGCAATGTGAGATCGGAAATATCTGGCGACGACGACATGGAAGCAAAAGAATTTAACCTGTAATTGTTAAAACGTAACAGGCCCCGTAGGCAGTGTGCGTTCCACGATAGGCGGTGATTTCAATTCGTCGCCACGCAATGTTTGTGGATCGATTGAAACCTCGATGCCGGCACTAACGAGGAAGTTGGTAAGAATCTCATAACCGAATTCGGTAAGGATCGACTCCGGATGGAATTGCACGCCGAACACGGGGAGCTGAACGTGCTCGAATGCCATCAGGACGCCGTCGCTCGTGGCGGCCGACACTTGAAGATCGGGGGGTAATGTGGTCGTGTTCGCAATCAGCGAGTGGTAGCGGGCGACCTTCATCGGCGACGGCAGCCCGGCAAATAGTCGCTTGCCGTGATGAGTCACCGAAGAAGTTTGGCCGTGCATGGGCAGCGGTGCTCGTTCGATATGCCCGCCGAGCGCTTCGGCAATGACTTGGTGGCCGAGGCAAACGCCGAGCATGGGAAACTCACCGTGGAGTTGACGAACAATATCGAGCGATGCACCCGCTTCTCGCGGCGTGCAGGGGCCAGGCGAGAGCACCATGGCAGCCGGTTGCAATTGCCTTACGGTGGCTACATCGATGGCATCATTACGCACCACGCGTACTGTTTGCTCGAGGCGCACGAAGTATCGGGCCAGGTTGTGAGCAAAGCTGTCGTAATTGTCGATGAGCAGAATCATAATTGAGGGTAGGAGGCGTTTCCGAACGCCGATTACGTTTTCAAATAGTATCCGTAATCGGCGTCGGAGACGCCTCCTACAGGTTGCAGCAGGTTTAATTTCCGATCGCCCGCAGCAAACCGGCCGCTTTGTGCCATGTTTCTGCGTATTCGTCAGCGGGGTTCGATTGGGCTACCACCGCGCCGCCGACCGGTAGTTGCCACCATCCTTGCGACGCGGTGACCGTTCTTATGAGAATACTCGTGTCCATCGTCCCATCCAAGCCGATGTAGCCGAGTGAGCCGCAATAAGCGCCGCGCACGGTCGGTTCCAGTTCGGCAATGATTTCCATGGCCCGGATTTTGGGAGCCCCCGTAATCGAACCACCGGGGAACGAGGTGCGGATGAGGTCGAGCGGCAAACAGTGATCGCGCAGCGTGCCTTCGACGACTGACACCAAATGCTGAACGTACTCATACGTTTCGAGTCCGCAGAGTTGCGACACATGCACACTTTCAGGCCGGCAGGTTCGCGATAAATCGTTTCGCAGCAAATCCACGATCATCACGTTTTCGGCTCGATCTTTGGCACTGGCTTTTAGTTCGTCGGCAGAGAACAAGTCGGCCTCGGGACGCCGAGAGCGGCCACGCGTGCCTTTAATGGGCCGAGTTTCAACGTGGCCGTTCTCGACGCGAATGAATCGCTCGGGCGAGGCACTGGCGATCTGCCAATCGCCGCCGTCTAGGTAACCCGCAAAGGGAGCCGGGTTTCGCTCACGCAAGCGGTGATAAAACTCGACCGCGTTCGTGGTGGCTGGATGAAGCAACCGTTGTGACAAATTCACTTGGAATATGTCGCCCGCATGAATGTATTCGATGGCACGCCGAGTGGCCTCGAGATAACCGGCAGCCGAGAAGTTGCTGGTTAACGCTTGATTCGCACCGACAGCGAATTGCGTTGCAAGTGCTTCTCGCGGCAGGAACGAAGCTGCGCTTGCGGTGGCCGCGGCGCTATGCAAGTTTGCGCTGGTTAATCGCTTGCGAAAGAATGCAAGCCGATCGGCGGCCCGTTCGCGGCGTGCCGGGGAGTCTGGCTCTGGCATACCTTGCGAAATGATCCAGGCTTGCGACGTGGCATGATCGAACGCTACGACCACATCATACAAGCCGATCGCGAGTGCCGGAATTTTGAATTCGTCAATCGCCGCGGCAGATACCTGTTCCAGGCTTCGGCCCAGTTCGTACCCGAACAAGCCAGCCCAGCCGCCGCGAAATGGCGGCAATTCTGTGAGGGATTGGTCGAGCCGCGAGTCAGCACTCGCTTTCGCTACGGCAATGGAACTCATGCGATCGGCCAGCAGGCCCAGTGCGTCGGAAGCGTCGGCGGGTGCCGTAATCCAATCGACGGGGTCGGCCGCGACATACGAATATCGCCCCAATTTCGGATGCCGCATGGCGCTGTCGAAGAAGATCGTGTGCGGCAAATCACACAGCCGTCGAAATGCACCGACGGCGTCGATGGCCGGTTCGAGTCGTTCAACGAGCGGCAAATCGTGGCTGGCGTTAGTCAACTTGCTGCTCGCGTTGTCGGGGAGACTTCAAATAATGGCGTGCTTCGACCTGGGTGAGATAGCCCCAATCCAAGGCTTCATCCTGTGTGTATTGTTTGTCGAGCGCCATGGCCGTCGCCGCTTTACACAACTCGTAGCCCAAGTAAAATGCGTGCGAAGCATCCAAGTTACGAGGCAATCCACCGTCGGGGCCGCTACGCTGCAAGGCGTCGAATAGTGCAAACGGATCGCGGTGATGCAGGTGCAGACCGCTGCTGACCAAATGCACTTCGCCATTCGCGGTGTACACGCGGTAGTTCGAATCCTTGAGTTCCGCGGCCAACCGGTCGAGGTCATTGGTGGCCGGCTCGATGACTTTTGGATCGCGCAACATGACGAGTCGCGGTTCGACGTGCTTCGGCAGCACGCGGTTGCGAATCGAGTGATAGACAAGTCGGCGTGCCAGATCGCATTCACGAACACTGCTGCGAGCCCAGTTGATAACCTGTGTGGTAAGGATGCTGCGGATTCCGAGTTCTTCGCAAAAGCCTAGTAGTAGTACGTTGATCGCGGTCGAGTCGGTGTCTGTAAGCTCGGTGAGGTTGCCGACGCCCATCATGATTTCGGCGTCGGGGTAACGCTCGCGCACTTGCAGATAGCGGCCCAGACTGCCGGCGAATCCAAAGCCGATCGGCTCCAGCACGGGGTCGATACGCAGCCTTACCCCGGCAGTGGCCAAGGTATCGACCGTTTCGTCGAGCCCGGTCAGCTCGCGCGGGTCGTCCGGCACTACGACCACTTCACAGTTCCAATCCTTGGCTTGTTCTCGATTCGAGGCGTTCACCGAAAGAACCAATTCAGCACCCGCATGCACGGCCAGTTCGATCTCTCGCGGGTCGAGGCTGTCGATCGACACACGAAAGCCTTCGTCGCGCAGGGCACGCACGGCGTCGCCCACTTGCAGCCACGGACCTTCTGGCTCGCAGCCGACATCGATGATGTCGGCACCGTCGTTTGCCAACTGGCCAGCCGTGGCGAGGATGGCATCCAGTGTCATTCGCGGGCAATGGTTGATTTCGGCGAGAATCTCGATGTCGAATGCACCATATTCCACAGGCAGCGGACGACGGCCGAAGAATGTTGCGAGTTGCCGCAAATCACGTGGGCCACGTTCGACAGGAACGCCGGCTACCGCCTCGATAGAGGCCAAGTCGCCCGCGCAGTAACCAGGCACAATGACGCGGGTGACTTCAGGCGATAGGTTTAATCGTTTGGCGATCCAAGCAGGCGACATGAGCGCGGCCACCGTGATCGGCATGACATCGATCGTGAAATCGAAACCGATCTCGCGCGCAAGCGATTCCACTTCTCGCCGCAGCGGGTGTTCGGCCAGCCGACCGGTGACGAATTGGATATGTTCGCGCTGCATGGTGTTGTGGGGCTCGCTAACTACGACCACCATTGATCGGCAGCGTGTGGCCTGTAATGAATTCCGATAACGGCGACGCGAGAAAGTAGGCTGCTTTGGCAACCTCTTCGACATTTCCCCAACGCTGCATAAGTGATTCGCTCTTGGCCCGTTCTTGCCATTCGTCGGATGCCTGCTCGCCCCATTCGGTGCGAATCCAGCCAGGGGCCAGGCAGTTTACTCGCACATTCGGTGCAAATGATTTGGCAAGGCTTCGCGTGGCGGCCATCACGGCTCCTTTAACGGCCGTAAAAAATTCACCGCTGTCGCCACCCATGCCGCTTTCGACTTGATCCCAGCCCATATTGATGATGACGCCGCGACCGCGTGCTCGCATCCGTTCGCCAATGGCGCGGGAAAGCCGCAGCGTGGCAACAACATCCACACGCCAAAGTGCTTCCAGCTTTTGCTCGAAGCTCCAGTGAGCCGCTTCGCCGGTGAGGACATCGACCCCCGCGTTATTGATCCAGATGTCGATCGGTCGCCATTGCCACGCGGTGCTTACCAGTTCGTCTTGAGCCGCCATATCGGCGAGGTCTGCCAATACTACCTTCGATTCAGTTCTCAAAGCGGCGACATCAGCAGCCGTTTTCTCGGCGTCGGCATGGCTCGAACGCGCATGCACCAGCACGTCGGCCCCGTGGCGGGCGAGTTCTAGTGCAATGGCTCGACCAATGCCGGTCGAACTGCCTGTGACGACCGCGGTTTGGCCGGTAAGTGTTTTGTCGATCGGTTCCATGGACGTTTGCCTGACCTCGAAAAGTATGCTGTTCATCCTAGCAGCGCGGGCAGGCCGGTTGCAGTCGCCTTGCCTCACATGCTGCGGCGACCTACGATTCGAGGACTTGGGTTGAGGAACGGAATCCGCATAATAGCGAGCGGCTTGCATGGATATTTCAAACAACATCAGCACTTCAGAAATACCATTGCGGCGTAAATGGCCACGCTACCCGTGGATTCCTGTGGGGATCCTTATTGCGGCCGCCAGTTGGTGGGGGTGGCAAGCTTGGGAATCTCGCTATCAAACGTGGGAGCACGTGTTCGTCGTGCTCCTCTCGCTACTCGGCATTAGTGCGTGGTATTTGGTGTGTGGAACGGCTCGGCGTCGCACGCGGCTGCTCGTCGTTGCCGGTGTTTGGTTGGGGGTCGCCAGTTGGTTCGTGTTTTTCCGCCCGGTGTACAACGGGGCGATGGGCATTGCGAAGTGGAACTATCGCTTCGCACCAGCGGCAGACGAGAAACTGGAGCAGATCGAGTTTTCCCAGGTGGCGGCCGATTGGCAGCCGACTTCGCACGACTATCCGGCGTTTCTCGGTGGCCGATACTGGGCCGAGGTTGATGACGCATCGCTCGACACCAATTGGAAGACGAACCCTCCGCGCGAAGTGTGGCGACGTGAAATCGGCGGTGGCTGGTCGTCGTTCGCAGTCGTCGGCAACTACGCCGTGACACAAGAGCAACGCGGTGAAAATGAAATCGTCTCCTGTTATCGAGTCGATACGGGCGAACCAGTTTGGACGCATTCGGATCGCGCGCGGTTCGATCCGGCCGACTTTCAAGGCAGCCTGGGCGATATCGGTCCTCGGGCTACGCCCACGATCGCCGGCGAGAAGATTCTCACGCAGGGCGGCACGGGCATCGTGAACTGCCTCGATGCACGAACCGGCGAGGTGATTTGGTCGCACAACACGACCACAAAATTCGGCGTGCCTGTTACCACCTGGGGCAAAAGTGGCTCGCCGCTTGTGGTTGATGATATGGTGGTTATCAGCGTTGGAGCATTGGGCGGTAACGCTTCAAATAAAGCGGCCGAGCCCGCAAAGGGGCACGATTGTTCGCTCGTGGCATTCGACTTGAACACCGGCAAGGTTCGATGGGCAGCCGGCACGCGGCCTGCCGCGTATGCCACGCCCGTAGTGGCCGAACTAGCTGGTGAGCGACAAATCATGATCGTGAACCACAGTTGGGTCACTTCGCATCGCGCGAGCGACGGTGAAGTGCTATGGGAACGCCCTTGGGCCGATGCCAATGATTCGAATGCGTCCATTTCGCAAGCGGTGCCGGTGGGCGACGACCGCGTGCTGCTCACCAAAGGTTACGGTACGGGTGCTTCGTTACTGCAAGTCAAGCGAAACGCCGATGGCAAATTCAGTGTGGAGCCCGTGTGGACGCCCGCGATCAAGCGGGTGATGAAGACAAAGTTCAGCAATGTCGTCGTTCGTAATGGTCTTGTTTACGGGCTCGACGACAGGCTGCTTTCGTGCATCGAGTTGGCAACAGGCGAACAGCGTTGGAAAAAACGCCGCGATCCGGAGTTTGGCTACGGACAAATCATGCTGGTGGACGACGCGATTCTAGTACTCTCTGAAACGGGCGAAGTAGTTCTCGTGCGCGCAACTCCGAATGCATACGAAGAATTGGCAAGTCTCCAAGCGCTGGATGCATCGAACGTCACCTGGAATAATCCTGCGTTCTCGCCGCCCTATTTGCTCGTTCGCAACGCGCGCGAGGCGGCCTGTTATGAATTGCCGCTAAAGAAATGAGCGGTTTAGGTGTTGCCACAGCCACCTATTGCTTCTGCGGCAACTGAAAGCGCCTACAGTCAAGGTTTCGTAGTTTCGCTCAAAGGTCTTGCGAATCGCCCGTTAGATCGTGGCCGTGTTCTAATAACCAATCCTCAAGAATGATATGCTTGATGAGCGGCGCACGCAGCAATGCGGTGCGGGCTGGTAGAATCGCCGAGAGCCACGGACGGCGAGCCAGCCCAGCGGCGGCACGCATGCCCATCTTGCCAAACGAGCGGCCAGTGGTTTGTTGGCGCACGTTCTCGCTGAGTCGGTGGAACGTGGCCGGGATCACATTCGGCCCCGGGCCAACGTGAATCACCGTGCTAATGCCACCAGCGAGTGTGGCGTAGATGGCATCCCATAATCGCTGCGGATGATCGACCCAATCGCGCAGTATGTCGCGCGCGTGGTAATCGTCGTAGCTCTGCTCGCCGGTGACCAGCGATAACACCGGAGGGCAGGGCGGCTGTAGGCCGCCGCGCATGCGTTCCATCATAACGGCCGCGCGATCGGGAATGTATTTTTGCCGAACGATCGGCGTGTGCATCGGTGGCCAACGGTCGGGATTCAATTTCACATGCACGGGCATCGGCAGGAATTCGTGCATGGTCTCTTTGAATCGCGTGATGGTGTCGTTTTGCCCCAGCAATAGATAAGTGTTAGGAGTGAGCGCGGCCGATATGGCGATCGTACCGTTGCCTTCAGCCGTGATTCGCCTACAGAGCCGATGCACTTCGATCTCGTCGATAGCCGGGCCGCGCGAGAAGAGAATGCCCATCACCACGTTCTCGGCCAGCGAGGCACAATCGGCTGCCATGGCAATCGGCACGCTGAGCACTTCGGCCATATCGAACACGCCGCCGCACGCCACCGCCGAGAGCTCGCCCAAACTGTATCCGTAAGCCAGCTTCGCTTCGCTATAGCGAACGCCGTGGAACTCTTCGAGCAATTCCACTTGGGCCAGGTCGGCCGCAACGATAAGTGCCACGGCCTCGGCATAGTGATCCATGCCGTATTCTTCTTGGCGCGATACGTGGTCTTCCAAATTGACGGGGCGTTTGATGATTTCGGCACAAACGCTACTCGCGCGCTTCAGATATCGTCGCACGGTTGGTCCGTACGCCGGGTGAGCGAGCAGCTCGGGCGTGCGGCCCAAGTTGGTCGTGTTGTAGCCACGGAACGCGAATGCCGTGGTGCCGATTTTCGACTGCAGCGAATGTGCCATACAAAAAGGTTAGTGCATTTTTAGAGTTTGCGTTCCGAGGATGATCGATGGCAAAACAAAATCTTTAGCGGCGGCGGCCACGCCGTCCAACCAGCTAGCGGCATCACAGAACGGTAAATCTAAAAACACACTAGCTGGCAAGTTATTCAGGATCGGTCTGCATGATAGTTTTGTCGATCATAGCAGACACTTTCCACGAATGGGAAATTGTCAAAATGCGAATTGCATGTTGTGGATGGTACGGTTTTTGCGCATCTGAGGGGGCAGGTTGGGGTAGCGTGGCATTTTTTGCAAGCCTGATTCCCCAATTCGTACTACGCTTCTAATGGCCCGCGGTTTGACGCCGAAGGGATATTACCGCCAGAAACCAGGAGTATCCGCAATGCTGACCGCTGGTGCAATCATGACACCCACGCTCATCACGGTGCGTCCTAAAGCGTCGATCCAAGAAGCGATTGACCTCTTGCTAGGGGAACAAATCAGTGGGTTGCCGGTACTCGACGACGAGGGCCAGCTTGTTGGCGTGATCACCGAATTTGCCTTGCTGGCCATTGCCTACGACCGTCGCGTCAAAAATCATACGGTGAGCCAACACATGACGCGCGAAGTGATTACGGTCGATGTGGATGACCCGGTCAGTCGGGTTGCCGATTTGTGCATCGTCCACCGCGTACGGCGAGTACTTGTTACCGAGGGCGGCCGCGTGGTTGGCGTCATTGCACGCCGCGACGTTCTTCGTGCGTTGGTTGAAAACCCGGCGGCCATATGCGTCGTGTAATGGCGCATGGCACTTTTGGCAAACGATTCATAATCGCTACGACCGGCCAAATTCACTTTTAATGCCCTCCTAAAGGCTGGGGCCAACTGGTGCAATTCATCGTAGCCCGCCAAATTGACCTTTTCGATGACCTACGCTTTCATTGGCTCGCCGATGATTTGCATGTATGTTCACAAAGTTAGCTTCCGGCGAGAGCGATTGGCCGTCATGAGGTTACCACCATGCGCAAGACACTTCGTGGAACTTGGGCCGGTTTTGCGTTGATGGAATTGATGGCGATCGTCACCATCCTCGCCATCATTGCGATGATCATCGTTCCTCGCGTTACCGTGTCGACGGATACGGCCAAGCAGAAGGCAAATGCTCACAACAAAGCAATGATCAACGCGACGGTCGAGCGTTATTACATTGAAATCGGGATTTGGCCGGCTAACGACCTCTCCGATATCGCCGCCGATACGAACTACTTTCCCGGGGGGATTCCAAGAAACCCCATCAACAACAACGCCTACATATTGAATCCCAAAACACACCGCGTGAATTAGCCGCGTTCTCGCGCTCCTGGCGATTTAGAGCGTTTTTCGAATTTGCGTTCCGCTGATGATCGATGCCAAAACAAAATCTTTAGTGGCGACGGCCACGCCGCCCAAACCAGCTAGCGGCATCACAGAACGGTAAACCTAAAAACGCACTAGTGGTCTGTCCATGGTCATTTG
>CAZTWS010000046.1:0-33995 GCA_964618225.1 uncultured Planctomycetaceae bacterium
CGCATCGCGAACGCCATCTTCGAAGGGCTCGTTCGCACTCGTGCCGACAACACCCAGGCCGAACCGGGCGTTGCCGAAAAATGGGATATCTCCGACAACGGCCGCACCTACACATTCCATCTTCGCGACAACGCCTTTTGGTCAAACGGCGATCGTGTCACTGCGAACGATTTCCTCTACTCCATCCGCCGCTTGCTCGATCCGCTAACCGCCTCGCGCTACGCTTATCAAGGCTGGTACATTAAAAATGCCAAGAGTTACAGCTTGGGCGGTGGTGCTCTCAAGCCGGGCGATTTGGTGGAAGTCGAACTCAATCCGCCCGCCGGCTCCACCAATACCGTGCGAGGTTCTTTGCTCCATGGAAAACTGGTGAAGATCGAGGAGCCGCCGCAAACCGGCGGCAAGCCCGGCCCCGCGCGTGATCGAATTTACGATGTCGAACTCGAAGGTGAAAACCGCACACAAAGATTCAAAATCGCAGACGATGACGATTCGCTTCCCCCAAACGTAAAACCGTGCCGGCAAGTGTTGCTCGATTTCCGCGAGGTCGGTGTCCGCGTCATTGACGACCGCACGCTCGAAATTCAATTAACCGATCCCACGCCCTACTTCCTCGATCTGCTTTCCTTTTATCCCTTCGCTCCCGTTCACCAAGATTGCCTCGAAAGCCACGGCAAACCCGCTTGGACGCAACCTAAAAACATTGTCACCAATGGGGCCTACCTACTGGCCGAACGACGGTTGCGCGACCGCGTTCGCCTGCATAAAAACGACAAGTACTGGGACCGCGACAATGTTCGGCTAAATATCGTCGATGCACTTTCGATCGACAACCGAGCCACGGCGCTGAATCTCTACATGACGGGAATCGCCGACTGGGTGACCGTGCCACCTCCCGAAGTGCTGCGCGAGATGCTGAAAGAAAATCCGCCGCGAAACGACCTCAACCCGGCTCCGCAGTTGACCACTTACTATTACATGCTCAACACAACGCGGCCCCCCCTCGACAACAAACGGGTCCGACAAGCATTGGGCATGGCAATCGACCGCGACGAGATTACTCGCATAGCCACCGGTGCCGGCGAGGTTCCGGCATTCAGCCTCGTGCCTCCCTCCATGCCGGGCTACAAACAACAGCCGTGCCCACCACACAACCCCGAGGCGGCTCGCAAACTGCTGGCCGAGGCCGGCTACCCCGACGGTCGCGGGTTCCCAAAAATCGAAATCTTGTACAACACCGACCAGCAGCACCAGGCCATTGCGGAACTCATAAGAAAACAATGGCAACGAGAACTGGGCATCACGGCTTCGTTGCGGAACGAAGAATGGGGTTCCTACCTCGACTCGCAACAGCAGGGCAATTACACGGTTGCTCGACGTGCCTGGGTGGGCGATTATCTCGACCCCAACACTTATCTCGACATGTACGTTACCGACGGCGAAAACAACAACACAGGATTCAGCAATCCGCAATACGACCAGCTCATCGCCGACGCCGCGAAGGAACCAGACGCGGAAAAGAGAATGCAAATCCTCGAAGACGCCGAACGGCTGTTGATGGACGAAATGCCGATTATTCCTATCTATTTTTACGTTTCACGCAATCTCGTGCGCCCCCACGTGCGAGGTTTCTATAACAACTTGCAAGACACGCACCCTCTGAACGCGATCTGGATTGATCCTGAAGTCGACGCGGAATCCCCACGGCCAAACGAATACATGGAGCCCGCCCCATGATTTGGTTCATTCTGCGACGGCTTCTCGGCTTGGTGTTCACGTTATGGTGCGTGTTCACGATTTCGTTCCTGCTCATGCGCGCCGTCCCTGGCGGCCCGTATTCCAGCGAACGGAATTTGCCACCGGAAATCGTCGAAAACATCAAGCATCGCTATCGGCTCGACTTACCGCTCTACAAACAATATGGCTATGAACTGCTCAACGTAATTCGCGGCGATTTAGGCGAAAGCATGCGGCTGTACGACTTCAACGTCAATCAAGTCATTGCTCAAGGCCTGCCGATTTCCGCGGCGCTGGGGGTGTTCGCCTTGTCGTATGCGATTGCCGTGGGATTGATCGCCGGCATCGTGTCGGCCATGTATCGCGGGTCGTTTTCCGATTGGATGGCCATGTCGCTGGCCACCATCGGCATCGCGCTGCCCAGCTTTGTCATTGCCGGGGTGTCGATCATCCTCTTTGTATTCCTGATTCCGATATTCCCCGCCGCTGGTTGGGGTACCTTTTGGCAACTCGTGCTTCCCGCGGTTTGCCTGGGCACGGTGTTCGCCGCGGAAATCGCACGCATCGCCCGCACTGGCATGCTCGACGCGCTCTCGCAAGATTACGTTCGCACGGCACGCGCGAAAGGTCTAAGCCCTTTGCTCGTTGCACTACGCCATGCCCTGCCAAGCGCCATGATGCCCGTGGTTTCGTTCCTCGGCCCCGCCGTGGCCGGCATCCTTACCGGCTCCGTCGTAGTCGAACGAATTTTCGCGATTCCTGGCCTTGGATGGCATTTTGTGCAAGCCTCGCTGCAACGCGACTACACACTAGCCATGGGACTCGTGCTGCTTTACACGCTTTTGTTGTACACCATGAATTTTCTCGTGGACCTGTCGTATGGCATCCTCGACCCACGCGTAGAGATCAAATAATTAAGGAACTCTAACAAAACCGGCGGGGACTGTCCCGATTTTGCGGAGTCTTCGCAGCAAAATGGGACTGTCTCCCTCTCTCAGACGGTTTTGTTCGAGTTCCTAAGGGTGCCCGGAAATTCAAAAACCAAAAAACCTTATAGAAAATAGGAGCGTTACGGTTGCGACAACATGTACCGAGGACACAACGTCTTTTTGAACCATCAAGACACGAAGAAGAATTACGATTTAGGATTCAGGATGGGGGATGCGGGAGCAGAGCCAAGGCATTCAGTAGGATATTCCTCCCCGCTGCATCCACTATCCCGCGTCCTACAAATTCTTCGCACCTTCGTGATTCTAAAAACATCTGCCTTCTCCTCTCCACGCCACCCGCGCGAGACTTCCCTCATCCAAACGTTAACAGGACAAGAAAATCGATCTCTAGAAGATTTTTTTGCACGAACAACCCGCATTTTCGTGCTATCTGCTCTCAGCAGCCTGAGCGGCGGGTTGTAGGCCACTCGTTTTCACCTAAGATTGTAAAGAAGCTGAGGGTACGCAATCTGCGAGCTCTGCCGCAACTCTAACGATCGCGAGGTGAAGTGATGACCAATCTCTTAAACCACACAGGCACGAAACTCGCATTTCTATTAGCCGCAATCGCGTGCATGGCATCGTTGGTCTACGCCGAAGGCGAAAAGTCGGTGCTTGCCGAGGAGTCCGCACCTTCAATCTCCACGTTCGAGCCGCCCGCACTTCTCCCACCATCGAATGCGGTTGAGTCCAGCGCTCTCCCCGCACCACAACGGCCCAAGGTCGCCGAGCAACAATCGGCCCCAACACCAAAGCAATCATTTCTCCGCCCTTACGAAACGCGTCGCGTGCCCGTCACGACCACACTCTCGGTAAAAGAAGAATCGATCCCCGCCCCCGCGCCTGAAACCATCGTAGAAGGCCCGGCCGTGGAAGTTCGCCCCGTCGAGTCGATCGATTACGATACCAATCGCCGCGCACGCCGCATGTACCGCGAAGCGGGCGAAGTGAGAGTCTCCATGATTGCACGCAACCCGATCGACGGCTGCTTCTACGAAATCCCCATGTGCATTCCCGCATGCTGCGTGGGTGAGCCAAAGATCGAAGGCGGCCGCGGGCTGCTCGGTCGCGGCATTGTTCAGTTCTGCTGGGAATGCGGCTTCACGGCCACCGTCAAGTTCCGCCCACTGTTACGCGACGTAAAGGTCAACTACTCTGCCGAGTGATTGGCGTCGCATAGCTTAACGGTAGCAAAATACTAACGAAGGGCCGCTCACAACGAGCGGCCCTTTTATTCCGCATCCCACCACCATCGGCCCTCTGAAACAGCCGGCGGCACTGTTTCACCTTCAGGCAATTGCAGCGTGCCTCGCGCAATCTCGTGTTTCACATCCGCCGGCGCGACCATCACGCCGCCACTCACGCCCGCAATAATTTGCGTGCGATTTACAACACGATGATTGATCACCGTTTCCACGACACGCGGCACGTGCCCATTCGGTAGTTTCAAATTCTGCGTGCCTGTAAAAAGCTCACTGTTCCAATGTGCCTTTTGAGCCAGGCCTTCTTGTTCCACGAGCGCTACCACCATCGCCAGATCGAACAGATTCCGCAACTCGCCATACACGGGATACTTCAGCGCTAACTCCGTAAAGTGCTCTGTAAAAGCCTTGGCGAACTCGCGGTTCAACGGGTCGCTCTTCCCCGTATGCACTCGTTGGCCTTGTGCCGCAAGCATCTCGTTCTCACTCAACACCTGAACTCCTTGGCCAACCAGCTCAAACGCATTGCCATCGGGTGCAGACGCGATCCCCTCGTAATCAAGCGCAAACCACCATCGCAGCACAGCCATTTCCGCGGGTGTCTGCCCGCGCTTCGCCGCCGCTTCGACCGCATCCAAGTAGCTTCTCACTCCGTCAACACCCTCGGCCAACCCCATGCCGACGAGCTTCATGTGGTAATCGGCCGCCACTAAAACTCCGGCAACGCGGCTGCTTGGGTCCACGCCGAAGATTTCAATATCCTGCTTTCCCACACGATCGCGCAATTTGCCAAGCCACTGTTTGCGTTGCTTCGGTTCAAGTGGTGTGCGGCTCGATACGGCCAAGAACTCCTGTGTTTGCGTTAACGATTCTTGCCGCGGGTTGATCGAACAACCGAAAAAACTCTTCGCCGGGTTCTCGCGCCGCCACAGCACGAGAAAATCATCAAGCCGCACCACAGGGCTGCCAGTGCGCGTGGAAACAATTCGGCCGTCTTCGATCGTCCAGTCTCCCGCCGGACCAGCCACGACCAAATCGCCCGACTCCGGATACACGAACACATACCGCACCCGTTGCAGCCCAGCCAGTGTGAGCATCGCCGGCTCAAGCGGTTGCCGCAACTTCTGCCGCCGTGCGATCTCGTGCTCCAACCTCGACAGCGACACATAGCGCAAATCGCTCTCGCGGCGCACTTGTTCTTCCGCTACTTCTACTTCGCTCTCGCCCTCAAGACTTTTAGCCGCCAGTCGCGACGGCGATTTTCCCCGCAACGCCGCCAATCGAGTGCCGGCTCCCGCAGCAGCGCCCCGTTCGCGCAAGCTCAAAACACCCGCCGCATCCACCATCACGCCGCCAGGGAAGGGGCGAATCTCCGCCTCGCCGCCGCCGTTCTCCGCCCACGTCTCTACCGCAACCGTGCTCTGAATGAGGTCGATCAGCGACTCAAAATCCGCATTTGCGGCGGCACCTTGCCCGGTTCGGGTGTTGCCCTGAATGCCTGGCCCAGGAAACAGCCCGGCAGGCCCGCCGCCCGGCACAAGAACATTGGGCAAGTTCCCGCCCGGCTGATTCCCAGCCTGCTGCCCCAATGCCGAGGACGCGACCCAAAGAACGGCCGCAACGATCGCTACGCAACCACGCCGCCGCCATTTCCGCCCGTAATTCCCATCTTTCCAGGCCAGCCCGTTCATAGCCGCTCCTTTTTGTAGTTTCTTGTACTTTAGGAACTCTAACAAAACCGTCTGAGAGAGGGAGACAGTCCCATTTTGCTGCGAAGACTCCGCAAAATCGGGACAGTCCCCGCCGGTTTTGTTAGAGTTCCTAAATCTTATGAGTTCACGTGAAATCCCGCGAATTTATTCCGCAAAACGGGTTTAGCACACAATTTATGGTGTATTTGTGGGCGAACCGCGTTAAAATGGCGTCGTACCGCCAACCACGTTCATCCTTGGTTGGAAGTACAAGTAAGCAGCTTCGCGACGAGCCCCCCGCCTCCCACCTTTGCTCGTTTCCAATGCCCACCCCCAGCGCACGAACCATCCTGGCTGCAGTCCTGGCGATCGCTCTCGCAACATCGCTGCGCGCGGGCGAACAACCTCCACCGGCCAATGCCGAGGGCATCGAATTTTTCGAAACCCACATTCGCCCCGTGCTCGTCGAGAAATGCTACGAGTGCCACGCGGCTGACTCGAAGGTTCTCCAGGGCAACCTTCGCTTAGATACGGCCGAGCATACCCGAACCGGGGGCGATTCCGGCCCGGCCGTCGTTCCGCAAAAGCCGAACGAAAGCCTGCTGCTCGCCGCCCTGCGTTACGAATCTTATGAGATGCCGCCTTCTGGCAAACTGCCAGACGAAGTCATCAAAAACTTCGAACGGTGGATCGCGATGGGCGCTCCCGATCCGCGTACCGGTACGCCTGCCACGTCTCCCGTCGCAGATCCCGCTGGCCCACAAACACCTAATCCAAACAGCCACTGGGCGTTCCGTAAACCCGAACGCCCCGATCCGCCCACGGTCACGCTCGCCTCGGCCGTTAGATCCGATATCGATCGTTTTATCGTGGCACGCCTTGAACAGGCCAAACTTACGCCATCGCCCCAGGCGTCAGCACGAATCTTGCTGCGCCGCTTGTACTACGACCTCACCGGCTTGCCGCCGACCGTCGAGCAGATCAACCAATTCGTTGCCGATCCGTCGGATGCCCGCTACGAAGCAATCGTCGATCAACTTCTCGCCTCACCGCGTTACGGCGAACGCTGGGCTCGCCACTGGCTCGATATTGCCCGCTACGCCGATACCAAAGGTTACGCGCTCACCGAAGACCGCAATTTTCCCAAAGCCTATACCTACCGCGATTGGGTCATCGCCAGCTTCAACAACGATCGACCTTACGACAGGTTCGTCGTCGCACAAATTGCCGGTGACCAAATCGACGATCCAAGCTGCGCTCCCGCATCCGGGTTTCTCACCCTCGGCCGACGCTTTCTGAACGACCGGTCTGAAATCATCAACGACCGTATCGATGTAGTCACTCGTGGCGTTCTTGGTCTCACCGTGGCTTGTGCCCGTTGTCACGACCACAAATACGACCCCATCGCCGCGGCCGACTACTATGCCATGTATGGCGTGTTTGCCAGCTCGAAGGAGCAACCCCGCGACGATGCACCGATCGCCCTGATCGACGCGCCCGAGCCCTATCAGCCTTATGTCTTTCTCCGTGGCAACGCGGGCAATCGCGGTCCCAATGTCGATCGCCGTTTCTTCACGATTCTCACGGCCGACGGCAACCCGCAGCCGTTCAAGAACGGCAGCGGCCGGCTGGAAATGGCCGAAGCGATTGCCAGCCGCGAAAACCCGCTCACAGCCCGCGTGTGGGTCAACCGCGTGTGGGGACATTTGCTCGGTGCTGCTATCGTAAAAACCCCCAGCGATTTCGGCGTCCGCAGCGATCCGCCCACCAATCGAGAATTGCTCGACTACCTCGCCTGCAATTTCATGGACGATGATTGGTCCACCAAACGGCTCATCCGGCAAATCGTTCTCTCGAGCACCTACCGCCAAGCCAGCGATATCCGTAGCGAGTGCGTTGCGGTCGATACCGGCAACGATTTACTCTGGCGCGCCAACCGTCGCCGGCTCGATCTCGAGCAAATGCGCGATTCGATCTTGGCAGTGGCCGGCCGGCTCGACGACACCATGGGTGGCCCCTCGGTTTCGATCACCGATCCTCCGTTTTCCACTCGCCGTTCGGTCTACGGGTTCATCGAACGGCAAAACCTGCCCGCGTTTTTCCGCACGTTCGATTTCGCGAATCCTAATACGCACACACCGGAACGACCGCTCACCACCTCTGCTCAGCAGGCGCTCTTCCTGCTGAACAGCCCTTATGTTCTGGAGCAGGCAATCCACTTGGCGGAACGAACTGCCGCGGGCGGTAACTCGGCCGCCGCTACCGAGCGTGTGCGTCGAATCAATCGGCTCTATCAATTCGTTGTCGGTCGCGACGCCACCGCCGACGAAATTGCCGATGCAATCGAGTTCGTCGACCGTGGCGATCCGCCTCGCGCGGAATCCATGATGCACCAACTCGCCTGGCAATTCGGCTGGGGAACCGTCGATGAAGCCAATGCCAAAGTGCAATTCAATGCAATGCCGCGGTTCACAGGCACCGCCTGGCAAGGCGGGCCCAATCTACCGGACCATGCCCTGGGCTACACGATGCTGAATGCCACGGGAGGACACCCGGGCGACGCCGCACACCAGGTAATTCGTCGTTGGATCGCGCCGGAAGCCGGCACGGTCCAAGTCGAGGGACTCCTTTCCCACGCGCAACCTGACGGCGACGGCATTCGCGGACGGATCATTTCAAGTCGCTCTGGCATTGCGGGCGAATGGGTCGCAGTTCAATCCGAAACCCCCACTAATTCATCGCCGATCGCGGTCGAGGCGGGCGATACGATCGACTTCGTTACCGATTGCCGCGCCACGACCGACCATGACGGATTCAACTGGCCCGTTACCGTTCGTTTCACGCCGCCCGGCAGCGAATCGTTCCGAGTCTGGTTCTCCGTCAACGACTTCCACGGTCCCCTCGCACTCCCCCTCACGCGCTGGCAACAACTCGCACAGGTCATCATGATGAGCAACGAATTCATGTTCATCGACTGAGTTTCGACGACACACAATACAATTAGCCGCCGGTCTCCGACCGGCGCAAATCACCTCACTTAGGAATGCCTCAATAATAATTTCCCCCATTTTAGAATATAACCACAGAGACACGGAGGACACGGAGATTTTCGGAAGGAGTTTTTAAACCACTAAGGCACAAAAGTACGAAAGATAGTTGCGAAAGTTTTTTTGGAACGCTGATCGATGCTAATCGTCGCTGATATCGATCGATCGGAATTCAGAGATTTATATCTGGGACGTTGCCGCGCTCGATTAGTGATTATTAGAGTAGATCAGTGTTCAAAACCTCTTCCAAAATCTCCGTGCCCTCTGTGCCTCTGTGGTGAATTCCATCTGCCGAAGTTATTTTTTGCGTCACCCCTCTCACTAGTTAACTTCCATGAACAATTTCCCGCTTTCACGTCGCGAAATGCTTCGCCGTTGCGGCATGGGCTTCGGTGCCCTCGCACTCGGCGATCTCATGGCACAAACGCAAACGGCCCATGCCGCCGGTGGAAATCCGCTGCTACCGAAAACGGCTCATTTCCCGGCTAAGGCTAAACACGTCATCCATATCTTCATGAACGGTGGCCCGTCGCACGTCGATACGTTCGACCCCAAACCGATGCTCGCTAAATACGCGGGGCAGGCCCTTCCGGCCGGTAATCTCGCCACCGAACGCCCGACTGGTGGCGCGCTGCCTTCTCCTTTTAAGTTCCGTAAATACGGCCAAAGCGGCATCGAAGTCAGCGACCTCTTCCCCAACGTGGCACGCTCGATCGACGACATCGCCGTCATCCGCTCCATGCACGCCGATGCTCCCAGCCATGAACTTTCTTTGCTGCTTATGAATTGTGGCGATGCGCGCCAAATTCGCCCCAGCCTCGGCTCTTGGCTCTGCTATGGTCTGGGCACTGAGAATCAAAACTTGCCGGCCTTTGTGGCCATGTGCCCCACAGGCTACCCGATTCAAGAAACTCAAAACTGGCAATCGGGTTTTTTGCCCGGCGTTTTCGAAGGATCGTACATCGACTCGCAGCATACCGAAATCGAGCGGCTGATCGAGCACATTCGCAGCGACCGCACGCATTTGCCCGAGCAACGCGAGCAGCTCGATTTGCTCAGCCGCATGAACGAGCGTCATCTCCACTTGCACCAGGAAGATGGCACACTTGAATCGCGCATTCGTTCGTTCGAGCTTGGCTTCCGTATGCAGACCGAAGCCGCCGAGGCTTTCGACGTTCGCCGCGAACCGCAGCACATTCGCGATATGTACGGCCCTGGTGTCCAGGCACGACAACTGCTCATCGCTCGCCGCCTCGTGGAACGCGGCGTGCGATTCGTCCAGCTATGGCACGGAGCAGGGCAGCCCTGGGATAGCCACGACGACCTGGAGATCCAACATCGCAACTTGGCACGCGAGTGCGATCAAGCCATCGGCGCTCTGTTGGTCGACCTCAAGCAGCACGGCCTGCTCGACGAAACTCTCGTCATCTGGGGCGGTGAATTCGGCCGCACGCCAACCGTCGAACTACCTAAAGAAGGAGCCAACGCTGGCAAAATAAACGGTCGCGATCACAATCACTGGGGTTTCACCACTTGGCTCGCCGGCGGCGGCGTGCGCGGTGGTTATGTCCACGGAGCGACCGACGAGTTCGGCTACCGTGCCGTCGAGAACCGAGTTCACGTTCACGATCTGCACGCCACGCTTTTACATCTGCTCGGTTTCGACCACGAGCGTTTTACCTACCGCTACGCCGGCCGCGATTTCCGCCTCACCGACGTCCACGGCCACGTCGTCCGTGAGTTGATCGCCTAAACCAGAATTTTGTAGCTGGCCTCTGCGAGGTCGGCTTGGTTAGAAAGACCGCGAATCAAAACAAAAAAATGGCCTCTGCCAAACAAAGGCAGAGGCCATTCCTATATGGATCGCGAGTCAGATCGTTAGATCCTGTCGCGTCTTCAACTAGTTACCGCAACCGCAGCTCGATTCGCAACCACAGCTCTGCTCGCAGCCGCAGCTAGCTTCGCAGCAGCAGTTGTTGTGGCGATGGAACAAGCCTCTGAACTTGCCAAGGATGCAGCAGCGGGGACGGCAGCTTGGTTCGCAGCAGCAATCGGCTTCGCAACCACAAGCTGGTTCTTCGCAACCGCAGCTTGGTTCGCAAGCGCAGCTTTGCTCACAGCCGCAGCTAGCTTCGCAGCAGCAGTTGTTGTGGCGATGGAACAAGCCTTTGAGCTTGCCAAGGATACAGCAGCGGGGACGGCAACCCGAATCGCAACCGCAGCTTGGCTCGCAAGCGCAAGTGGCTTCACAACCACAAGCTGGCTCACAACAATCGCCACAACCATGACCGCCCAGACAGCCAAAGAAAGCGTTAGCGCTTCCGGCCGTGCCGAGCACCAGGGCGACGCTCAGCGTCGCAAAGAAAGAACGTAACATCGGGGAAACTCCTGAAAAACGGGGAGGGGATATTTAGCGCGGAGCACCGGAGCGAGAAGCAGAGTATGGACCTCTGCTCACTGCTCCGTGCTCCTCGCCTACTTCATCGTCAGGAGTAATCGTCTAGCTGTTTCTCACAGCTTCACTGATCGCTAGATATTGCCTATTCGAGAGGGTCGTAGCGAGTTTAATGTTACAAATATGCGGATCCTGCCAAACTTGAGGGCAACCATCGAACTCAAGCACCAAGGAACGCCTTTAATAATAACCTCCCCATTTTTAGAATAACCACGGAGGCACGGAGAAGATTAGGATTCAGGATGGTGGATGCGGGGAGCAGGGCCAAGGCATTCAGTAGATACCCTCCACCCTGTATCCACGATCGCGCATCCTGCAAATGCTTCGTGCCCTCTGTGCCGCTCAGTGGTTCAATAAGAAGGCATGGGGTACCGGGTATCTAACTGGAGAGTGTTCGGGGATTCGAGTTGGCACGCTACGCGCAACCCGTCATTCCCGCCTACGCGGGAATGACGGTTACACACAATTTTAGCTGTGGTGTACTAAAGAACTCTAACAAAACCGACTGAGAGAGGGAGACAGTCCCATTTTGCTCCGAAGACTCCGCAAAATTGGGACAGTCCCCGCCGGTTTTGTTAGAGTTCCTAATTCTGGCTTGAAGCCTTGGGGGGCTCGAGCTCGTTGGCGCGTTGGCGATATTCGACAGCTTGATCGTTGTGTCCTAGCTGTTGCATGGAATCTGCCAAATGACGATAAGCGGCCGCGTTCTTGTCGTTGAATCGAATGGCGGCTTGGAAAGAGTCGACGGCTTTTTCCGCATTCCGTAGAGCTTCGTACGCTAGTCCTCGCTTGAAATAGTAATCGGAGTTGGTTGGCTCCAACCGAACTGCGTCGTTGAAATCGGTTAGCGCCTTGTCGTATTCACCGAGCGCCATGTAAGCGAGCCCGCGGTTCAAGTAGGCCGGTGTATATCGGTCGCTCGCGGCAAGCGCGTTTCCATAGGCGCGAAGCGCGTCTTGGAAATCGCCCATTTTGGCGTGGGTGAAGCCTTGCCATAAACTGGCTCGCGGGTCGGAGAAATTGATATTTGCCGCTTCATTGAAATCGGTAATCGCGAGTTTGTCGTCGCCCAGGTAATGGTAGCAAATGCCACGGCGATAGTAGGCTTCGGAAAAATCGGGGTTAATTTCGATTGCTTCGGAAAAAGTTTGCACGGCTTTAAGCAAGTCGCCCTTCATGCGTTCAGCGAGCGCTCGCGTATAGAGCGAGCTTGCGCGGATTCCCGCATGGTACGGGTTCTTGGTATCGACCTTAGACAGCACGGTCTCCGTCTGCTCGATGGCCGAATCGTAAGCCGCATTTCGAGCTTTTTCGTCCTTCAGGGTTTTCGCTAGTTCCAAGTAGAGCGAGGCCAGCGTGAGGTGCCCCTGTATGAACGGGAGCTTGTCTTCTGGGTCTTTCGGCTTGTACGTTTCGAGCGCCTTTTTGAACTGGTCGATTGCATCCTGATACTTTTCATTGCGGTAGTCGATCGATCCCAGGGTCAAATAAGTTTCATGATCATCGGGGTTCAATTCGATCGACTTGTTCAAGTCTTCGATTGATTCCGGCACTTTGAAGATATTTGAGTAGGCAGTGCCACGAAGCCGGTATGCTTCAGGATTATTGGGATCGATTTCGATATAGCGAGTTAAGGGGCCAACGGCAGCTTGATAGTGCCCGACAAGAACCAGAGCTTTACCAAGGCCAAATAAAGCCTGCGGGTTGTTGCGTTGCGCTTTCATGGCTCTCTGGAAGTCGGCCAAGGCCACGGGGTAGTTGTCTGGTACGCCCAGATCGAGATACATCTGACCGCGGGACAACAGAACAGGGATGAAGTTTTCATCCAGATCGAGCGCGAGCTTGAATTCTTCGATTGCGGCTTCGTACTCCTTCATGCCGGCTAGCGCCGCACCGCGCCCGGCATAGCCGATGAGGCGCAATTGAAAGGCTTGCTGCGAGACGTCGCGTTCGCCTGCCTTGGCCAATTGGTCGAAGGCTTCGAGTGCTGTGGCAAAATCGCCTTCTTGGAGGGCTTTTTGTCCTTTCTCGAGGACTTCTTGAGCCGTCGCTTGTTCCCCTTCGCCCGTAGCGCCTTCGGTGATTCCGGCGGTGGGGTCATCGGTTATCGTAACGGCCGAATCCTCCTGGCTGAATGCGACATTGTGGTTTCCGGCCGCGAGAGCGACGGCCAGGGTCGAGCAAGTTGCCAAACCGTGAAAACTCAATCGATCGAAACGCATGACAAAACCTTCCAGGGATTTCGAGGGGCTTTTCGGCGCGATGTTGAGTGAGAGTTCGTGTCGCGTAACGAAAGCGGCCCTAATACGGCTTATTAATCTAAAGTACCACGGCCCTAGGAAAATGCGGCCGATTTGGGGACAAGTGGTAGGGAATTCTACGTTGCAGGTTAGGGGTCGGGCCACTTCGGCAAATTGGGTGGGCAGCCGCCAGAGCCATGCGCCCAGTAACTTGAATGGCTGTGAATAAGAGGGGTTCCGGATGTAGGGAGTTTAACGACTAATCCTTTGGGGGATTGGGGGCTTTTGAGCCTTTCATTTGCGGGGGTTGGTAAGGCGGCGGACCTCCGCTGGAGGTTAGGCTGCCTCGATTCTTGCCCGTTGGTTGGCGCTCTAATCTGAGATCGCTTGGTCAAACGGCTCTCTACCAGCTAGAAAACTGGCACACCTTGCTCGTTTAAGCTGCAATCATTATGATTTTCGGCGAGGGTGGGTGGTTTTTATTGGTGCTTTGTTTCGGGGCTATGGAGCAATATTTCCCCTTATTGATTTACGCCGGGTTGCTGGCGGGGTTCGTTATTACGAACTTGGTATTGGCCTTTATTGGCGGTCCACGAAAGCGGACAAGCGTCAAGGAAATGCCCTATGAGTCGGGCATGGATCCGGTTGGCGATGCGCGGCAGCCGTTTGATGTGAAATTCTACATCGTGGCGATATTGTTCCTCGTTTTCGACGTGGAACTATTGTTCCTCTACCCCTGGGGGGCGAGCGCTTACGTGGGCGAGGGTGGAGTGCCAGTCGAGCTCCGCGGTACAGTGTTTGCGGTAATGCTCGTGTTCATGGCTACGTTAGCGATCGCCTACATTTATGCTTGGCGCAAAGGTGTGTTTCGATGGCGGTAGGGTTACCGGAAAATGTTTTTTTGACGCGGCTCGACGCGGCGGCTAACTGGGCTCGCTCGAATAGTCTTTGGCCGATGCCGTTTGCCACGGCATGCTGCGGCATCGAGTTGATGGCGACGGCCGCCTCGCGGCACGACTTGGCCCGTTTTGGCGCGGAAGTGATGCGGTTCAGCCCGCGTCAATGCGACCTATTGATCGTGGCTGGCCGCGTCGTAATGAAAATGCTGCCCGTTTTGCAGCGGATTTGGCTGCAAATGCCGGAGCCCAAGTGGTGTATTTCCATGGGGGCCTGTGCCTGCACGGGTGGTGTGTTCGACACCTATGCCGTGGTGCAGGGCGTGGATCGGTTCATCCCGGTGGATATGTACGTGCCTGGCTGCCCGCCTCGGCCCGAGCAGTTGCTTGCCGCGATTATCGAAATGCAAGAGAAGATCATGCGGACTGGTACGCTGCGGGCCACGGAGTTTGCCAGTCGAACCACGCCGATGGGTCCGCCGCCGTTCGATCGCGATGAAATTCGCCGGCTGCAAGAGGCGAGTCCGGTGTCTGGCTTGGAGATTTACACACCCCCTCCACGAGTTAGCCAGCCATCGTAAAATTGCCTGCCTTGGCCCTATAAGCCGTTCATGGAGGATCAATCGCCAGCGAGAGAGGTCTTCTGGCCCCGTGCCTCCTGACCCGATTCAGTCCCCTCCGCTTCAATCATGCTTGAGCTCAAAACCCTACACGATCGATTCGGCAATGAGATCACGGAAAGTGAATTCCGCGGTAATCGCCGCTTCAGCGTGCCCAGCGATAAAGTTTATTTCGTACTCGAGTTTCTCTATAGCGAACTTGGGTTCGATATGCTGGTCGAGCTTACGGCGGTCGATTACCTCGAATACCCGGAAGCGACCGATCGATTCGGCGTGGTGTATGTGTTACTCGGCACCGAAACGGGCGAACGGGTATTTGTGAAGACGTACCTCAACCTGCCCGACCCAACGCTACCTTCAGTATGTCCGCTGTGGCGATCGGCCGATTGGATGGAGCGCGAAGTGTACGACATGTTCGGCATCAAGTTCAGCGGGCATCCCGATCTGCGTCGCATCTTGATGCCGGATGAGTTCACGGCGTTTCCGTTGCGGAAGGATTATCCGCTTCGAGGCCGCGGCGAGCGACATAATTTCCCGGTGATTACACGGGCCGAAAGTTAGTTGTTAACCAAGAAGTAACCAATTAAACGCCTTCTTACCGAAGGCACGTTTTGAAGTTCAAGCCGTATGCCACTCACACTCGCAGATACGCTACCGACGGATACGAATGAGCGCGAGTATTTGTGGACGCTCAACTTTGGTCCGCAACACCCGGCCACCCATACCACGCTGCGCATTATTCTAACGCTCGATGGCGAGCGGGTTGTCGATGCGGTTCCGCATATTGGCTATCTCCACAGCGGTTTTGAAAAGCTGGGCGAACATCTGGACTTCAACCAGTATGTGACGATTGTCGACCGTATGAATTACATTTCGCCGGTGGCCAACGAGGTCGCTTGGCACCATGCGGTCGAGAAGCTGATCGGCATCGAGCTTACGCCGCGTTGCAAGTATCTCCGCACGATTCTGGCCGAGTTGATGCGTATTCAGGACCACTTGCTTAACGTGGGTACGGCGGCGCTCGACTTGGGCGCTTTCACGGCGTTTCTGTATGGTTTCCAGGAACGCGAACTGATTTACGACATCGTGGAATATGCGTCTGGCCAGCGTTTTCACGCGAGTTATACTCGCGTGGGCGGCGTGCTCTTCGATGTGAATAACGAATGGATCGACAAGGTTCGCAAGTTCATTCGAGAACTGCCGGCGACGCTTGATGAAATCGACGGGTTGCTGACCCGTAACCGTATTTTCATCGATCGCACCAAAGGCATTGGCGTGTTGTCGAAGGCGGATGCGATCAACTTTGGCGCGACGGGGCCGATTGCCCGCGCTAGCGGTGTGGTTCGCGACCTGCGCAAGGATGAGCCGTACTTGGCTTATCCCGACTTCGACTTCCAGGTCATCTGCGCCCAAGGTGGCGATTGCTATGCGCGCTATTTGCTGCGCATGCAGGAGATGCGCGAGAGCATCAAGATCATCGAGCAGGCCATCGAGAATATCCCGGCCGGGCCGATCAATGTGAACGTGGACAGCGATATCGTGCTGCCCGCCAAGCCGGCCGTTTACCGCAGCATCGAGGGTTTGATTCAGCACTTTGAAGTGTTGATGCCCAATCGCGGGTTCGACGTGCCGACTGAAGAGTGCTATGCCGCGATCGAATCGCCCAACGGCGAGCTTGGATTTTATATTGTGGGAGACGGCACGGTACGAGCCTACCGTGCTCGTACACGCCCTCCTTCGTTCATCCATTTCGCATTGTTCCCCACGATTATCCGTGGGTATCAACTGAGCGACTTGGTGGCCGTGTTGGGAAGCATTAACATCATCGCGGCGGAATTGGATCGTTAGTGCCCGTGAGCCGGGCACGCAAAGTTACGAGAACAACACCGGATCATGCCAGTTTTAACCGAAGAACTTCGCAAGCAGATTCGGGATCAGTTCCCGAAGTATCCGAACAAGCGCGCGGTCACGCTGCCAGCGTTGCACATCGTACACGACGCGCTGCGCATTGTATCACCCGAGGCCATTAAGGAAATTGCGGAACTGCTCGAACTGCATCCGTCTGAAGTTGCCGACACGATGACGTTTTACGGCTTCTTCCACGACAAGACGCCGCTGGGTAAACGCCGCGTGTGGGTGTGCCGCAGCATTTCGTGCATGCTTCGCGGTGGCGAAGAGTTGCTGGTGGGGCTGTGCGATCGCTTGCAAGTTCAGCCCGGCGGCACGACGTCTGACGGCGGCGTCACACTCGAATACGCCGAATGCTTGGGAGCGTGCGAAGGCGCGCCGTGTATGCTGGTGAACGACGAGTGTCACATGAATCTGTCGGAAGAAAAGGCACTGGAAATCATTAAACGATAGGTAGAAAAGAAGGATGGAGGATGCGGGATGCGGAAGTCGGGGTTCCCTGGGGGGTGACCTGAACTTCAGCACGATGAACTGCCTCCCCGCGTTAAGAACGTCACGATCATGCCCGAGTTCGAACCTGTATTACTGGCCCGCATCAATAAGCCCGACAGCGCGTCGTTGGCAAGCTACCAAGCTGACGGTGGCTACGAAGCGTTTCGCAAAGCGCTTGGCATGCCCCCCGAAGACGTGCAGCAGGTGGTCAAAGATTCTGGCCTTCGTGGCCGTGGCGGTGCCGGTTTCTCGGCAGGCATGAAGTGGAGCTTTCTGCCCAAGAATCATCCGGGGCCGATTTACTTGGCCGTCAACGGCGACGAAAGCGAGCCAGGCACGTTCAACAATCGCATCCTTATGGAAGCGGATCCGCACCAGTTGCTCGAAGGCATCGCGATTGCCTGCCACGCGATTCGTTCGCACACGGCTTACATTTATCTGCGATACGAATACGGTCGTAGCTTCCGCACACTCGAAAAGGCCATCCAAGAGTGTTACGCCGCCGGCATCCTGGGCAAAAACATCTTTGGCACCGGGTTCGATCTCGACGTGTATCTGCACCGCGGTGCGGGGGCTTACATCTGCGGTGAGGAAACGGGGCTCATCGAAAGCCTCGAAGGCAAACGGGCCTGGCCACGTATCAAGCCGCCCTACCCGGCTATCGAAGGTTTGTTCCGCAAGCCGACGATCGTGAACAACATCGAAACGCTTTGCTGCGTGACGCACATTCTCAATCGCGGTGCCGATTGGTTCAAATCGATGGGCGTGCCTCCGGATCCGAATAATAAGCGCGATGTTGGCAGCTTTGGGCCGAAGCTCTACTGCATCAGCGGCCATGTGAATAACCCGTGCTGCGTGGAGTTGCCACTTGGAGTCACCGCTCGCGAGCTGATCGACAAGCATGGCGGCGGAGTTTGGAAGGGTCGCAAAGCCAAGGCCGTGGTGCCCGGCGGCATCAGCATGGGATTCCTGTCGGCCGATGAACTCGACACACCGCTCGATTTCGAGGGGCCGGGCCGCGTGGGCTGCCTTGGTCTGGGGACTGCCGCAGTTGTGGTGGTCGATGACCAAACCAGCATGGTTGATGTGCTCTACAACTGTTGCCGGTTCATGGCTCACGAATCGTGCGGCCAGTGTACGCCATGCCGTGAAGGCACGAATTGGTCGACGCGAATTTTGGATCGCATCCGCCACGGCAAGGGTCGTATTGAAGACCTCGACCTGCTGCTCGAGGTGGCCAACTCGATCGGTATTATTCCGGGCACCACGATTTGTGGCTTGGCAGACGGCGCGGCGTGGCCGATCAAGAACGCGATCACCAAGTTCCGCGGCGAGTTCGAAGAATACATCCGCTCGGGCCGACAGAGCATTACCCCTGCCGACCAACTCATGGCAGCCCATTGATATCAAAATAGAGAATTATAAGTTGTTTCCGCCCTGTTGCGGGACAATCATTCGATCATCCAATGCCTACCGCATACGTTAACAACAAACCCATCGAATTCGGTGCCGACGAGAAGTTCAACTGCGTGCAAGCCGCGCAGCGAGTCGATGTCGAAATCCCGCACTACTGCTGGCACCCTGCCCTGTCGGTCGTTGCCAGTTGCCGTATGTGCCTCGTGGAAGTTGGCCAAAAAAAGCCAGACGGCACGATCGCGATGCAGCCCAAGCTGATCCCTGGCTGCCAAACGCCGGTGACCGACGGCATGGTGATCGTTTCCGACAGCGAGAAAGTGAAAGCGGCTCAAAAAGGCACGCTCGAATACCTGCTGCTTAACCATCCGCTCGATTGCCCCACCTGCGATCAGGCTGGTGAGTGTTTCCTGCAAGACTACAGCTTTCGCTATGGCCGTGGTTATAGCCGGTTGGCGGAGAATAAGTTACTCAAGCCGGATAAAACACACATCGGCGAAGAGATCACGCTGTTTACCGATCGCTGCATCATGTGTACGCGCTGCGTTCGCTTCACGCGCGAGATAAGCGGTACGGCCGAGTTGCAAGTAGTGGGGCGTGGTGCTCGTGAGGAAATCGATATCTTTCCTGGCGAGCCATGCAACAACAAGCTCGCCGGTAATGTGGTCGACCTATGCCCGGTCGGCGCGTTGTGCAGTAAGGATTTCCTCTATAAGCAGCGAGTTTGGTGGCTCAAGACCGAATCGAGCGTTTGCCCGAATTGCAGCACGGGTTGCAGCATTCAGGTGGATCAGAACGACGACCACGTGTATCGCCTCCGTCCGCGGTCGAATCCGCAGGCTCAGGGCGATTTCATGTGCGACGAAGGCCGGTTCGGCTGGAAGTACATGCACGACGAATCACGCATCGCCATGCCCGAGCAGCGGCAAGGCGGCCAGGTTGTGTCGCGCGATTGGGACGTCATTATCCCGGCACTGCGTGAAGCGCTCATTGCCGCCGGTAAAAACAAGAAGAAAGGCATCGCGGCCGTTCTTTCGCCGTGGATGACGATCGAAGAAGCCTACTTGCTTACGAGCTACTTGAAGTCGCTCTCGCCCAACGCGACGTTTGCGATGGGCCCCGTGCGCGTCGTGGGGCAGGACGACAAATATCCGAAAGACGTTCACGGCAAGCCGATGGAGCCGATCAAGTTCACGATTCGTGCCGAGAAGTGTCCGAACCGTCGCGGCGTGGATGCCATTTTGAGCCAACATGCGGGCAACGTGGCCACGATGAGCGACCTGCTAGGTCGTGCTGCCGCGGGCGATTTCGCGGCCGTGTATCTCGTTGGCGGCGATCCGGAGGGTTGGATTGGGGACTCGCAGGCCGCGGCGCTGGAGCAGGTCGAGACGGTCGTGGTGCAAGATATTTTGCCATCGGCAGCCCTTTCCCGCGCAACCTTCGTATTGCCCGGCGGCTCGTTTGCCGAGCGTGACGGAACTTTCGTGAACCACGCGGGGCTGGCCCAAGAAATCCATCGTGCGATTCGCTCGCCCGGTGAGGCGAAGCCGGATGGCCGCATTCTTTGGGACTTGGCTGGTCGCCACGGATTGTTCAGCGCGGCCACATTGCGAAAAGAAATCGGCGAAAAGATTCGATCGCTGTCGCCGCTTGCCATCGGCAAGTTGAGTGAGCAAGGAGTGCGATTGGAACTATGAACGAGTTGTTACAAAACCCGTTGGTGCAAACGCTCATACCGATCGCCATTGTGCTCGGCGGCATTCCGGTGGCGTGCATGTACCTCGTGTTAGCTGAGCGTAAGGTATCGGCTTGGATGCAGGACCGCGTGGGCCCCAACCGCGTGGGCCCCTTTGGGGTTATTCAGCCACTTGCCGATGCCATCAAGATTTTGCTCAAAGAAGGTATAATTCCGGCGCATGTCGATAAGGGGCTGTTCCTGTTGGCCCCCGCGATTTCGATGTTCACGGCAATTTTTGCTTTTGCCGTGGTGCCGTTCGGTCCGCTGGAAGGCACGCCGTCGTGGCTGCGGCTTATTATCGCGCCGAATGTCGATATCGGCCTCGTATTCATTTTTGCCGTCGGCAGTCTGGCTGTTTATGGCGTGATTCTCGGCGGCTGGGCGTCGAACAACAAATACAGCGCGCTCGGTTCGTTGCGGGCAAGTGCCCAGGTCGTGAGCTACGAAATTCCACTAGGTTTGTCGGTGCTCGGCGTTGTTTTGCTTAGCAGCTCACTGAATCTTGAAAAGATTTTGATGGATCAAGCCAAAGTTGGCATCGCGGGCTGGAACGTATGGGTTCAGCCTTTGGCCTGCCTCATTTTCTTTGTGAGTTCGTTGGCGGAGTCGAACCGGTTGCCGTTCGACTTGCCAGAATGCGAACAGGAGTTGGTGGGCGGTTACCACACCGAGTACGGCGGTCTGCGCATGGTGTTGTTTTTCATTGGCGAGTACACGCATATCACCACGATCAGCTTTCTGACGGTCATTTTATTCTTCGGCGGTTGGCACTTCCCTGGCATCGCCACTCCCGAGAGCGCCTACACGGGCGCGTGGGTGGTCAAGGTGCTGGTGCTGCTGGCGAAAGTAACCCTCAGTATTTTCTTGATCATGCTCATCCGCTGGACGATTCCACGCTTCCGATTCGACCAGTTGATGGAATTGACTTGGAAAGTATTCATACCGCTTGCGCTGTTAAACGTGGTTGCCGTGATGACCGTGTTGCAGTTTGGTGTGAATCGGTGGTGGCTCCTGCCGATTTCGATTGGTTTATTCGTATTGGCTGGCATCGTGTCCACTTTGGCCAAGCGTGCCGAAATCAACCGCCGCAACCGGGGTCAATTAGTAACCGCATAAAAAAGACATTAGTCCCAAGCGATCTCGCGAGCGGCCGATTCGATGGCCGTCGCTGGGTCTCAGCAGTCGCACAACAATGCCCATCAACCCTAAAGATGTAACGTGGATCGAGGAGCCAGAGATTGGCTTCTGGGAAGCTACGTTCTTGCCGGCGATTGTCAAAGGTCTGAAAACGACCTTCGGCCATATCACGCATTACAAACCGGTTACGCAGCAGTATCCCGAGGTAAAACCGGAGTTGCCGCAGCACTATCGGGGTTTGCATCGGCTCAATCGCGATGAGAAGGGTCGCGTGAAGTGCGTGGCGTGCATGCTTTGTGCCACGGCCTGCCCGGCGAATTGCATTTCGATCGAGGCGGCACCGGCACCGCCCGATTGGCCGGATCGCGACAAATACCCCGCGAAGTTCGTGCTAGACGAGTTGCGCTGCATCTACTGCGGCATGTGCGAAGAGGCCTGCCCTGTGGATGCCATCGAGCTTACGCACATTTACGATGTGACGGGCGAAACACGCCAAGAGATGGTTTTCGACAAGCTCAAGCTTCTCGAAATCTACGATGAAACGAAAGACAACCCGAAAGATCCGGTGCGAACTGGCCGCGGAAGATTGGGGCCGGCTTCGGAGTTCACCAAGCTGCCAACGCTCGGCCCGGCAACGTCCGTGGCTCGCGACGATCGTGCGGCGGTGACGTCTACGGCCGGCGTAATTGGCCCGGCTCCGCCACAACCGGGGAAACGATAAGAATCTGCTTCAGCTTGGGGCTGACGACTGCCAGCTTGGTGCGTTACCATCTGGAAGACGCACAAACGAACACTGTATTGCCAGGGCGATTTCGCAAAGAAAGCAACTGCTCGCCTTGGCTAGGATTTGAGATTACAGACTAAATGGATTGGATTGGGAAACATTGGATTGATTTGCTGCCGTTCGTGCTAATTGCGGCCGGCGTTTGGTGGCTGATGCCACGCGAGGCTGCGCGCCCGCGCATCGTGGGCATGCTGTTATCCATCGCCGGCATTGGCCTGCTCGCGATTCGCGCCGACGACTTCAGCGGCCCTCCGGTGGAGACGGCCATTTTCTGGCTGTTTGCGGCTACGGCCATCATGAGCGCTATTCTCATGATCACGAACCGTAAACCGGTTTATTCGGCGCTCTGGTTCGCGATGGTCACCTTCAGCGTGTGCGGATTGTTCCTGCTGCAGTTTGCCGCGTTCTTGGCGGCCGCCACGGTGATCGTTTACGCCGGTGCGATTGTCGTGACTTTCGTATTCGTCATCATGCTGGCCCAGCAAGCGGGTGCCACCTCTTACGACCAACGTTCGCGGCTGCCGCTGCTCGCTACCGGTGCCGCCATGGTTCTACTGCTCATCGTGGTGGGTACGCTGTTGTTTACCAGCGAGAACGGTGGCATTACGAAAACGGTCGACATCGCGGCCACGGCTGCTGAAGCCGCGCCGACCGCGAATCCTTTCAGTCAACTTGCCCGCGACCAACGGCTTGGCCCCATTAGTGAATTAGGACGCTCGCTCTTTGGCGATTATTTATTCGCAGTCGAGTTGGCCGGCACGTTGTTGCTCATAGCCACGATTGGCGCGATCGCCATCGCGCCGCGCCGGCGACGGGGGACGCTATGACCGGTGAACTCGAACGATATTTGATCGTGGGCGCGATTCTGTTCGTGCTCGGGGCGCTGGGGTTTCTCACTCGACGTAACCTCATCGTATTGATGCTCTCGGCCGAAATGATGTTGCACGGCGTGTCGCTCACGCTGGTGGCTTTCAGCCGCGTGCATCACAACCTCGAAGGCCAGGCGTTTACGATTTTTATCCTTACCGTGGCCACGTGTGAGGCCGGTTTAGCGTTGGCGCTTATTCTGGCCCTTTATCAGCAATCGAACTCGTTGGATGTGGAATTGTGGAGCGACTTGCGCGAGCCGGATATGGCATCTCCCGCCTCTGGTGAAGCGGACGAATCGCCGTACGTTGCTCCGCTGCCGCAAGAGTTTCCGCGTCTCACGCCGGCCGGTCTTGTTCCCGACATGCGCCTCGAGGCAAAGCGTGGCCGTGTGGACGATGCCCGCAGTGCTACCGCGGATTCGCCGCTTGAACCATCCAACCCGTCCGACGTGGTGAAAACCGCTGTGCGATAAACGTTTGAATTACGAATGTCTGAAACCGCTCAAGAATTTGTCATTTGGTTGATTCCGATCGCGCCGCTGGTTGCCGCGATCGTGACGGCCGCGTTTGGCCCGAAGGTGATGCGCGAACGCAGCCATTGGCCATGCTGGACCGGCATCGCGACCGCGGCGGTTTGCTCGTTCATTTTGCTGTTTTCAATCGGCCCGCTCCATTTCGAGCATCACACGGCCCCGATTGCCACGGGCTATCAATGGATTTCGGTGGGCGGCATGGATATCGGCATCAACCTGCGTGCCGACGCCATGACCTCGATCATGCTCGCGATGGTAACGTTCGTGAGCTTGCTCGTGGCGATTTTCGCCTCGGGTTACATGCACGGCGACCCTGGCTATGCACGGTTCTTCGCCGCCGTGTCGATGTTCGTGTTCTCGATGTGCATGCTTGTTTTGGCCGACAGCTACCTGCTGTTGTTCGTATTCTGGGAAGGCGTGGGCCTTTGCAGCTATCTGCTGATCGGCTTTTGGTATCGCAAGCCGAGTGCCGCGGCGGCTGCCGTTAAAGCTTTCGTCGTGAACCGTATCGGCGACTTTGGTTTCCTGATCGGCATTTTCCTGATTTGGACGACCTTCGGCTCGTTGAATTTCGCCGATGTGCTGGTTGAAGATCGCATTGCCCAGGTGGCGGCGGCGAACCCCGGTACGATCACGACCATTTGCTTGTTGCTATTACTCGGAGCGATGGGCAAGAGCGCCCAGTTCCCGCTACAAGTGTGGTTGCCAGACGCGATGGAAGGCCCCACTCCGGTTAGCGCGCTCATCCACGCGGCAACGATGGTAACTGCCGGCGTTTACATGGTCGCCAGATCCACGCCGCTGTTTGTCCACGCACCCACGGTGCTGCTCATTGTCAGTGGCATTGGCGCGGCGACGGCAATCATTTCGGCGCTCACCGCGCTAACACAGTTCGATCTCAAGCGAGTGCTCGCTTATTCCACGGTGAGCCAGCTCGGGTTCATGTTTATGGCCCTGGGGGCGGGGATCGCCGGTCCCGAAGCGGCCACGTTTGCCACCACGGCGGCCATGTTCCACCTGTTCACCCACGCGTTCTTCAAAGCGCTATTGTTCCTTGCCGCCGGTAGTGTGATGCACTCGATGGGCGATGTGATCGATATGCGTCGTTTCAGTGGGTTGCGACACGCTCTGCCGATTACACATTGGACGTTCTTGTGTGGTGCCGCGGCTTTGGCCGGTGTGCCGCTGCTTGCCGGCTTCTGGAGCAAGGATGAAATTCTGGCCGCCCTGGTCGATGCTACGCACAATGAAGCCCATCGCACGTACTTTTATACGATCGCTGGCATCGCAATTTGCACGGCGCTGCTTACCGCATTTTACACGTTCCGTGCTTATTTCATGACCTTTTGGGGAGAGGAGCGTTTCCCGAAGGAGGCTGGTGCCCATCCGCACGATGCTCCGCCCGTGATGGCTTGGCCGCTACGTATTTTGGCCGTGTGCGCGCTGTTTATTGGTTTGGCCGTCGGCCCTACACACCTGTTCGGTAATTACATCCACCACACGCCCGTCTTAGGAGCAGGCCACGAACACCAGTTCCATTTTTCGATCATGGCGCTGAGTGCGGTCATCGCACTCACAGGGATTGGCTTCGCGTGGTTGTTCTACATTCGATCGCCGCACCTGCCAGGGCAATTTGCCTCGGCGCTAGGGCCGCTTTATCGTTTGTCGTTAAATAAATTTTATCTCGACGAGATTTTCCGTGCGATTCTGGTGACCCCGCTTCGCACGATCGCAGCCATTTCGTACTGGTTCGATCGCACGATTATCGATCCCACGGTGGACCTCGTGGGACGCATACCGCGTGGCATCAGCATCCTGCCCAGTTTTATGCATAACGGCTTAGTGTCGTCCTATGCACTTGTCATGTGGACCGGGTTGGTTTTATTCGTACTGTTCGCTTTGGGCGTATTTTCCTGATCGGTAAGCAATGAACGCACTGCTACTAACAACGATGGCCTTACCACTACTTGCAGCCTTGGCGCTGCTCGTGTGGCGGCATTCGCTCGGTCAGGCGGCTGCTCGGCAACTCGCGCTTGCCGGGTCGTTGGCCACGTTAGTCGCCTCGCTGATATTGGCTTACCAGTTTCTGCAACTGCCCGTGCCAGCGACTGAAGGAACGCCCGTCGCTCCGCGTTTCAGCACGCCGTACCACTGGTTCACCTATGTGGCCGACACGACCCAAGAAGGTGTCTCGGCTTCGCCGTTCAAAATTGAAATGCTGCTCGGCCTCGACGGCATCAGCCTTACCCTGATCGTGCTGACGACGGTGCTCACGATTTCGTGTGTGCTGATTTCGTGGGAATCGATTCGCGACCATGCGGCCGGGTTTTACTCGTGTCTACTGCTGCTCGAAGCCGGTTTAATCGGTGTGTTCGCGGCGTTCGACTTGATCCTGTTCTATGTGTTCTTCGAGTTCACGCTGGTGCCATTGTTTTTCATGATCGGCATTTGGGGCGGTCCGCACCGTCGTTACGCAGCAGTGAAGTTCTTTCTGTATACGCTGGTCGGAAGCCTCGTCACGCTTGTTGGTTTGGTTGCCTTGGTGCTGGCGGCGAAGGCTGGCGGGGTCGAGGCACCTACTTCGATTCCAGAACTGGCTCGCTGGTTAACGGCCAACCCCATGAGCCCTGAATGGCAAATTGGGTTGTTCCTGGCGATTTCCGTGGGCTTCATGGTCAAGGTGCCCGTGTTTCCTGTGCATACTTGGTTGCCGCTTGCCCACGTGGAAGCGCCCACCGCAGGTAGCGTTTTGTTGGCCGGCGTACTGCTGAAGCTCGGCACTTACGGTTTTTTACGGCTTTGCTTGCCCATGTTTCCCTATGCGTGCGTGGCTGTTGGTATTCCGCTCATGGCGGCACTCGCGGTGGCTGGCATTATTTACGGTTCGTTGTGTGCATTAGCACAGCGCGATATCAAAAAGCTGGTTGCCTACAGCAGCGTGGCCCATTTGGGTTTTTGCGTGCTGGGATTGTTCGCGTTGAACGCGGCCGGTATCGCGGGCGGCGTGTTGCAAATGATCAACCACGGTCTTTCGACCGGTGCGTTGTTCTTGCTGGTTGGCATGATCTACGACCGCTATCACACACGGCAGCTCGACGACCTAGGGGGGCTCGCCGCGCGTTTGCCGCTTATTTCCTGCACGATGGTATTTGTCGCCATGGCCAGCATCGGCCTGCCAGGGCTCAACGGCTTTGTCGGCGAAATGCTCTCGCTTGCCGGAATGTTCAAGCGGCATCCCGTGTATGCGGTTCTTGGTGCCACGGGCGTCGTGCTCGGTGCTTGGTACATGCTTTCGATGATCCAGCAGGCGTTTTTCGGCCCGCTCAAAGAACCAAGGCAAGGGCAGCATGCCCATCCCATTACCGACATGAATTCGCGAGAGATATTCGCGATCGCTCCGATTTGTGCGTTGATTTTGTTGCTTGGCGTGGTGCCGCAACCATTGATTCGCACGATCCAGCCGGATATCGACGCCATCGTTGCCTTGTATCAAGACGACAGCGAGGCGAATGCATCGTTGGATAAAACGCCAATTACAGTGGCCCAGGCTATTTCGCCCACTGCAACCCCTAATCCATAGACCCGAGTCGCGCCGTGACCGAAGCCATCGAACAAATTCAAGGAACCGCGATGCTGCTCGTGCCGGAGTTAATCCTCCTGGCCACGATGTGTGTGCTGTTTCTTGCCGGTCCGATGCTCGTGAGCGACGCGGGCAATGCGCCCTCGGGGCTACGCAACCAATGGGGTTTCCTATCGGTGGTTTCGCTCGTTATCGCGTGGTTCGTTTGGTACAACGCGGGGCCCGATGTGGGCCAAGGGGCGCTGTTCCACGTCGATAGACTTGTATGGTACACCCGCGGCTTGTCGTTAACGGCAGGCATCATTCTGGCCCTTGTGCTTTGGCACCAAATCGACGACGGCTATGCGGCGGAGGCCCATGCGTGTCTGCTCGCCATTCTAACGGGCACCAACTTGGTGGCCGCGGCAGATGATCTCGTCTCGCTCTTTCTTGCACTCGAGTTGGTGAGCATCCCCACCTATGTATTGTTGTATTTGCCGAAGCGCGACCGTGCGAATCGCGAATCCACGATTAAGTACTTCCTGCTCAGTGCCTTTTCCTCGGCACTCGTTCTGTATGGCATGAGTTGGTTGTATGGCCTGGCCGGTAGCACGAACTTCGAGGTGATTAAAACCGTGCTGGCAACCGATGCCAAAGGCCCTGGCGAATTGATGCCGCGTGTGGCATTTGCTTTCATCATTGCCGGTTTGAGTTTCCGCATTGCCGCGGTGCCGTTCCATTTTTACGCCCCCGACGTATTCCAAGGCACCTCGGGATCGAATGTCGCCCTGCTCTCGTTCGTTCCGAAGGTTGTAGGTTTCATTGCCTTGCTTCGCTTACTACCCCTGGCACCGATTGGTGCCGAGGCGGTCTCTGCCTGGATGCCCGAGCATTGGATGCAACTACTTCTCGCCACCATGGCCATTCTCACGATGACCATTGGCAACCTCATGGCATGGCGTCAAACGAACATTTACCGCTTGCTTGGTTATTCGAGCATCGCTCATGCGGGTTACATGCTGATCGGCCTTTGCGTTGGTGATGGCGAAACCGTGCCCGGTGTCGAGGCCATGTTGTTCTATCTGGCCGCTTATGGCCTCATGACGATCGGTTTTGTGGCCCTGCTCAGCGGTCTTCACCGCACGGAGACCGATGGCCCCAATGTGATGGCCGAAGGGGTGCCGTATGTAACGCTCGACGATCTACGCGGTCTTAATCGGCTGCATCCCACCAGCGCCTTGCTAATGGCTGTGTGTCTGCTGAGCCTTACCGGCCTGCCTCCCACGGTGGGTTTTTTCGGCAAACTGAACCTTTTCCTGGCTGCCTGGGGCAACGCTACGACTATCGGCAGAACGTTGGCCATTGTGTTGGCATTGAATGCCGCGGTGGGGGCTTTTTACTATCTGCGGCTCATTGCCCTCATGTTCCTTGACCCACCACCCGAGCGGTCTACCCTACCCGCACCACCGGCATGGACCTCCCTGCTTGCCGGGGCGGTCTGCACGGTCGGCTGCGTGCTGCTTTTCATCGCACCACAATGGCTCTGGGAAATCGTGCCCTAATTCGGCTTAGCTGCTAGCGTTGGGTTGAGAACCGCTGTTGCGCTCAGTTATACTGGGGGTCCAACTGCCGTCTCGTCAACGAAAGCCAGAATTGCCCATGGGTCGAAGTAAATCCACACCGTCTTCATCTTTTTTTAGCGCGAATGTGCTGTTTCTGCTTATCGCGGTCTCGTCAGCATCGCTGGGCGTAATTAGCTCAAGTGGTTGTGGAAAAGGTGGAGGTAGCGAGGACGAGATCGTGCTCGGTCATTACGGCTCGATGACCGGTTCCGAAGCTACCTTTGGCAAGTCGACGGATAACGGCATCAAGCTGGCCTTAGAAGAAATCAATGCTGCCGGCGGTGTGAACGGCAAGAAAGTCAGGCTCATTACCTACGATGACAAAGGTGAAGCCCGCGAGGCCGGCACCGCGGTAACGCGACTCGTTACTCGCGACGGGGTCGCCGCCGTGCTTGGCGAAGTCGCTTCGAGTCTTTCGCTTAATGGCGCGCCGATCTGCCAGGACGCCGGTGTGCCGATGGTGTCTCCTTCGTCCACGAATCCTGCCGTTACCGAAGTGGGCGACATGATCTTCCGCGTTTGTTTTATCGACCCGTTTCAGGGGGCGGTGTGTGCCAAGTTCGTTCGCGAACATGAAGGATTGAAGGCCACGAAGGCGGCCATTCTTTACGACCAGGCCGCCGCGTATGCTGTCGGCTTGCAAGACGCCTTTGCCAAGGCCTTCAAAGAGCAGGGTGGCAAAATCGTGGCAACCGAAACCTACCAAGCGGGCGATCAAGACTTCTCCGCACAGCTAACAGCTATTCGTGCTGCTGAGCCCGAAGTTATTTTCGTTCCCGGTTACTATACCGATGTGGGCAACATTGCCATTCAAGCCCGTAAGCTGGGCATCACCGTGCCCTTGCTCGGCGGCGATGGTTGGGACTCGTCGAAGCTCGGCGAAATCGCGGGCGATGCCATCAACGGTTGTTTTTATTCCAACCATTACTCGCACCAAGACCCGGATCCGCGCGTTCAAGACTTCATCAAGAAGTACAAAGAAAAACATGGTCAAACGCCGGATGGCCTCGCCGCACTCGGTTATGACGCGGCTCGCATTGTTTGCGATGCGATCACTCGGGCAGACTCGACCAGCGGCGCGGATATCGCTGCCGAGTTGGCCAAAACGAAGGAGTTCCCAGGTGTTACAGGCAAAATCTCGATCGATACGGAGCGGAATGCAGTCAAGCCGGCCGTCATTCTGGAAATGAAAAACGGCACGCCGACCTACGTTACCACGATCGAGCCTTAGGAAGCGCGAAGCAGGAAACCTGGAGCCCGACCTCGCACTTTTGGACTCACCTGTTTTCTAACGCTTTCTTCTAGCTCCCCCCTGTTTTGCCATGGCCGATTTCGCGCAAACCTTGATGACGGCACTTGCCGTGGGCAGCTTGTATGCCCTTATCGCTCTCGGCTACACGATGGTGTACGGCATTCTTAAGTTCATTAATTTCGCCCACGGCGATATTGTTGTTTGGGGAGCGTGGATTAGTTTTACACTTGCACGGTACATACTTCCTAAGCTGGGGCTCGATGCGCACAACCCGGCCACGACTCCGCCGCTTTGGGTGGCCGCTGGGATCCTTCTCGCCACGATGGCCATCTGTGGCTTCATGGGCTTTGTTATCGAACGGCTTGCCTACAAACCTTTACGCCGCGCGCCGCGATTGAATGTTCTTATTACAGCCATCGGCGTATCACTGCTGCTTCAGAATGTGGGGCAGCTTAATTTCGTGTTCGGTGCCAGCCCGCAAAAGATGCCGGCACTTATACCAAACCTTGAATTGCTGCGTTTGTCTCTACCAAGCGGCGAGGGCACCCGCGACGTGGTTATTGGCCTCATCGACGTGATGATCATTGGCACCTCTGCCGGGCTGATGATGTTGCTCCAATACCTAGTGTTCCACACACGGCTTGGTACCGCGATGCGTGCCGTATCGTACGACTTCGAAGCGGCCGCCCTTATGGGCGTGCCTGTTGATCGCGTAGTCTCCTTTACTTTCGTGTTAGGTTCTTCACTCGCGGCAGCAGCCGGCTTCCTTTACGCCATGAAGTATCCGGGCCTCAACCAGCCAGCGCATGCCACTTGGGTTTTGTTGGGACTCAAGGCGTTCGTTGCCGCGGTCATTGGTGGCATCGGTAACGTGCGTGGGGCCGTGCTGGGTGGGTTCGTGATCGCCGCGGTCGAGCAATTCGGCGCGTTTTATCTTTCGTCGGCCTATCGCGATGTGTATGTGTTCGCGCTCCTGATTCTCATTCTCCTCGTGCGTCCGTCCGGGCTGCTCGGTTCCACGGTGCAAGAAAAAGTATGACCTCGCATACCAACAACACGGCACCGACTTCTACCGGCGACCACTCGACGGCTGGTCGTCAACTTGGTTTTGTAACGATCGCGTGGGGGAGCATTTGGCCTGTGCTGCTCGGTGTAGCCATTGCCGCCGCCATGCATTGGACGTTGCCGCAAGCAATTGGGCCGTTTTTCACGCGTATGCTGATTGACATCGGCATTGCGATCATTCTGGCCGTATCGCTCAATATCGTGAACGGTATGACGGGCCAGTTTTCGCTGGGTCACGCCGCGTTCATGGCCCTTGGCGGCTATACGGCCGGTATGGTGACTTACTACGGCTCGATGCTCCTTTGGAATAGTACCAGCAAACATGGCGGTTTTCTTGGTGCGGGCGAATGCTTATTTGTTGTCGCATGTATCGTCGGTGGGGCAGTGGCTACGATTGCCGGATACATCGTCGGCCTCCCATCGCTCCGGCTTCGCGGCGATTATCTCGCCATTGTCACGCTCGGCTTCGGCGAAATTCTCCGCGTCGTTCTCCAACAAACCAACGACGTGATCAAAAATGCCGACGCGTTGCGCTCGGCCACCATGTCGGAGCTGTTTCCTCCACCGGTCGGCGGTGCCGTGGGTTTTCACGGCGTCCCCAAATACACTAATCTGTTTTGGGTTTTCACCTTCCTGGCCATCACGCTCACAGTCGTTTTTCGGCTCAAATCATCCAGCTTGGGTCGATCGTTGATCTCGGTGCGCGAAGACGAAGTTGCCGCACAGGCGATGGGCGTCAACGTGGCTCGCGTGAAAGTGCTTGCGTTCATGTTGGCTGCGTTTTTCGCGGGTACCGCTGGTGGTCTCATGGCCCATGAAGTTGGTCTTATTATCAGTCCCAAGGAAGCCGGTTTTCAACGTTCGCTCGAGTACGTACTTATGACAGTTCTTGGCGGAAGAGGTTCGGTCACCGGCGTCATGCTCGCCGCCTCCATTCTCACTGCCCTGCCCGAGTTGCTTCGTGGCTTCGATCAGTACCGGCTTATCATTTACGCGCTATTGCTTATTGGCATGATGCTGCTTCGTCCGCAGGGTTTGTTCGGCATCCACGAGATTTGGGACTTCCTCCCACAACGTTTTCGGCCACGGCGCCACACATCATCGGAGGCCCCCGCATGACTTCCGCCGTGCCTATTCGCCAAGCAACCGTTGCCACAAATGCTTTGCTCGATGTGCAGAACATCGGCATTTCATTCGGCGGTTTAAAAGCCGTGCAGAATTTCTCGGTGAGGCTCGCTCCCGGCTCGTTATGCGGTCTCATCGGTCCTAATGGCGCAGGCAAAACGACGGCGTTCAATTTGCTCACCGGCGTCTACCAAATCGATAGCGGTCGTATGGAGTTGAACGGGAAAAACCTGGTGGGCCTGAAGCCCTATGCCATCGCAGCGGCAGGCATGGCTCGCACGTTCCAAAACATTCGCCTGTTTCGAGGCCTCAACGTGCTCGATAACGTTCGCGTTGCCGGCCAACTGCATCGCCAACACGGGTTAATCGCCACGATGTTTCGTTCGCCTCGCTACCGACGCGAGGAAGCTGATATTCGCCACAAAGCACTCGAATTGCTTGCGATTTTCGACCTGCAGGATCGTGCCTACGAGCCGGCAGACTGTCTTAGTTACGGCAGGCAGCGCCACCTCGAAATCGTGCGTGCCTTGGCTGCCAAGCCTAAGGTGCTGTTGCTAGATGAGCCCGCCGCCGGTTTGAATCCGCAAGAAAAACTCGAGCTCGCCAAGTCGATCCGGCAGATACGCGATCGCCTGGGAGTAGCCATCTTGCTCATCGAGCACGATATGGGCCTCGTGATGGATATCTGCGAAGAGATCACGGTGCTCGATCATGGTGTCACGATCGCGCATGGACCGCCGGAGGCAATTCAAAACGATCCCGCAGTCATCGCGGCATATCTGGGAGGCGACGTCGACGCGTTGTAATCATTCATGCCGCTGCTCTCTATCAAAAACCTTTCTGTTTTTTACGGCGCAATTCAGGCGCTGCGTGGCGTGTCCTTGCACGTCAACGAGGGAGAAGTGGTCACGCTTATCGGTGCCAACGGTGCTGGTAAAACCACCACGCTTCGCGCGATTTCTGGCCTGCTCTGTCCACGGCAAGGTTCGATCGAGTTCGACGGACAAGCGGTGCAAGGTTGGCCGCCACACAAAGTAGTTCAGGCTGGGCTGGTGCAATCCCCCGAAGGACGCAAGATATTCGCAAACCTTACCGTCGATGAGAATTTGCAACTCGCGACGATCGTCCGTAAAGATCGTGCGGGTATTCACGCCGATCGCGACCGAGCGCTTTCCTTATTCCCTCGCGTTGCCGAGCGGCTCAATCAGCAAGCCGGTACGCTCTCCGGCGGCGAGCAACAAATGCTGGCCATTGCTCGTGCCCTGCTGGCTCGTCCAAAGCTGCTGATGCTCGACGAGCCGTCGCTGGGTCTCGCTCCGCAACTGGTGCGCAGCATTTTTCAAATCATCCGCGAGATCAATCGTGAGGGAACGACGATTCTTCTCGTCGAACAAAACGCCAACATGGCACTGCACGTGGCCCATCGCGCTTACGTCATCGAAGTGGGCGGTATCCGCATGGAAGGCCCGGCTGCCGAACTAGCCGCTAGCGACGAAGTGCGCAAAGCGTATCTGGGGGCCCATTAACTCATCAAACCATCGGGCGATGTTAGCACTCATTCACAAGAGCGGGTGAAGGGAATCGAACCCTCGCCTAAAGCTTGGGAAGCTTTCGTTCTACC
>CAZTWS010000047.1:0-33926 GCA_964618225.1 uncultured Planctomycetaceae bacterium
CGCCAGTTTGGCTGTCAGCTATCGGCAAGACAGATTGGCCGACAGCCGAGAGCTGGTGGCCGACAGCCCGATGTCCCGCTCAGTTTCAATGCAATCATCAATAACAACGGACTTCTGGTGCAAAGCCGTTAAAACACTATTTAACACGTCGATTAAAGAGTAATTTTCAGGAGATTTTTCGGTGCCCGATTCCTTGAATCCGTACAGCAGCAAAATAACCCAGCCAGAAACGCAAGGCTCCTCGCAGGCCATGCTTTACGCCACCGGCATGTCGGAAGACGACATGAACAAAGCCCAGGTTGGCATCGCCAGCATGTGGTTCGAGGGGAACCCCTGCAACATGCACCTGCTCGACTTGGCCGCCGAGGTCAAGAAGGGCGTTGAGGAGGCCGGGCTCGTCGGCATGCGGTTCAATACGATCGGCGTTTCCGACGGTATTTCGATGGGCACCGACGGGATGTCTTTCTCGCTTCAGTCGCGCGATCTTATTGCCGACTCGATCGAAACCGTGATGGGCGCTCAATGGTACGACGCCTGCATCGTGCTGCCCGGTTGCGACAAGAACATGCCCGGCGCGCTCATGGCCCTTGGCCGGCTGAATCGCCCCGGCTTCATGGTCTACGGCGGCACGATTCGGGCTGGCCACTCGCCCAGCACTGGTGAGCCGATCGATATCGTCTCAGCCTTCACCTGCTACGGTGCTCAGCTCATGGGGAAAATGTCCGACTCGCAACGCCGCGAAGTCGTGCGTCATGCGTGTCCCGGTGCCGGTGCCTGCGGCGGCATGTATACCGCGAACACGATGGCCACAGCGATCGAAGCAATGGGTATGGCACTGCCCTACAGCTCCTCGCTTCCCGCGACCGATCCCGGCAAGCTCGAAGAATGCCGGCGTGCTGGCGCGGTTATTCGCAACTGCATGGAGAAAGGCATCAAGCCGCGCGACGTGATGACCCGCGAAGCGTTCGAGAATGCGATGGCCCTCATCATGGCAGTCGGCGGTTCCACCAATGCCGTCATGCACCTCATCGCCATGGCCCGCGCGGTCAACGTGCCACTCACGATTGATGACTTCCAACGCACGAGCGATCGCGTGCCCTACCTTGCCGACCTGCGTCCCAGCGGCCGCTATGTGCAAGAAGACTTGCACGCCATTGGTGGTACGCCCGGCATCATGAAACTTCTGCTTGAAGAAAAACTGATTACCGGCGATTGTCTCACGATCACCGGTAAAACCGTGGCCGAAAACCTGGCCAACTTGCTTGGGCTCAAGCCAGGGCAAGATGTCGTGCGGCCCGTATCGAACCCGATCAAAGCGACCGGCCACATCCGAATTATGCGTGGCAACTTCTGCCCCGATGGGGCGGTGGCGAAAATCACGGGCAAAGAAGGCCTGCAGTTTACCGGCGTCGCTAACTGCTTCGAGTCGGAAGAAGACATGCTGCACGCCATGCAACAGAAAAAAATCAATAAAGGTGAAGTCGTCATCATCCGCTACGAAGGCCCCCAGGGTGGCCCCGGTATGCCCGAGATGCTTTCTCCCACCGGTTCAATCGTCGGTGCCGGGTTGGAGAAAGATGTGGCCCTCATCACCGATGGCCGCTTCTCCGGCGGATCCGCTGGGTTCATCGTCGGCCACGTAACTCCCGAAGCCCAAGTGGGCGGCCCCATCGCTTTGGTGAAAAATGGGGACCGCATCACCATCGATGCGGAGTCGAATTTGATCACGCTCGATGTGTCCGACGAAGAACTTAGCCGACGCAAAAAAGCTTGGACGGCACCGCCGTACAAAGCCACCCGCGGCACGCTCTACAAATACATTAAAAATGTAAAGAGCGCCAGCGAAGGCTGTGTTACGGATGAGTAAAGTTTGAAGTGTTAAGATCGTCGAAACCGTTGCTGATGCCAATAATTCAGGTCATGAGAATGTCACAAGACCAACTACATTTGTTTGAAACGGCGCTTTCCTTGCCACAGGCAGTGCGGGCCGACTTGGCATTTGAATTGCTGCAAAGTCTCGACCCTCCTGAAGCGGAAATCCCAACACACGAGTTCAATGCCGAATTACATGAAAGAGTCGCTGCCTACCGGCGGGGTGAGCTACAAAGTTTCAGCCTAGAAGAAACACTCGCTATCGTTCAGAAACACTTGGATCGGGAACGTGCAAATTGAGGATTCGTATTCTTTCTCTGGCGCTTGAGTACTTTCCGAGCAAACTCACTCACGATTGGTCGAGATGTCAACCACCGCAGCTAAGCCCGCAACGCTTGCCGAATTACGCCGTAGCGGCTGGAAATCCAAAACTGTCAAGCAGGAGATTCACGATAACTTCCTCGCCAAGCTCCAAGCCGGCGAGGAGCTCTACCCGGGCATCATCGGCTACGACGACACCGTTATTCCCGAGCTCAACATCGCGCTGCTCGCTCAACACGACATGCTGTTCCTCGGCGAAAAGGGGCAGGCGAAAAGCCGGCTGATGCGGCAACTAGTGTCGTTCCTCGACGAAGAAATTCCGTACATCGACGATTCCCACATCCCGGTCCACGATGACCCGTATCACCCGATTACCAAGCGTGGGCGGCAGTTGACCAGCGTGCCGGCCGATGAAGTGCCCATTGCCTGGTGGCATCGCGACGATCGTTACGCCGAGCGTTTGGCACCGGGCACTAAGTTCGCCGACATCATTGGCGAAATCGATCCCGCCAAGCTCGCCGCCGGCGTAAGCATGGGCATGGAAGACTCGCTCCACTTCGGCCTCATCCCGCGCATGCATCGCGGCATCTTTGCCATGAACGAGCTGCCAGAGCTCGACGAGCTTGTTCAAGTCGGCCTCTTCAACATTCTCGAAGAACGCGACGTGCAGATTCGTGGCTATCCCATCAAATTCGATATCGATGTGCTGATTCTCTTCAGCGCAAACCCCTCTACTTATAACCGCAGTGGTAAAGTCATCCCTCAATTGAAAGACCGCATCGGCTCACTCATCCACACCCACTATCCACTCGAACGCGACCTTGGCATTCAAATTATCGAGCAGGAGATTGAGGGGCGAGGAGCGAGGAGCGAGGAGCGAGAGGAAGGTGATGAATTAGAATCTTCATCCTCACCACTCACCCCTCACTCCTCAGACGTCGTTGTTCCTTACTTCATGAAGGAACTGGTTGAGGAAATCAGCCGTGCGGCGCGGCGGTCGAAATTCATCGATCACCAGTCGGGGGTCAGCGCTCGGCTTTCCCTAGCGAACTACCGTACGATGGTGGCTTCGGCACGGCAACGTGCTGCCGTGCTGGACGAGCAGCCGGCGGTGCCTCGCATTAGCGATTTGGGCCACTTGTATGCGTCATCGCTCGGCAAGCTCGAGCTAGACATGATGGGCTCGCACCAAATGAGCGAGCGGCAAGTGCTCGATGCCGTGCTGGCCGATGCTATCGCCACGGTGTTCAAAGAATATGTCGATAAACATGGCGTTGCCGAGATTGCGGAAATTTTTTCCCGCGGTGTAAAGATCGAAGTGGGCGATATGCTGCCGTCGTCGCATTACGCGGCGCTCATTCAACGAGTGCCGCCCGTGTGGGACAAAGCGTTCGAAGTCAACGCCAGCGACAATGAAGCCGTGCGCGCCTCCTGCGTGGAGTTTGTCTTGGCGGGGCTTTACGCTACCGACCAAATCAGCCGAAGCCAACAGCGCGGTCGAATCACGTACGAAACATAGTGGAAATCATGGTCGTCGAACTTGCGGCGGCCGACTACCGCAAGTCTCGATTCCGTTCGCCATACATGGGCAATGGCCCCGGTTGCGAACGGCTTGCAACTCCTGTCAGCGGAGTGCTCGTACCAGTTGCAGGAGACATGGGATACGATGTGGCTGGATAGTCTGCATAGGCCGTCGGCATGAGGCTCGCCGAAACCGATTGCGGCGGAGCTTGGCCAGGCAGTGGAGTTCCCAAAGGCGCACCGCCCAAATCGTGTTGCGGATAACCTGTAGGCATGCTCCATAGCTGCGTGCTATCCGGCTGCAACTGGTTGATCTGCACGGCACCCAGGTTGATCTTGAGCGCTAAGTTTGCAGGGGGGAGCCGCAATGAAATTCGTTCGGGAAGCGACACCTGCTCAATCGGATAATACCGATGAGTCTCAGCCACCGCACTCGCTAACAGTGTTGTGCCTGCCTGATCGTAAACGTGTTGTTCCACCACCCAACCGCGGGTCGCATCGATCAATAAAACACGCTGCAGATTTCCACTGCTTGAAGGTAACCAAGTGCGAAGCTCCACGGTGCCATTGCCTCGGGTCGATGGAAGCGGCCCATCGAACACCGTGGTGGGATCGATATCGACCATGCCGATCGCAGCGATCAGCCACGAGGGCTCGACCGGCATCATTTGCCGGATGTTGCTGTTTGCAAATTGGGTGTGCCTGCAAAAATAAACAGCCGGTGGTTCGTTGCGGCGCACCCAAAGCCAGAAAAGTTCGTCGTTACTGCCCAGGTCCAACTCTTGGCCTGAGACGGCCGTGCCGGCCGTTAGGCGGAAACGTCCCGGACGCTCGGCCGCAATGTTGCCTGTAAGAATCGGCAAGGCGAGCATGTCTGGAATGGTGATCGCTGCATTGGTTGCAGTAATTGAACGAACGCGCGAGCTATTTTGATTGACCACCGCGATGATCTGTTCTCGCGACGCGCCAGGTTGCAACAGTTGCGGCGCTGCGGGGCCCGGCGTAGCGAAAGGATTATTCACCCACGGCCGTTGACAAGTTGCACCGGATGCCACGATCACGCAGAGCATGACCATGAACTGTGCAAGAATGTGACCGCGTTTGTGGCGCACGCTGTTTTCCTTATTCAGCCCCGGCGATCAGCAGATCGCTCAGCCGCTGTTGGATTTCATCGATTCGGGCACTCTCGGGCATCGCTGTCGGAACTGAGTAGCTGGTATCGCGCTTGGGACAATACACGCACATCATGTCAGTGGGAGACTCGCGCTCCTCCTGATTCGAATTGTCCAGCAGGCTACTGCCGGCTTCCAAACGCAGCACACGACGCCGTACGAGAAGTAGTGCGAGCACGTAGCGCATGTCGGCATGCATCGGGTCGTCGGCAAGTTGGTCGAACAATTCAAGCAGCACTTCGTTCGGCGCGAGCTTTACCTTTTTCGCCAGTGGTTCAGGGATTTTTGTTCGCCACCACGCGAACGCCTCGAGCGGCGGTTCGGTCCAAGCGGCAATGGAGTAATCTCTTCGGACAACATCGGACCCGTGCAGCTCGAGCACGGAATAGCAAATGTCTCCGGGTTCAAGTGGCAGATCGGTGGCCGCGCAACGGCGCGACGTTCTTTGAATTTCAAAATTGAGGACCATTCGGCGCAACAAACAACAGCGGGATAGATCTAGAAAAGGTGGCCGATCGTAGATAAAAGTTGGCCACGTCACAAGATAAGCCAGCACACCGGCAGCGATTGCGTTGATAGCAAAAAGGCTTGCTACCGAGATCGGCAAATTACGCAGCTTCGCTAGCCAGCCGAGAAAAAGCGAGCCTCGGTGCCATCTGGCCCGATTCGCAACGTTACACGGCGTGCGCAGCGAGGACAGTTGCCCGTATAAGCGGTGGCATCGCGGTTGATATACACGCGGGCATAGACATCGCAGCATACGAAATGAACGCCCACGAATGCTCGAGTAGCCGTGCCATTCGACTTAGGATCATTATCGCCAGGTGGGTCGCTGCTCAAGTCTAAATTCTCACCGGCCATGGCTTTAGGTCGCTTCGGACGTTTGGTATTCTCGGAATCTTCATGAAATTTGAATAGACTTTACATGGATCGAAGCGGAGTTGAAATCGCAGATGTTGCGACCAAACGAAAAGGGGACTTCGATGAAAAGCACACACGGCAAGTTATGGCGAGAGATCCGAGAATTTCGCATCGATGACGGCGAAGTAACTCTTACATTTGCTGATCGGCTGGCACGCGAGAATGGTTGGCATCGCGGTTATGCACAGCGTGTTGTCGAAGAGTATAAGCGTTTTATCTTCATGGCCATGGTGGCCGATCACGAGGTCACACCTTCGGATCCGGTCGATGAGGCTTGGCACCTGCACCTTACTTACACTCAAAGTTATTGGGGGAAACTTTGCCGCGAAGTGCTTGGCCGCCCGCTTCATCATGTGCCAACTCGTGGTGGCTCGAGCGAGCAATCGCGACATTTACAACAATATGAACGCACTCTGGCGACCTATCGTGAACATTTCGGTTGCGATCCGCCCGCAGACATTTGGCCACCTGCTTCGATAAGATTCTCCACGCCCTCGAATCATGTTCGGATTGACCGCAATCGCGTCTGGGTAGTTCGCAAACCTCGTTTGCCACGCAGTTGGTCGACGCAAGGGTCATTTGTGGCGGGTGCATTTTTGGCACCATTATTTGTTGGCGTAATCAACCCATTCGAACTTAATGGGCCTCAATTCTTGGCTTTCTATGTCGCCATTTGTGCCATTGCGATCGTCGCAGCATTCCTATTGCGTAGCATGCTTCGTAGCGACGAGGGCACCGGTGAGGTCAATAACATCGAGCTCTCTTCTTACGAGATTGCATGCCTTGGCGGCGGAGCTCCTGGTGTGTTGCGTGCTTGCCTCGCATCTCTTCTGGTCAGCGAGAGACTCCACCGAAAAGAAATAGGCGGCGTGACAACTTACCACACGAGCGACCCTAACGACGCGGGCGACCACGAGATCGAGCGCCTCATGCTCATTTGTGCGGGACACGACAGCGGTGCCACCGCCCGCGAGATGCTGGCGGGCGCTAGGCCAGCAGCCGAGCGAATGTTTAGCGAACTACAATTGCGTAAACTAATCGAGTCGCGCGGAAATTTCAGCGTCGCACGTTGGGTGCCTGTCGCACTCCTCGTTTCAGTATTCTTGTTTGGCCTAGCCAAAATCGTGCTAGGAGTACAAAGAGATAAACCAGTTGGGTTCTTAGTGGCTCTGTTGTTTGGGTTGGCGTTTCTCATTGGCGGATACTTTTATCAAATTCCGCTACGCACGCGCGGGGGAGACGCCTTGCTGCGGCGGCTCCAGAATCAATACGCAAAACTTAAAACGTTAGGTACGGGAGATCGCGCACCTTTAGCTGGCTCCCCACCTGCACACGACGATTTAATACTTACTGCCGGGCTGTTTGGATTTGCCGCGTTACACCATCCTGAAATCACTTTACTAAGCAGCAACCTGAAACCGATTTCGACGAGTTCACAATCCACCGGTTGTGGCACAACCCTAAGTAGCGATAGCGGTGGGTGCGGAGGAGGCGACGGGGGTGGTTGTGGCAGTGGTTGCGGTGGGTGTGGCGGGGGAGATTAGATAGCATGGGGCAGACGACACGCGGAGCGTGCCTGCTGCAAATTACGGAAAGTGGTGAACCTTGACGATGAATGGTGTGTCAGCTACAGTTGAAAAGGCGTTTCTGGCGTTTGCCGGTCGCGTTTAACCAGCATAAATTTCCATGATTGCACGAAACCTACTACTTGGCCTACTACTTTTGGCCCTCTCCGGGGGTGAGTCTTAGGGTTCGTACAGACACTAAATACGATACAGTAGAACCCTGAGGCCCGCCGCGGCTTCGGGGTTTTTTTGTTTTTTCGCCGTCGTCGTTGAGTATCGTCGCGGCACTGCCCTGCACCACTTTTTATTTTTTTCCACGACCATGAGCGATCCATCCGAGTCACGGCCCATTGTGATCTTCGACACCACGCTGCGCGACGGCGAACAATCGCCAGGCTGCAGCATGAACCTCGAAGAAAAGCTGGAAGTTGCCGAGGCGTTGGTGGATTTGGGCGTCGATGTGATTGAGGCTGGCTTTCCGATTGCGTCGCCGGGCGACTTCGAAGCGGTTCAGGAAATCGCCCGCTCAGTTCGCGGAGCCACCATCTGCGGACTTGCCCGATGCAATGAAAAAGATATCGACCGTGCGTGGGAAGCACTCAAGGATGCTCCCGATGCACGCATCCACGTTTTTCTTGCCACGAGTGCGATCCATCGCGAGTTCAAACTCCGCATGAGCAAGGAGGAAATTATTCAACGTGCCGTCGAGGGTGTGAAGCGGGCAAGGAATTACTGCGACAATATCGAGTTCTCGCCCGAAGATGCGGCTCGCACGGAACCCGATTTTCTGTGTGGCGTCGTCGAGGCGGCCATTGCCGCGGGGGCGACGACCGTGAACATTCCCGATACGGTCGGTTACGCCACGCCGTCACACTTCGCCGGGGTTATAAGAACTCTCAAGAACCGTGTGCCGAATATCGATCGCGCTGTAATTAGCGTTCATTGCCACAACGATTTGGGACTTGCCGTTGCCAACAGTCTTGCTGCTATTGAAAGCGGGGCTGGTCAAATCGAATGCACGATCAACGGTATCGGCGAACGGGCGGGCAATTGCTCTCTCGAAGAAGTGGTCATGGCCATGCGAACTCGCAATGATTATTACCACACGACCACGAAGATCCATACGCCACGGCTGGTGCCTACAAGCCGGTTGCTGTCTAACATCACTGGCCAAGCAGTGCAGCGAAACAAGGCAATTGTTGGCCGTAACGCTTTCGCACACGAGGCCGGTATCCACCAAGACGGCATGCTCAAAGAACGCACGACCTACGAGATCATGCGTCCCGAGGACGTGGGCTTTGTTCAGACGGATTTAGTGCTCGGTAAGCATAGCGGGCGGGCCGCTCTGGCCGATCGCGCCAAGGCGCTTAATTACCATCTTACCGATGAACAGTTGCAAGAGGTTTTCAACGAGTTCAAAAAACTCGCCGACAAGAAAAAAGAAGTTTACGATGCCGACATAGCCGCGCTCATCGAGAAGCGGATGACGGCCGAGGACAAAGGTCATTGGCAGTTAGTCGCTTACGAAGTGCATGCCACGGGCAGGTCGGAGCCGGCCGTGTCTGTAACACTTAAACTGGGCGATGAAGAACAGACTCGCTCCACGTCTGGCGGTGATGGCCCGTTGGATGCGCTGTTCCGAGCGATCGAAGAGATCACCGGAATCTCGGTGATCGTACGCGACTTCCGAGTGCATAGTGTTACGCGTGGTAAAGATGCTCAGGGAGAATCGACGATCGAGGTCGAGCACGACGGCCGAATCTACCGCGGACGTGGCGTATCGACCGATACGGTCGAAGCGGCAACCCTGGCGTTTGTGAACGCGGTGAATCGCGCGGCCATGGGCGGCGGACAGATTGCCAGCGGCCCGCGACCCGATATGGTGTAACTTGGCGGAGTGCTGTTGCGTCGACAGGCCGCCCTGCGGTTGTCCGTTTGGAAGTAGCACTAGCGCACGAATGCCATCCAATAGAAAATCCAGCCCGTGATGGCTGTCATCACCATGTCGATGGCAGCCACGCGAGCTAATGGCACATGCACGCGGCTATGCGCCGAAGGATGCGGCGGATTGGGGAAATTCTTGAGCGCCAGAATGATGGTTACTGGCCAGAGAATAACTGTGCTCACGGCGAACACGAGATGTACGTAGAGTGCGTACCAAACCGAAGCCGAAGCGCGACCGCCTTCGATGCCCGAAGCCCGCATTTCCCAGCCGTGCAAACGAATATCGATTTCGAATAGCACGACAACCAGCAGAACCAGCACGCCGAGAGTTACTTGCACACGTTTATGTAAAAGATAGCGCCGGCGGAACTTTACCTGGTAAACGCTCCACATTAACACGGCAACGACCACGAGCATGCCGATTACGAGCAAATCGAGCATGAGAGACGCTCGAGTGCCCAAAAAGCCGTCGATACCAGGGAAATTGATGTTGTCGTCCATTAAATCAATCGGCTTGATGCTATGATCTGCGAAGGCATGTCGCCAAACTCCTTGGCGACCGTTGATTGTGTGGAAGTCGAGGACCAGGTCAAGCACGGTTTGCGTATCGGCAGCCGAAATGCACATGGGTGAAGAAATAAATCAAACGCTGCCGGTCGCGGGCGTGCTGGAGGAAATCGTGGGCACCTCGCGTGGCGGTGCCGCCATCGTGACAGCACCGCCTGGCTCCGGCAAAACAACACTCGTGCCACCGGCAATTGTCGATGACATCCCCCCAGGGGAGCGTCTTATCCTGATCCAGCCGCGCCGTCTCGCGGCACGCGCGGTGGCTCGCCGTATTGCTCAATTACGCAGTTGCAACGTGGGCGAGGAGGTCGGCTACCAAGTGCGTTTCGACAATCGGGTTAATCGCAGCACACGGCTCATTGTCGCGACACCCGGGATTTTACTACGCCGAATGCTGGAGGATGTGGCGCTCGAAGGAATCGGCGCTGTGGTGCTCGATGAGTTTCATGAGCGCACCGTGGAAATGGATCTTTTGCTCGGTATGCTCGTACGAATTCGCCAAACACTGCGACCAGAGCTACGCATCATCGTGATGAGTGCCACGCTCGACGCCGAGCCGGTGTCCCGCTTTTTGGGAACATGCCCAATTATTCATGCAGAGGGTCGGCCCTACCCTGTGCGAGTGCGTTATCAACGACGTGGTGAACAACGCTCTCTGCCAGATTTGGTATCAAGCACGGTAGCAGAGGCCATTCGAGAAACTGACGGACATATTCTCGTATTCTTACCCGGTGTTGGCGAAATCGTGCGTTGCCAGGAGGCGATTGCGCCGCTGGCAGAACGTGGTGGCCATGCGTTGCTTCCGCTATTTGGCGATCTGCCGCCTGAACAGCAAGATCGAGTACTACGCGATCTGGGCCAACGCAAAATCATTCTTGCGACGAATGTTGCGGAAACATCGCTGACGATCGACGGCGTAACCGCGGTGATTGATAGTGGCCAAGCTCGCCAAATGCAGGTTTCGCAGGCAACCGGTCTGCCTCGATTGGAGTTAGTCCCGATTTCTCAAGCATCGGCTGACCAGCGTGCGGGCCGGGCGGGTCGCACTGGTCCTGGGGTGTGTTGGAGGCTATGGGATGAAGCATCGCATCGCTCTCGGCCCGCGGCAGAGAAACCGGAAGTGCTACGGGCCGATATGGCTGAGCCATTGCTGCAACTGTTGGCCCTCGGCGAAGCGGATCAGTTTCCCTGGCTGGATGCTCCTCCTACTGCGGCACTCGATCATGCGTGGCGATTGCTTGAGTTGCTGGGTGCAATCGATCGCAATCGTCGATTGACGGAAATCGGTGTGGAACTGTCCCGGTTGCCTGCTCATCCACGATTGAGCCGATTGCTGCTGGCCGGTGCCACACACGGCGTGCTGCGAGAAGCCTCGATTGCCGCCGCACTCCTCTCGGAACGTGATCCGTTTCGCGCCGCAGACCACAATCGACGGGGTCCACGGCAATATGGCACCGTGCGGACACGTTCGGACGTGGTGGATCGGGTATTGGCCCTGCAAGCTTTCCATGCAGGCGAACGATGGCCCGATCCCGATTTGGAATTGCACCCAGGTGGTGCGCGAAATGTGTTACGATCCGCGGAACAGCTTTATCACTTAACCGAGTTTCCGCTGTCTCCACGCGCTGAGGATCCGGCAACCTCGCTCATGCACGCATTGCTCGAGGCATTTCCCGACCGGTTATCGCGTTTGCGAACGGGAACTCAGGACCGTGCGCTCATGGTTGGGGGCCGTGGTGTTCGCGTTGACAGTGCTTCGCGAGTACGCGGGGAACCGCTGTTTCTTGCGATCGACTTGAACGACGCCGGTGGTGAGGCGCGTGCGCGGCAAGTATCGGCGGTCGAGCGGGCTTGGCTTGGCGAGTCGATCGTAGAAAAGCGCGAGGAGGTGTTTTTCAATCCTACTCGCAATCAAGTTGAAGCTCGGTTACGCACCTACTGGGCCGACTTGCTGTTAGATGAGTCTCCCACGGCGATTACCAATCCCCTTGCTGCCGCGGAGATACTCGCTCAGCACGCACGGCAACAACTGGATCGAGTGTTGCCCTCTTCCGACTCACCCGCGGGCAGTTTTCGTTCGCGCGTTCAATGGTTGGCTGAAACAATGCCCGACTTGGGATTACCCTCACTGAGCGACGACGACTTGGCTGAAATGCTGCCTGAAATATGCGTCGGCTTGCGTTCGCTCGAAGATTTAAAACAGGCTGATTGGCTCGTGCAGTTTCAGTCGCGAGCGGGATACGATCGGCTTATCGAGATTGATCGATTGGCCCCCACGCACATCGAGGTGCCCAGCGGAAACCGGCTCACGATTGCTTATGAGCGAGGAAAATCGCCAACATTGGCGGTGAGAATTCAAGAGCTTTTTGGACTGGGCAAAACACCCACGATTGCCGGCGGGCGAGTGCCTTTGTTGCTCCACTTGCTGGGTCCAAACTATCGGCCGCAGCAAGTGACTTCCGACTTGGCCAGCTTTTGGCAAAATGCCTACCCAGAAGTCAAAAAGGAACTTCGCAGGCGCTACCCCAAGCACGCCTGGCCAGACGACCCGCTTACCGCGCAACCCACACGTTCCGGCTTGAAGCGGGACATGAAAACGGAATAAGAGGCACTACTGCCGGCAAATTTTTTGACTTGGATAGGATTGTGGTTAGGGGAACGCTAATCAACACTAATTCTCGCTAATGCAATATCAGCTTAGTGCTTATCAGGTCCGATTAGTGTTCTCAATGCTCGCCGATTGGAACCACCACCATCGAAGACTCTGGGCGTGTCGCTCCTTGGTTACTCAATAAGAGATGATTCCCGGATACCTCAATTTACTTATCAATCCATACGGGTGGCGGTTCGATTTCTGATGCGACGGGCGAACCGGAGTCCTTTCGGCCGCTGCCTTCAAAACGACTAATGGCACGCACGGCCATGTCGTGGTCACATGCGATTTGGCAACTTAAACGCACGCCCGACAAAGCGCGAGCAGCGAGAACCTCGCGCTCAGCAGCGGTGATTTTCTCTGGCTCGCCTTCGATAAACTCTACTCGGCATGTGGTACAACGTGCCTTGCCCCCACAAGCGTGGAGTTGATCGACTCCCGCGTCCTCGATCAGAGCGAGAACCAGCCGTTTGCCCTCGGGCACCTCAAAAGTTCCGTAACCTTCAACCGTGAGCTTCGGCATATCTGTTCCTTTCCAAGGTTTTTGATAGAGCAATCAGTCGTCATGCGAGCAAGACAGCACGTCAACGATGCCCGTTGATTTCAGGTTCTATCACGGATGAGGCGATTAAACCAGCATTAAGCACAACTAAAAATTACTTCTTTGATTTCTCTGGCAGTTCGATGACGGCCGTCACAAAATAATGGTCGCTCGGATAACGACCATCGCGCTCGTCGCGAATAATTTCTGCTTCGAGAGTTTTGACGTTGCTAGGAGTGAAAATCCAATCGATTTTTCCGCCAGGCTTTTTACCACTGGTTGCACGTTTCACACCTTGGAAGGCATGAGCCGTGTATCCTGGATCTTCAGGGCCGTGAATCGCCCCATAGGTGTCAACGAATCCTGCTTTTCGAATGGCTTTGATTGCCGGGTGCGTGGCAGTCGAATTGAGGTCGCCCACGATCAACTGCGGTATCCGGGTCGGCTCTAACGACTTGATTGCCTCGAGCAGTACCCTTGCTTGCTCGCGTCTAGCTTCTTGGCCAATGTGATCGAAATGAGTATTCCAGACGCGCAACTCTTTGCCAGATTTTCGATCGCGCAGATGGACCCAATTTGCCAGGCGTGGCCGTGCCGAGTCCCAAGATATCGAGCCAGCAATATGCGGCGTTTCAGAAAGCCACATTCCACCTGCTGAAATTAGTTCGTACCTGCCACGATGGTAAAGAATTGCGTTCGAGGGAATGAACTCTTTCTCTGGGCGAGCCAGCCCGTAACTGTCGAACTCGGGCAATCGTTGCTTGAGATAATCTAGCTGCTTACCATAGCACTCTTGAAGGCAAATCACATCGCCATTGCAACGTGCAATGACATCGCCGCAAAGCTCTTTCCGGTCGTTCCATCCGTTGCCTGATTTTTCATCTTCTTGCAGAGGGACACGGATGTTGCAGCTCAGTATCTTATGCACATCGCGAGAATCGTTGCTCGCTGATGTTCCGCAGACCAATAGAAAGTGCAGAATAACCGTCGTAGCGAATGCTAACCGGAATATCTTTTTAACTGTGATGTAGTTCATCGAAAGCTTACCTCCGCGAGTTATGTGAGCAAGGTCTCTATTCTATTAACTGCCACGATAGGTTGAGTACCCATACGGACTTACCAGTAGCGGCACATGATAGTGTTCGGTTATCGATACGACTTCAAACTCGATGGACACGGCCGGATAGAATGTGGCAGTGCCCCGGCCGCGAAAGTAGTCGCTAACAGCAAATCGAAGCCGATAGATGCCCGGTTTGAATGAGTCGGCGGTTATAAAATTACCCGCGCGACCATCCGAATCGGTGACTGTTGTCGACACGGTTTCCCATGCGTCGTCTCCCGACTTGAAGGCGAGTGTGATAGCCACACCAGCCGCGGGCTTGCCCAGGGACGTATCCAGCACATGGGTTGTAAGGGGGCCACGATCTTTCATGAGACCAGTTTATTCAATCGTAGAAAGGTGATTTTAAGTTGCTCGGCAGCAGCACAATGGATTTCCGTGGCGGCATCGTGGTGCAATCGGCTTTCCAAAATGTCGAGCATTTCTTCCGCAGACTTACCCGTGGCACACACGATGAAAATGTAACCAAATTTGGTTTCGTACTCGCGGTTCAACTCGGCTAAGCGCCACAGGGTCGCTTCGCTAGCCTCGGCAACACCGGCTTGCTCGCGGCCAGCCCACTCGCGTGTGTTACCATATTTTTGCCGCAAGCTTTCAACATCGCCAATTTTTGGATGGGCTGCAAACGCTTCGAGCCAATCCTCGCGGTTCAAGCCGTTCCAGATTTCATCCGCCTTTCCCAAAACCTGCTCATCCGACGCAAACGGTCGAGCGGCGGTCATGAAAACGCCCCACTGAGTAGCGGCACAGCATTTCGTAAGGGCAGCGCGCAAATCTCCGTCGGACAATTGATTGATGTACTTCGATAACGTCATTCCTCTGCCCCCAGTTATCACGCTGCTAATAATTGGCCGCTTGGCCCACCGCAAATTTTTTGCTCGCTGAAAACGAGTTGACCACGCAAGTAGGTTCGAGATACTTTACCGAACAATGTAGCCCCTTCGTAAGGAGAAAGTTTATGACGATGCAAGAGCTGGGATGCTTGCACCGTCCAACTCGTATCGGGAGACCACACGACGAAATCGGCGTCGTTGCCGATAGCAATTTGACCCTTTCTCGTTTCCAACCCAAATAGAGACGCGGGTGCCGTCGACAATCGGGTGAAAAGCTTCTCGATAGCCATGGAATGCTGCAAAGCACCGGTCCAGGTTACGGGCAGTGTCAACTGTAGCGATGCGATTCCACCCCAGGCAGACATGAAATCGCCGGTTTGCAGTTGCTTCATTTCCGGCGGACACGGTGAGTGGTCAGAGCCAATCGTATCGATCGTGCCCCGAATCAATCCGTCCCAAAGCCGGTCCCGATGGCTCGGTTCACGAAACGGTGGAGCACATTTGAATTGAGTGGCTCCTTCAGGCACCTCTGCCGGCAAGAAGTGCAAATAGTGGGGGCATGTTTCTACCGTAATGGGCAGTCCCTCGGCTTTTTCCCTCTGAATAATCGGTAGCATATCCGCATTCGCCAGATGGACAATGTGGACTCGGCACCGCGTATTGCGGCAATAATCGATTATTGTGTCGATAGCATCCGCTTCCCACTTAGGAGGACGGCTTGCCAGATAATCGTCATAATGGCGGGTAGATAGCGGCCGCGGAGCCGATGAGTTGGTTAGTTCGGCATGAACCAGCAGAGGACGCCCAGACCGCTTCAAACTAGGCGCAGCGCGGTATAAATCTTCAACCGTGGCGTTCGGAAACTCATTCAAACCCGAATGGCAAAGAAATGCTTTGATGCCAAAAACTCCGGCTCGTAGCAATTCGTCGATCGAATCCGCATTCCCCGGAACAATGCCACCGTAGAAACCAACATCAACCCAACACTTGCCAGAAGCGGCTTGTCTTTTTCGGTCGAGCGCCGCCGGGGTGGTAGTTACAGGAATACTGTTAAGCGGCATATCGAGAAGCGTTGTAACCCCACCAGCGGCAGCCGCCATGGTTGCTGTTTCAAAGCCCTCCCAGTCGGAATGGCCGGGCTCGTTTATGTGAACGTGAGCATCGACTAAACCGGGGGCAATTACTAGATCGGGCAACAACTCCAAGGGAAGGTCTTTGAGTAATCTACCTGCCTCCGTGTTGGCTAGAGCCGCCCGTACGTTTTCCTCACTATGAACATCGTTTGGAATATCGACGATATCCGCAATTCGTTCTCCGTCGACCACAACAATTGCGGGTCGGACTCCCTCTGGAAACACGACGCGATCGCTGGCTAATGCGAACCGTTGTAATGAGGGTTGAGATGAAATCACTGCTGTGGCACTCCGTCCGAAACCTTGCCTGCAAATTTAACCGCGGCCGAAGGTTGCACTAATGTCGCCATATGGAGCAGCGGTTGGCACGAATACCTCGTTCGGGTTTTCCAAGCCGAACGGCGTAAGATTCGCAAGCAGGTGATGCTGATTTGGAAGGCGAATGCTTATTTCGTCGATCAACGGACACACGACAAACGCCGCTCTGCTCATTTCATACATCGTATGCTGCACCGACTTGCTATGGACATTTGCAAAAACATCGAAGAATGCCGAACGAATATCTTGCCGCGCCTTCGACCAGTCGGCATCCCAGTGGGGACACGGCCATGTAGCCTGGATCGATGTGGCGAAAATGCGATCCGCCGCGTCGGGTAGCGTAGTGTATTCGTCGCGATAGAAGTTGCAGAACTCGGAACCGGTTGTTTTTAATACTTGCAACCCGAAAAGCCCCGACGACATCTCCACCCTGCCATCGGAATGCAGAACGCAACTGCAAGTGTACCGCTCGCTACCATGGCCGACGAATGCGTAGTCGTGCGGTTGGCCGGAAAAGTTCATGCGCTGCCACGGTATCTCCACGCAACGAATGCTTGCTTTCGTCACATGCGCATAATGCCCTAGAAAATGCTTGGCAAGCAAATGCGCGAAATGCTCCATCGATGTCACGCCCAAGCGGCTGGCCAACACATAAACCGTGTTCTTCATGGTGTCAGTTGCGACAATGAGCGAGCAATCGGCCGCGGCATACGAAGCATTGAAGTCGCCTTCCAGCGCAATCGAGATCGAAAGGTCGATAAAACCGTAGCGAGATCCGTCGCGCGTGACCCGAGAAATCCTTACTTCCGATTTGCCATACGACTGGGTTTGAACAGTGGGAGACTGCATTCTATTTAATCTCGATATATAGCCAATTTTTGTGGAGCCTGTTTTCAACCGCGATTATCTTCTACTGATGTAAGGTGGGCCAAAGTTCCCGCCAGAACTTTAACTCCTGCAGCGATTGACTCGGGAGATGCATATTCATCGGGCCGGTGACTGTAACCGTTGCGACAGGGGATAAAAAGCATCGCCGTTGGACAGATCTGAGCCATGAACAACGAGTCATGATAAGCTCGGCTGATCATCTCCTTCGATTCATAGCCTGCCTCTGAGGCGGCGTTCTTGATCGCGGCAACGACTTTCGCATCACAAGTGGCAGGCTGATCCGCATTGATTAGCTCGACGGTGGTCTTTTGCTGGTGCTCTTTTCCCAGCTCTTCCGCCTGACGACAGATCTCGTTCAGAACTCGGTTTCGCCGATCAAGCTCGATGTCGCGAATGTCGATTTCCAAATAAGTTCGGCAAGGGATACTGTTGATCGCTCGCGGATAAACATCGAGCACGCCGGTCGTTGCAACCGTATCGACGCCTCCCAATGACCGAGCCGCGTTATCGACTGCTAAAGCCAATTTGGCTGCTGGCAATAATGCATCGAGTCGGTTCTTCATTAATACGGCACCGGCATGGCCGCCGCTTCCTTCGTAAGTCACTCGTAGCGATGCCGGTGCCGCGATTGCGGTAACAATGCCAATGGGCAAGCCTTCCTGCTCGAGAATAGGGCCTTGTTCGATATGTAGTTCAACAAAGGCACTGTAATAACCGGGTGGCATCCGCGTGTCGTCCAGGTGGCCAGCCCCGATTGTTTTTTGGGAAAGCTGAGAGAACGTCATGCCCTCAGCATCAGTCAATTGGGACGCCGATTCAATCGACAAGGCTCCCGACATTAGCCTGCTTCCCAAGCAGCCAACGCCGTATCTTGTCGGTTCTTCCGAGGTGAACATGATCAATTCGATTGACCGCTGAGGAACAAAGCCGCTGCGCTTTAAGCTGCGAAGGGCTTCTAAACCGCCGAGCACGCCGACTGTTCCGTCGTAAGCACCGGCGTTCGGAATAGCATCTGTGTGCGAGCCAGTAGCGACGGGCGGAAGTTTGGGATCTTTGCCGACCCAACGGGCAAACAGATTCCCGGCAGCGTCTTGCCGAACCTTAAGCTCGGCGTCTGAAAACAAGCTTGTAAGAAATCTTCTGGCGGCTAGGTCGGTCTCGCTCAGCATCACCCGAGTGACCGCCGGGGAAGGCGCGTCTGAGAACTCGGAGAGTCGCTTGAGTTCTTTGCCGAGCGTTTCTATATCAACGTCGAAAGTTGCCACAGAAAATGCCTTTTTTGAAATCTTGTACTCATGAGTTGCTCACGACGCTGATCGAGGGCTAACCTATGCCCGTTCGGACAGTTGGTCTCGGTGAATGTCCTTGTAGTAAAGGTATCGCGCCGGGGATTTCCCCATGGCCACGAACCATTGCGGGCAATAGGATGCCATCCAAATGGCATCACCCGCCTGCACTGGATACCATTCGTCGCCCAATCGATAGACGCCGGTCCCTTCGAGCATCAGCAGGCCATGCTCCATGACATGGATTTCCACTTGCGGCAAGTGCCCTCCTGAATCGTACGTAAACAGGTTGACCGCCATGTCGAACCCAGGCTTAATCGGCAGAAAGGTTTTAAGGCGAAGTGCCGGGTCGCCCTGATAAACCTCTCCAGGGAGGTCATTCTCATTGCCGATTCGCATTTCTGGCGATCCTATTGCAGAGTCTTGGTGTTTTTTTTCGAACACGGCCAAGCGAGCGGCGGGAGATTGTGACGTCTTTTCAGTGGCAATGACATGGTCTATTCCGGCCGGTAGAAAAGCATACGCGCCTTTGGATAACGCCGACGTATTTCCTCCCACGGTCAAAGATACCGAACCATCGAGTACGAATAGGAACCGCTCAACGCCGTTGCCAGGAGGTCCACTTACAGCATTCGATTCCATGAGCGCCGTGTACTGCATGAACCGGGCTCCCATTTCAGGCGCAATGTGGACGATTGCCGAAGTATTTTGCCAATGTACTAGCGGCGACACGATATGAGTGTCTGGCGTGATCAATGCATAGTTCGATGTCACACGACTGCGACTAGTGCCGTACGGCAGTACACGAATAGGTTCCATATCTAATCTTCTAAGAATCTCGGTATTAAAGGTCACACGATGCAGGCGGAATAACTCAGTCGATGTTTCGATGCGAGTTTTTCAACAAAACGAAAGAGCACATCGAGCGCGATCGCCACGTCCGCCACATCGACCGACTCATCCGGATGGTGGCTTATCCCCCCGGCGCATCGCATGAAGAGCATCGCCGTGGGAAAACATTCGGCAATCACCGCGGCATCGTGCCCCGCGCCGCTTGCTAGGCGAAAATCACACTGCCCTGCCTCGCGAATCGAATCCGCCATGGTATTCATGAGATCGGAGTCGAAGTGAGTTGCCGATTTTTCATTTATCCATAACGCTTCCATTTTGATATTGCGTTTCTCGGCTAGCCGTGACGCAATTTCAATCAATTCGCGCACGGCAGCCACTCGGATCGTGTCTTCAGCATGCCGGACGTCTAAACGCACGTCGACTTCCTCTGGGATCACATTCGCAACATTAGGCGAGACATTGAGCTGCCCCACCGTGGCAACCAACCCCGCTTGGGCACGACCAACCTTTTCTACGGCAAGGATGAACTCTGCCGCGGCGGTTAAAGCGTCCTGGCGTTCTGCCATATTTACCGTTCCAGCATGGCCGGCTCGGCCCGCGAACCGCAGGCACGCGCGTGTTTGGCCGGCTATCCCCGTCACAACGCCAACCGGGAGATTTCGAGCTTCGAGAACCGGCCCTTGTTCAATGTGCGGCTCGATGTACGCCACGACGTTATCAGCACGGTAGCCAGCTTCTAAAAGCATCTGGCTCTCCCCCCCAAATTCACGAAGTGCCTCGGCTAGAGTTACGCCCTGAGCATCACGGCACTGCAAATCGCCTTCGGAGAGCTTGCCAGCCATCGCCAAAGAACCGATGTAAGGCAACGCAAACCGGACACCCTCCTCTTCGCTAAAAGCAATGACATCGATTGAAAACGGTAGAGCCCGCCCGAATTGTTGGGCGATTTCAACTAGCGCCAACCCCATCAGCACACCGAGTACGCCATCGTATTTCCCAGCATTGATTACTGTATCCAAATGGGAGCCGATCAACAGAGTGCCTTCGGATTGGAAATTGAGTTCGTTCGAAATTCCGGCAACAGAAGGATGCGGACTTATGCACTCGAACCGGCCGATTAAATTTGCCACGCCATCAATCCGACAGACGCATTCTGCCTCTTCCATCCAGGTGCGTAGCTTACCGTGCGCATCGTGCATTGCGGGGGAGCAAAAAAGACGCGTAACCTTGCCTGCCTCGTCGCTGCATCGCGCAAGCTCATCGCAACGCTCTAGAACGCGACGAGCGGCCACAAGAAATATATCGTCGGCGGTGTCTTTCAAATTTGCGATTGTTGTCTGGCTGGCCATCGTGCGAATAGAAATTAAGGAACTGACCGCCCAGTTTTGACTGGCAACTGCCGGTGCTACACGCCATGTAAGTATTAGTATACTGGGCACAGGTCGCAATTAGGAGCCTTTGTCAGCGGCTTAGTGCATCTTCCCTGCCCTATTGGTCTATCACGGTTGGCTCTATCCACCCGGCAAAGTTCACCGGTCGTCCGCCTTGAATTCCATTCGTTCGGAATCGTCTGCGGCGGCAATAGTTTTTAGCTCGTCAAAGTTCATTGGGCCTTTACCAATCGGCTGGCCGCTCACGAATACGGTCGTATTCTGCTGCAGTTCCTCGGAGATATAATCGTAAAGCAAAGAAGATACTACTGCTGAAAACCATGTAGAATATCGTTAATATATCTGACGACGATGCAAAAGAAGCGAGCACAGAAAGCTACCGCGACTCTCGATTCTTTCGCGATCAGCGAAAATGAGCCGTTCGAGGCATTGGTCTGCGCTATTCGCGCGTGCCGGGTCTGCCGCGACCAGCCTCGCTACGGGCCTCCGCTAGGCCACGAGCCGCGGCCTGTTCTTCAAGTTTCGGAAACAGCTCGCATCTGCGTAGCCAGCCAAGCTCCCGGAACCCGCGTTCACGAAAGCGGCCGCCCGTTCAACGATGCCTCAGGGGTGCGGCTGAGGCAGTGGCTGGGAATGGACGAAAGCGAGTTCTACGATTCTTCCAAAGTTGCAATTCTTCCGATGGGGTTTTGCTTCCCCGGACAAAGGCCCGATGGCAGCGACTTGCCTCCGCGCCGGGAGTGCGCCGAAATATGGCGGACGAAACTATTCTCGCACTTGCCGCACTTGAAACTGCTGTTGGTTATTGGCGGCTACGCACAACGATGGCATTTCGGAGCAGCAGCTGCTCGACAGGGCGTCAATGAGACCGTGCGGTTATGGCGCGAGTTTTATCGAGCGGACCCGCGGCTGCGTATGTTCCCACTGCCGCACCCGTCGTGGCACAATAACAGGTGGCTTCAGCACAATCCGTGGTTCGAGGCCGAGTTGCTGCCGGTACTGCGGACAGACATACGCGACGTTCTTTCATGAGCTGCTGATACTGCCCCCTGTTGTATGGCATTTCATCGCGCCTGATAGTGCTGCTTTGCAGATGGGGCGGCGGAAGTGGCGGAACATCTGCCCAGCATCAAGCATACAATCGATGCAGAGGAAAGCGATCATCTTCGCTGTAAATATCTGACCACTCTCTGCCTCATATAACCCTTGGTCATGCACAAAGCATGGAAATATTTAGATCATATTGTGGGGATTTCTGTGGTTTTAGATGACTAGATATTTTATCATTTTATTTATTCAATGGGCTCAACGCCGCAATGCCCAAGGCTTCGGCCGTTTTGAGAAGCATTATCTATTCTCACCTGCATACCCACGCGATTCTAAAGTACAACCCTGCTAACACAGGAATTTTATGACTCAACTGAAATACCGCATTGCTATGGGCCAGATGCTTGTAGAAGGTGGTAAGCCAGAAGCAAATCTTGCTCGTGCAGAACGCTTCATTAAAGAGGCATCTGAAAAAGATTGCCGCCTTATTGTACTGCCCGAGTGCTTGGACCTGGGATGGACCGATCCTAGCGCAAAAACGCATTCCCAACCAATTCCTGGGTTGCATTCGAATCGCCTCGCAAAAGCGGCAATCGAACACCAAATATTTGTTGTCGCGGGCCTCGTCGAGCGGGCTGGCGAACGGTTGTATAACTCGGCCGTGTTGATCGATCCGCGTGGCAACCTACTTCTAGTGCATCGCAAAATCAACGAACTTGCTATTGCACATGATTTGTACTCCATTGGCGATCGTCTTATGGTTGCCGAAACAGAGCTTGGAACATTAGGGCTCAGCATTTGCGCCGATAACCTTTCGACCTCCCTTGCTATCGGCCACACATTAGCGCGGATGGGAGCGCAACTTCTTCTTTCCCCGTCTTCATGGGCACTCGAGGCTTCTCGCGATCTTGAAGCAGAACCGTATGGAGACAAATGGCAACGCTCTTACGGCGAATTGGGACGTCTGTATGATCTGCCCGTGGTAGGTGTCAGCAATGTTGGTTGGATAACGGATGGTCCCTGGAAAGGTCGCAAAGTGGTCGGTTGCTCGCTCACGACAAACAGTCGAGGTGAACCGATTGCGCAAGCACCGGCCGGTGAAACGGCCGAAGCGCTCGTCATTGCCGATGTCGAACTTCGACAGCCTAGTTCCCATGGAACGCTAATAGCCGCAGATCTCGCGAGTCGTGGGTATTCCGGCCCCTGATCTCCCTTTATTGTGAAACGCGTGCCATTATGGAGCCAGCGAGGCTGAGGCAAGGAAAATTATAGAACCTAAAATCTTTTCGCCAGGCAATGCATTCCGCCTAGTATTTTATTTTATGGCTCTGCACTGAGTAATAAAATGGAACGAAGATACAGTGCATTTTCAGAATAATGGTTGCGAGCTATGGGCACTAATATTCCACGCAGAACATTCCTAGCCAAGACTGCCCTTGGTACTGCGGCGCTCGGCACAATAGCTGCAAACCCACTTTGGCTTGGTCGTCAATCGAGCGCCAGAACTACAGAGTCTAAACGAGATAAACTGGTCACGACGCGCGATTATCTACGAGGTCTCCTTTACACCCAACAAGAAGTAAAGCAGTGGCTTGCTGAAAAAGCATTTCCCTTCGCGAAGTACAGTAGCGAATTCGGTTGGCTGCTTCGTGATGCGAAGTTCCGAGATGGCGTCGGCGGCACGATGAGTGTTTACACCTACGGATCCATGGATGAACGCATTACGATTCACTATAAGGACCAACCATGTCGCCTCAATACCTACGGCAATAGCTACACACAGTGTCATCAAGTTAGCGATGGGGAAACATGGCAGGAAGTATTAGCCGCGCATTTACAGGAACCGATCCGCAATTTTGGTGTCGGCGGGTGGTCAGTTTATCAAGCTTACTTTCGGATGCTTAAGGAAGAAAAGCGAGCTCCGGCAGAGTACATCATTTTTAACATTTACGATGACGATCACCTTCGCAATCTCGATTCGTGGCGGAATATTCGAGTTTCGAAACACCCACAGTTCATCGAGCCGACGCTCCCTCATATCGTTGTCAATTTGAAGCAAGGCCAGATCGAGGAATTGCCTAATCCATGCCCAACACCAGAAAGTGTTTATAACCTGTGCGATCTCGATTGGGTGACAAACAGGTTTGAGAACGACTTCGTGTTGAAAATCATGCTCGCCCATTTAAATGCAAAAACCCAAAACCCAGAGCTGAGCTACGCAGATGTGTTGGAGCTGGCAACAACGCATGGCATAGTTACTCGCGTTAACACGGCAAAGGGACTCTCGAAAGTGGCTGATGAGTTGCACCGCCAATCGGCCTACTACTCATCGCAACGGATCGTCGAAAAAATCGAGTCGTTTGCCAAGGCACAGAAGAAGAAGGTGCTTTTCGTCTTGTCCTATCCGCCACAGTCTGTTTTGCGATATGTGAAAGACGGCACTCGCGCCGACCAACCTTTTGTGGACTTCTTGAAACAACGCAAAATACCGGTGGTTGATTTGATGAAGGCACACTTGGATGATTTCTCATTATTCAAGGGCAGCATCAAGGATTATCTTGCAAAATACTGGATCGGCCACTACACCCCACTAGGAAATCATTTCTGCGCCAATGCAATTTTGCCCCAGCTTGTTGAACTGCTCGATCCTAAGCCGTTACCCTATCGCATATAGGCCACAATAATAAAATGAGCCTGTGAGCAATTTGTTGAATCGGGATTCATTCCCAAAAAGAAAGCCCGCGGCTATTGAGCAGCGGGCTAACTGTTTTTGGCTAATTGAACTCTTCTAACGACAGCGCCGACCGACGGCTGTCAGCAGAACTGCTGCCACCAACAGTAGCAATGTCCCTGGTTCGGGAACCGCTTGGTTGCCACCGCCGTTTCCTGAGGTCGTTGTTCCAAAGTTTTGGAAGAAATCGGTATATCCGGATGGAGCGCCACCAGACGGATCCAACCCCTTGCGCCACATCACGTAATCGGCTGCGTCAACAATCCCATCGCCGTTAAAGTCGCCGTCTGTACTTGGACCCGCGACAAGATCAGCCGGCGTATAGACACCGTTGTAGATTTTCACTTCATCGACCCAATTGCCGCTTTTCAGGGTACCACCGAAATTATTTATTGAATTTGCCGTGTTGCCGTAACCACGAATGCCAATATCCATCTCGCGAGTCTGCCGACCCGGCAAGTTGCCAGAGTTATGCACATCTCCTGAGGGCGGAAGCTGCCAGTTGTAACCATCGGGTATTATGGTGTCGTTGACATACAGAGGCAGGTCGTTGCTGTACTGCTCACCGTTGACATCATCTAAAAAGACTTTAAACACTCCATCGCCAATGCTTACCGTTAATCGGTAGGGCACGCCATCGGTCAATGGAATATTGACACCATTTGCATATTCTTGGGCACCTGGATTTGCGGTACTACCGTTAAATGTAAATTTATATTGTTCGTTCTGAGAATTCGCGAATGCGATTCGCAGTCTGCCGTTTTGGAGAGACGTAAATAGATAGGAGTCTCCCATTTCTCCAGCTAGATTGTTGCGTCGCACAATGGCCCACATGCCTTCGTTCACTGCCGGCGAGGGGTTTAAATCCGCATAGGCACCCGAATAACTGAGGAAATAGTGATCGATTGTGATGCCGTTGTTATTATCCCAGTTGCTGAAAATCGTATTGATTGCATTGTCGTCCCACTTAGCCCATCCGCCGTTATTCGTGGCATTGCTTGTGCTTTGGAACACATTTCCATGTCCAGGGATGGGGCTAGGTACAAAATCAACATTGGTCCTTATCAGATCACCATTGAAGTTAGCCACGATTTCAGCTTCACTCTCCAAAGGAGCGTAAAAGACAGGTGTTGGCACGGCCCAAACATTTGTAAAAGCCATGCATCCCCAAGCACCCCATACGCCCAAGCAAACGAACAATCGAGTCATCGCCTGTAACCCTCGTTAAACTCTTGCTGCCGAAATTGTGAAAAGAAGCTCTGAAAAAGTCGGCCCCGTAAGAACGAGCAACCGCCAATTAAAACTTTACGAACTTGAGAATCAGTGTATCCGGAATGTACTGAAGACTCAAGTTTTTTCGAGCTTTTCAAAATACCGATACTATTTTCCAAACACCGCCGTCCTGCCCCTGCAGTACGTTCAGAAATGCAAAGAACGTACGGGGCGATTCATCGCCCCGTGTTCATCCAAAGAATGCGGTAACATGTTCAGGGGTGTAACTTGGCCCACCTCTTGATTCCAATATATCCACATATCCACAGACGCTTGAGTTCGATTGCTTGCTCAACACAATTATCTCGCCGCGTGTGTGGAGAATCTGCAACTTGGTTCTGATGGCTGATATAGCATAGATCCCTAAGGCATTTAGATTTATTAGAGGCATGCTGGAGAAAGCTTCTCTAAACTGAGTATGCTCTTCACAAGAGAGCAAGACATGGCTCTCACATACAACGTGATAGGTTTTCAACTGACACAACGTTTACCGGACCTAGAAATGAATCTACATCGCATGCTGATTGTGCTTGTTGCCTATGTTGTTCCGAGCTTGGTCGCTTGGGCAGAAAGTGATCCAAAAAATCATTCGCATGAAACGTCGACACCGAACATCGTGCTAATCATTTCCGACGATCAGGGATGGACTGATTATTCATTCATGGACCATCCGCACATCGACACGCCTAATCTCGATCGATTGGCAAGTGAAAGCTTGGTATTTACTCGTGGCTATTCTACGTCGAGCCTATGCAACCCGAGCCTTGCTTCAATCATTACTGGCCTCTACCCGCATCAGAACAAAATTACCAGCAACGATCCCCCCGTTCCTTCAGATTTTGAGGGACGAACATTTCGACGCTCGTCAGCGTTTCGTGATGGTCGTGAACTCATGAACCGGCACTTGGACGCGGTACCCACATTGCCTCGTATGTTGTCGAAAGCGGGCTACATCAGCCTACAAACCGGCAAATGGTGGCAGGGAGATTACAGCCGTGGCGGATTCACCGACGGAATGACCCAGGGCGAACGGCACGGCGATGAAGGGCTCGATATCGGTCGAAAAACGATGGAGCCGATCTACGACTTTATCGCCAGGGCAAGCCAAGAGGGAAAACCATTTTTCGTATGGTACGCGCCCCTGATGCCCCACGCGCCGCACAATCCCCCGCAACAGTTGCTTGATAAATATGCCTCTGTCGCTCCGTCGCCTCGAGTTGCTAGATACTGGGGAATGGTCGAATGGTTTGATGAAACCGTGGGGAGCTTGTTGAATCATCTTGATGAGAAAAAACTCTCTGATAACACGATTGTGGTATTCGTTACAGACAACGGCTGGATTACGAATCCGCAGACAGGTAGTTACGCACCGAAATCGAAACTTTCGCCGTATGATGGTGGTCATCGTACTCCGATCATGATTCGCTGGCCCGGGCATGTGCAGCCAACACAATCAAAGTCGCTTGCATCGTCGATCGACATTGTTCCAACGCTACTCGCCGCGTTGGAATTGCCGCCACTACCCCAATTGCCAGGCATCAACTTACTGGACAAACAATCGCTCTCGAACAGAAAAGCGATTTTTGGTGAATGCTTTACGGCACGATCAGTAGACCTTTCCAATCCGGCGGCCAACTTGCGTTGGCGATGGATGATTGATGGGAACTGGAAGTTGATCGTTCCTGATTCTCACAATCAACCTAACGACAAGGCCGAACTCTACGATCTCGTGGACGATCCTCACGAGGAACAAAATCTCGCCGCGGACCATGCCGAGGTTGTTAACACGATGACTGACGCCATAAATGCGTGGTGGAACGTATCATCTCGCTGAGTGCGATTCTCGATTCGGTCACTGATTCGAGTTTCCTCATGCCAGGGCGGTATCCACCAGGTTCAGATACCCATTGGATAATCGAGCAACTTGCCGTATCGCACTAAGGGCTGAAGTTATGTTACCAAGGAACAAAAGCTGTTTGACAACCGCATCACTCACGAATTTAGTACCAAAATGACTTCCGTTCCTGACCTACTTCGTTATGCAACACCGCGTTACCTGTTCTCACTAAGGCTGGTGCTTTTCCTGGTAATAAGTGTCTGTCTCATTGAATTTTGCTCACTTGCCAATGCCGCGAAAAAGCCCAATGTTTTGTTCATTGCGATTGATGATCAAAACGACTGGGTTGGCCCACTCGGTGGGCACCCTCTAGCGAGAACGCCGTGCCTAGATCAACTTGCCGCACGTAGCACTGTGTTTCTCAATGCCCATTGCCAAGGTGCCTTGTGCAATTCCTCTCGCACAAGCGTCATGCTGAGCCTGCGCCCCTCCACCACTGGTATCTATGGCCTAAGTCCTCGTTTTCGAGAACTAGATAAGTGGCGAGACCACGTGTCGCTTCCTCAACATTTTCATGAGAACGGTTACCACACTGCGACTACTGGCAAGGTTTACCACAGCCTCAGGCCGCATGAAATGGCCTTTGAGTTTGACGACATCGGTCCATATGGCGGCGCTAAGGCAAGACCGCCGCATAAATTAATCCCGCCGACACCCATGGGCAATAATCGGCTTGTGGACTGGGGAACATTCCCACACCTCGACGAAGATAAAACCGATTACCAAGTTGCCCAGTGGGCAATCGAAAAGCTGAAAAGTGCCCCGGCCGACCGGCCCTTGTTTCTGTGCGTTGGTTTTTCGCTGCCTCATGTTCCGTGTTATGCAACCCAAAAATGGTTCGACCTATATCCTGACGACGACAGCATCCTTCCGCCGGTGCTCGAAAATGATCGCGCCGACACGCCACGTTTTTCCTGGTATCTCCATTGGCGTCTTCCCGAGCCTCGCTTGAAGTGGCTCAAAGATAACCATCAATGGAATAATCTTGTGCGATCTTATCTGGCATGCACCAGCTTCGTCGATTCGCAGATTGGCCGTGTACTAGAGGGGCTGCAAAAGTCCGGCAAAGCCCAAAACACGATCGTCGTCGTATGGAGCGACCACGGCTTTCACCTCGGAGAGAAAGGTATCACCGGTAAGAATACTCTGTGGGAGAGAACGACTCGCGTGCCGTTGATATTCGCTGGCCCAGGAATTGCTCCTAGTAAGCGCTGCGACGAAACGGTTGAACTGCTCGACATCTACCCTACGTTGGTCGAGCTATGCGGATTGCCTGAGCGAAATGATTTGGAAGGTCACAGCCTTGTGGCTCAACTTCGTGATGCAAATTCACCTCGTGAATTCCCCGCCATCACGACGCATAATCAAGGCAATCATGCTGTTCGCACAAAGCGTTGGCGTTACATTCACTATGCCGATGGCAGCGAGGAGTTATACGATTTACGAAATGATCCGCACGAATGGACAAACGTGGCATCTCTCCCGACGAATGCTTCCATACTCATGGAGCACCGTAAATGGCTGCCGAAGATCAACGCCCCCCCTGCTCCGCGCAGTGGAGGCCGTGTTTTAACCTACAATCAGACAACCGATGAGGCAACTTGGGAAAACAAGCTAACGATTCATCGGGATGATCCAATTCCGGAGTGATGGCCATTCGTTTCATTCCACAATGAGCTTGCCGTTCATGACCATCCAGTGTCCTGGAAAAGTACAGAGATACGGGTAATGCCCGGGCTGTTCTGGTGCCCGAAAGTAAATCGTGAATTGTTGAGAAGGTTCAACGATGTCTGTATAGGCGAGCACGTCGTCGCTCGGTGGCACGTAATGATGCAGAACTGCTTCTGGATCGGCAATGAATTTATTTGCCTGCTCACCAACTCGCTGCAATGAATCAGGCTTCACTAATACCCAGTTGTGGGGCACGGCGTCAGGATTGCTGAATGTCAGGCAGATCGTCTGCCCTCGTTTCGCTTTCAACTCTCGCGTCGAGAACGTCAAGTTCTTTCCTGCTTCAATAGCGAGCGGAACTGAGTCGGGTTGCACCGCTTTCCAGGGGTTTGGCATTGAATTGCCTAACCGGGCCAAATCAACCGCGAGCGGATGAGCCGCAATCGTTTTTTCAATCGGTCTATATCCCTCGAAATTCGAATACGGTTTGTCGAGTTCGTGGACGGTCACGAAGAGTTCTTGGGGACGTCCGCCATCTACGTGCAGTAACAAATGCAGTTGGTTGACCGGTTGAATGTCTGGCATTTCAACAAAAATCGTGTTTTCGTCCACCACATGAATGCCTGCGATGCTAAGAACTTCGTGGCCGACAACACCAGGATGACTCGGCGCGAACTCCTGGGAACCGTAGGCAGGGCTATAACGGTAATTCCAAACTTGAGCAAACTGTTGAGAAAGGTCGCGAACCTCCTTGAGATCTACCGGCCGCGTAAAGCCGATGAACACTCCATTCTCATGCACGTGAAACGAGCGTGGCAACTGCGCTGGTCCGCCAGCGAACCGGACACGTTGAAAGCAACCGTCATCCGGCGTATAGCTGCCCCATCCAGAAAGGCCGCTCACATAGAGCTGGCCATCAACCGGATTAAACTTACCTCGATGAACGCCGGATCGAAAGTCTCCAACTAATGGCACCACGGCTCCCTGCCATTGGCCTGCAACTTGATCGCGTAGTACCAGAAAGTGAGAACCTTGGCCTGATGAAAAGTGAATTAACTGGCCACGCAACGGTCCCCAACGATCATCAGGTACAATGACCTGTCCGCCGCTGTTGTTGTCGATTCCGCGCGGCAAATAGGCGAGCGGCAGCGATGGAGGCTGGTCGTTTCTAGGACCAGAATAACCGAAGTGCGGTGGGGCTGTCGCTTCTACGTGGGCCGGCACGAGGCAAATCATGGATGCGGGTGTCCACTCACCTTCACTGCATGGCAGAGTCATCGATGCGTCGGGCAACAGCGTCACGCCGTCTGGATTGCGAAAGCCTGTTGCAAGCACTTCGACTTTTTTTTCGCTAGGGATAATTCGCAGTAATCCTTGCATGCCCGATGCCGTGTAAAAACGATTATCTCGATCACAGGCCAATCCGCACGTGAAATCGTGACCGCTGGCAGAGGTTTCGAAAGCATTAGAAACACATTCATAAAAGTCGGCTTCGCCATCGTGATTCAGATCGTGGAGCCGAGTGATCTGGTCGCGTCCTAGAACAAAGACTTGGTCATCTTTCACCACAAGTCCTAGCGGTTGGTGCAACCCCGACGCGAATCGCCGCCAACGCACGTTAGCCAACTCCTGGTCGAGTCCTGTAACGTGCCACACATCTCCTTGCATCGTGCATATAAAGGCTGAGCCGTCTGAATGGAAATCGTGATCGGTAATGAACAGCAAGGCGCGCCAAGGATTCTCGAAGGGAAGTTCGATCGTATCGACCGCATAAGGGTGCCCATTCCCTAGTGTCCCTGTGGTAGCAATCTCTTGGGGCCATTGTGGTAATCCGCCATCGAGCGCATGCCGTAAGGGATGTTCCGATGCTGGTGCAACAACGCGTTCGAATTTCTTCCCCTTTATCCAGGGAGAATCGAGATATTCGACTCCACCAATTTGGTAGCTGAACACCACGCGAGACCCGAGTCGATAATACCCACGATACTCGAATGGTTGCTCGGGGCGCACGTTGTCGGGCGGCGGTAACAATTGTCCGGCAAGGTTCAATCCATCCAAAAAACCGTGGCGGAAACTAGAGAATTTCAAAAAACCGCCATGCCAGAGCGCGTCGTAGGTCAATGTTTCCGGATTGAAGCAAGTGGCCAATTCTCCATGCTCACCTAAGCGGACGCAAACTCCTTTGGTAATCACCTTGTCGCCGGCGCGAAAAACGCCTGCCAATACAGAATCAAAATCCGAGTCGTTCCAGCGATCGTCTTTCCAAGTGTCATCGTTCTGATTTCCCCAATGGCCGAACGTGCCACCATCTAACCCTGGAAACGCCGGCAGCAAATGTGCATGGGGTTGCTTGCGAAAATAAATAGCCTGTTTTGCATAAAAGTCGTAAATGCGATCTCGATTCACGGGCAATTGCCATTGCGGCCAATCTGTTGACACAAGCGGCGCACGATCGTAGGTGAATTCCGCCACGGTCCCTTCTTCTCTGACGGCGTTTGCTAAACCGTGCTCATTTCCAAGTGCATGCAGAAATCGCACCAAGTCACGAAGTTGCACTCTCGTCATCGCCGATGCCAAGCCTTCTGGCATTAAAGTGCCGACTTCACCAATCTCCTCGATTTCGGATTTGTTAACCGAGGTCAGCTCTCCATTGGTTGGATCGAAAAGCTTCAGCAAATCTGGAGTGTCTTCACGTTTGTATCCCTGAATCGAATGGCCATTCTGCAATAGAACTTCGAACACACAAAATTCTGGCTTGACCTGACGCTTCGGCCAGATGATTGATTCGACAATCTCAGTAATCTGCAACCTTCGGCCAACGTCGGTCAACTCCGGCCCAACAGTTCCTCCCACCTTACCAACACGATGGCAGTTCAAACATGCAAAACGGGCTGAACAAAACACGGCCATTCCACTCCTCACATTGCCGTGGCTTGTCGCCTCGGCGGCAAGGTCCGCAGCAAGCGTTGCATTGTATTCAACCGCGGCCATTATGCTGCAACCGGGGGGCGCGTTCGACGTAACACCCGTTACTGGTTGTTCGGCGGAATGCTTCGCACTTACAACTGTTGCCTTGCCAATGGGGACAGCCGACGTCTCCTGTAGAGGCAAAGTACGTGGCTGCGGACGGGGCATGGTCGAGTTACCATCTATTTGCTTAACAAGCCACTCGAGGCCCTCGATGTTGTCGAGTAATCTCATTTCGGCGTCGTCTTGCGTATGCCCTAGTATGCCGATGGGCCCTTGATAACCGCTATCGCGAATTGTTTTCAACACTTCGAGATCTCGTTCGCCTTGGCCAATGGGTAGAATTTTCTTATCCCCTGGTTCTGCCTGTCGCACCATTCCGTTGAGGTTGATCGCATAGAGATACGGAAGCATTTTCCGCAAAAGCTCAGGAAAACGGTCCATATGCGAATGGCCGTGATGCAAATTGTAGACGATGCCTACATTGGGAAGCTCCAATGTTTTAATGATTGCTATCTGGTTCTCGGGCTCGCCGAACCAACCACCGTGATTGTACAAGCCAACGCGACAGCCAATTTTTGCCGCCTCTTCGGCAATAGGCCGAATGCGGGCGGCCTCTGCTTCTACACGTGCTTTGTATTCATCGTCGTTCTTTGTCGGCTCTCCACCGCCCATCACCCACAACTGGGTGCGTATATTATTTTTTTTGAGTAATGCAATGATGCCGCGCGCTTCATCATTCAAAGTTCCCGGAAACCACCAAGCGGTCAATTCAATGTGATTTCGATTCAGGACCGCTATCTCTTCCTCGAATGTGGAGATGTGCTCGGCACGATAGTCATAAGCAAATTTCTTTAGCCCGAGCTTCGAAAGCATCGCCGCGCGCTCTTCAGGGCCACGCTGCTTGGCATCGAAAGGAACAATGCACCAAGCGACGAGATTATCGCGTGCAAAGATTCCTGCATTCTCAGAATCTTCTGAGGTATCCGCCGCTAGGGGCATGCCGACCAAAACGATTACGATAACAAAACAGGTAATCGCTAAGCTATTCGACCACGCATTTACGAGTGAAAACAATGCCTGAACGAGTGAGTGTACGTGCTTCATAAATCCGGGATCACAATGGTTTCCAGGATGAACAATCTAGAACCGGTCCATAACGATTGTAGCTGGCCTTTGTATAGCTAGCTGTTCGGCATTTGAATTCGTAAGTGCCGAATCATCCGTTCTTTTAGAGCTGGCATTAAGTTCGACTTTTGCACTTTTTGGGGATGCGACAATGGCGGATTTCTCGGACAAAACGCCGAGGATGTGTAGTTTCCGCGGCCCTGGCATCGGACCGTACGGTAACGCAAAGTGCAAAACCTCGTGTTTCTCGTAGGTTCGACATTAAGGAACTCTAACAAAACCGTCTGAGAGAGGGAGACAGTCCCATTTTGCTGC
>CAZTWS010000048.1:0-15793 GCA_964618225.1 uncultured Planctomycetaceae bacterium
GGGCGGCCATTTCATATGTGTACGAATATACATATTCGGTGGCCGTTTTCAAGTACTTATTTCCGGCCACCGGGAAGAATTTACCACGGAGGCACGGAGGGCACGGAGAAGAGCTCGGAAGAGGTTTTTTGGAAGGCTGATTGTCGCTAATCGGCGCTGATTGGGTGGGGTGATGTTTCTGGGTGAGTTTTTAAGTTGGATTGGGATTCGTGTTCCGAGCGCAATTCGTGGGTGCGGAAGCACCCACGCTACGGGCTAAGCCGCGAGCGGTGGGTGGGGGCGTGCCGGAGTGCTACTGGTCGCTGAAGCGGACCAGTCCGTTGCGGTGGGAGGAGGGAGATGGGAGGCGAGGGGAGTTGTCGTTTCTAGTGTTGCAGGCCGATGTTGAAGCTAAACATTTGTTCGTCGTCGAAAGGTGCCTTTGCGACTGGGAAGGCGAAGTCGAGTGCGATCGGTGCCGGGCCCATTGCGGGGATCGTGATACGTAAGCCAAAGCCGGGCGATACGCGATAGTTCTCGATTTCCACTTTTTCTTCGACGGTACCATGATCGACGAACACCACGCCGTGGATCATGTCGTCTGCCGTGATCGGGAACAAGTATTCGAGCGTGTTGACCCACATGAACTCACCACCCACGGTGACGCCTTGCACCACCGGCGACGCGCCACGGAAATCGAAACCGCGGAGTGTGGTATAACCACCGGCAAAGAAGTTGTCGTAAACGGGAGTGTTGCTGCCCGTAAAGCCGAGACGCGTGGATGCGGTAAGCACGTGCCGGCCAGTGTGGTCGGGACGTTCATTGAGCAGGAAGTATTTCCGCGCATCGAAAACGGCACGAGGATATTCAAAGCTGCCGATTACTTGTTCGAGTTCCATTTGCAGGAAGTGGCCCTGGGTTGCCAGGAATGTGCTATCGCGCGTGTCGTTCGCCACGGTGAGCTTGAAGCCATGCAACGCGTTCGAGCCTTCGACTTCGAGCAACTCCGGGATCGGGGCGGCGATGTTGGAAATCGTCACTTGCTCGCCGCGATAACTTACGCCGGCGGAAACGTCGTCTTGAGTCCATTGATAGCCAAGGCCCACGCGACCGCCCAGACGTTCTTCATCCCAGTCTTCATATCGGCGATCGAAATACGAGCCGCTAAGGCTGAGGCTTACCGGCGTATCCATCCAATAGGGTTCCGTGAAACTCACCAGGTAGCGTTGCACTTGGGTACCTGGGGCCGCTTCGATGCGGAAGCGTTGACCGGCACCGCGGAAGGCTTTGCCGCTCAGGAGGTCATCCCAAGTGGTAGGCCAGCGACGCCAATCGAAGTTTTGTTCGTCGAGCAAAATTTGGCCGACGAGACCCGCGTCGGAGTTTACGGCCACACCGAGCATGAGCCGGCCCGTTTGTGCTTCACTCAGCACGACATCGAGATCGACAGCCGGATCGTTGCCCGGCGCGAACGGATCGGCCGCATACGGTATTTGGGCCGGGTTGCTAGGTAGCGGAACAGCCGGTGCGATGCTGGGATCTGGTGGCAACACGGGCAGCGGGCCACCAGGGAGCGGGCCGTATTGCGGTGCTTGTGCTACTTGTGGCACTCCGCCGTATTGGGTTGGTGGGGCGGTGTATTGGGGCTGCGGGGCGGAAAAAATTGGTTGCGAGCTGGTTGTCGGCTGTTGGGGCACGGCATAGGGGCTTGTACCGGCCGCTTGGGGACCCGTTGAGCCGACCGGCAAACTACCGTAAGGACTACTCGACGAGGGAGCGGAGCTTGGCGGTTGATAGGGGCTCTGCGTGCGGACCGTGAGGCGTTGGTAGGGGCTACTTCCGCGAGGCTCCTCGTAGGGTTCGCGACGCACTACGTGATGAACCGGGTAAGACAGAGATCGAGTGCTGTTTGTATTTACCGAGGGGCTTTGCGGTGCTTGCGATTGTGGAACCGTATAGCTGGTGGGCACCACGCCAGAATCGCTTTGCTGCGAGTTGGAGTTGGAGTCGAGATAGATATGCACATCGACCATGTCGTCGGCCTGTGGCACGTTGACGGCGGCTGGCATTTTATAGGTAAATTGGTGCGTGGGCTGCGGGGCGACCGGATGAGCGCCCGGCGGGGCGATCAGGGGCGGACCTTTGGGCTGGGAGTCGGCGAGGTCGTCTGCCTGGGTGTCTTGAACGAGTTGCCATCCGCGGTAATTCGCGGTCGGACCATCGGGGCTCTGGCCACGATAGCCGGGCGCTTCGCTAGCTAGTTGCTCTTCGTTTAACTCGGGAATGTGGTAAGTGATTTTCGGGGCGACGCCACGTGCCGGATCGACCAGGAACAAGCCGCAGGCTTGGAGACGACGTTCGCTCGCCATAATTTCGCGGCTGTCGGCGATTTGGCCTGTTTGCATGGAAAGGCGATTGAGAGCGGTTTGGACTTTGGTGTGCGGGTTGTCGCCGTTGATATGCACGACGATATTGCCGATGCGCCAGCGCTTGCCTTCTTTGATTTTGTAGAGCAGGTTCAGCTTGCCTTTTTCTTCGAGGAAGATAGGCTCGGCCTGGATGTCCGCAAAAACGTAGCCTTGGCTGCCGTAAAGTTCTTTGAGCCAGAAGACGTCTTTATTCATTTTCGCCTGCTCGAACGGCTTGCCGGCCGGCATTTCGATTCCCATCGCCAGGGAATCGGTCTCGAAAATTTTGTTGCCCATGAACGATACGTTTTCGACCGTATAACGGGGGCCCTCGCTGATGATGAAGCGGAGAGTCATCCACTTGCCGTCTTCGTGCAATTCGGGAACGCGGCCGACTTTGGCTTCGAAGAAGCCGAACGCTCGGTAATAAGCGGTAATGCGATCGACATCGGCATCGATTTGGTCGCGGTCGACGAAACCTTTGAAGATGTACATCATCGGCTTCTTAGTTTCGATCTTGGTGCGCAGTTGGCCGTCGCTGGCGAATTCGTTGCCTTCGAATACGACCTTCCAGATTTTTTGCGAAGTGCCTTCGTTGATGACGAACACAATGCCCTGGTCGCCCGGCTTGTTGCCTTTGAGGATCGTGACCTGGACGTTGTTGTAACCGTTGCTGTGGTAGAGCGCGATGATTTTCTTGCGTGCTTCTTCCACCGCATACGGATCGACAGGACCGCCGGGTTTGAGGTCGGTTTCTTTATTGAGTTTTTTCGTGCGAATGCTCTTATTGCCCAGATATTCGACGTATCGCACCACAGGTCGTTCGACGACAGTGAGGATTACAACGCGGCCATTGGGGGTTTGCTCGTAGGTGGGTTGCACCGAGGCGAATCGGCCGCCAGAGGTGAGCTTGCGGACATCGTTTTGCACGAGTGCCGGATCGAACGGACGACCGACGCGAGTTTGAAGCTGATCGAGGATTTTCGGGGTCGGAACCATGTTGTTGCCGACGATGCGTATTTCGGCAACCGGTTCGTTCGTGGCAGAGAGGGTCGGCCCGCTGACTTGGCGAGTTTCTTTTTTACCGAAGATTCCGCCGGGGATATTGGGCATTCCGCCAGGCGCTCCGCCCATGCCTTGAGCGCATGCGAAGACTGGCAACAAAACCGCAATGGCTGCCATGGCAGCGAACGCGGTCGCGATGCGTTTTAGCGGTGCGCGATGGGTCGTGGTGCGAGGTTCCAAGTGCTAAATTCGACGCGGGAGCCGAGTTAAGTTAGGAAAAGACTAAGCGGAAAAGTTGTCGCGAGGGGTTCAAAAAGCCAATGCTTTGGGCCTCAAGCCCCTTCGCGGCGTAGCGCAAAAGCCGCGTAGAATTAACGGAAACTGCCAGGGGCGACAAGGCGGGTTCGCAATAGATTGCAATCGCGACTAGAGATTTGTTGTGCTAGCGCGATGCTTGCTAGCGAACAAGAGTGCGATAGCAACGCGATAACCGGGGCGGGTAGTGAGACGTTTGGCCCAAAAAGGCTTTGTCCAGAAACTTCGCTAAGCCGCAAGCGGCTGCGACAGCATTGTCTTACGGGCCGATGATGTAGTGGCTTGACTTCATTTTTGGGGCAAAGCCCCCCAAAAGTGCCCGGTTGCTCAACCAACGGGAATTCATCTCGCGGAGCGAGATGGCTACGTTAAATCGCTCGCTATGTTGCGACGTTGGCTCGGGCGTTTTCAGGTTTGTGTGCTGCTATGCCGTTCGCTGGTTGGACGGCGTGGCCGCCGCCGCTAAAGAGCCTGGTGCTGGCTAGTTAGGGCCGAAGTCGGAAAACTCATCGTATTCCGGCTGCTGATAGTTCTCGAAACGTGTGAATTCGTGCAACCATGTGAGCTTGATATCACCGGTGGGACCGTTGCGCTGCTTTCGGATCAGAAGTTCCGCCTGACCTTTGACAGCATCGCGGTCTTCTTGATTGGTTTGGTAGAACTCCTCGCGGTGTACGAACATCACCACGTCGGCATCCTGCTCGATAGCCCCCGACTCGCGGAGATGGCTGAGTTGTGGTTTGTTGTCGCGCGTCGATTCGACTTGCCGGTTGAGCTGTGCCAAACACAGTACGGGTACGTTCAACTCGCGGGCCAAGCCTTTGAGGCGGCGCGAAATGCGAGCGACCTGCTCCTGGCGGGGGTCGCGCGTGTTATCGGGGTCGATGAGCTGGAGGTAGTCGACGATGATGCAGCCGAGGCCTTCTTGCCGTTTGAGACGGCGGGCGGTGGCCGAGATTTCGGTCATGTTGCGGCTCGGTGAGTCGTCGATGAAGAGCGGGCCACGGCTGATATCGGCGGCTGTTTCAATCAGGCGGCGGCTGTCTTCGGCGCTGATTTGGCCGTTGCGTAGCCGGTGGCTGTTCACCCGGGCACGCGAGCAGAGCAAGCGGTCGCCCACTTCGAGCGACGACATTTCGAGGCTGACCATGAGCACCGGTTGCCGTGGGCCGCGTTCGTCGAGCGCGATGTGCTCGGCGATGTTCATGGCTAGCGCCGTTTTTCCCATACTGGGGCGAGCGGCCAGAATGACGAGTTCGGAGCCGTGCAGGCCGCCGGTGAGGTCGTCGAAGTCGATGAGACCGGTTTCGAGTCCGCCACAGGCGTGTTGCCGTTGCATGCGGGCATCGATGCGAGCCAAGGAGTCGTGCAGAATGTCGCGCAGCGGCCGCACCTGCGATTCGCCCTTGGAATCGAGAATGCCAAAAACTTGCTGCTCGGCGCGGGCCAGCATTTCGCGGGCGTCCACCGTTGTGTCGAACGATTCGTTGATGATGTCGGTACTGACATGAATCAACGAGCGGAGCACGGCTTTATCGCGAACGATGCGGGCGTAGTACTCGGCGTGGGCCGCGGTGGTAACTTCTTGCGACAGCTCTAAAAGATAAGCGGCACCGCCGACGGATTCGTACTGACCGGCATCGCGCAGCATTTGGCAGAGGAGCAGATGGTCGATCTGCTTGCCTTCGTCGTGCAGCGTGAGCATGTGCGAATAAATCGCACGATGGGCGTCGTCGTAGAAATCTTCCGGACGGATGATGAGGGCGACTTCGTCGCACGCCTCGGGCAATAACAGGAGGCTGCCGATGACGGCACGCTCGGCTTCGAGCGACCTGGGCGGCTGGCGCTCGAGCAGTTCGCTCACGCCTTTGCGAGGCTCTTCACGCGGCTTTCGGTCTACCGTTGCCACTGGGATCGATCCGTCGTTGTTAGGGCGGTAGGGGAGTAGAGCAGCAGTGGAGTAGCCGCGCAGGGAGATGGTCTACAGCACTGCTCCACCGCTCCGCTACTCGATTCGATTCTAAGCTTCGGCCGCCACGGTGGGAACGACCCACACCTTGAGCTCGCCTTCGACTTCGCTCGAATAACGAACTTTGACGGTGTAGAGGCCAAGTTCCTTGAGCGGGCCTTCGAGCTTGATTTGATCGGCCGAGAGCTGCACGTCGTTGGCCTTGAGCGCGGCAACGATTTCCGTGGCCCCGACGCTGCCGTAGAGGTGGCCATCGTCGGTGGCATTGGCTTCGATCGTGATGCTCTGCTTGGCAAGCTCGGTGGCTTGCTTGCGGAGTTCCGCCTGGCGGGCCAACTCGATTTGTTGCAATTTGGCCTTGTGCTTGTCGACCATCCGCTTGTGATGCTCGCTGGCGATTGTGGCGAGACCTTGCGGAATGAGATAGTTGTACGCGTAGCCCGGCTTTACTTCGACGACCTGGCCTTGCTTGCCGACGTGTTCAACCGAGTGAATGAGCAGCAGTTGCACACCGCCGCGTTCGCCCTTTGGCAAAGGGCGGTAAGGAGTGGTAAGCGTGCGGCGGAATTTCTTTTTGCACTTCATGATGGTTCGATGGTTTGGATGCTTGATACTGGATTGGTATTGTAGCTGGATATCGAACAGCGAGTATCCAGCATCAAGAAACTAAAATGGGATGTCGTCGCTTGGCGGAGGGCCACCGGCGGGCATGTAATCGTCGTCGTAGTTCGATTGGTCATCGCCACGGCTGCCGCCGCTGCTACCTCGGCCACCACGTCCGCCCCCGCCGCCGCCACCTTCTCGGCCACCGAGCATTTGGAGGCGTTCGCCAATGACCTTTAGCTTCGAGTGCTTCTGGCCATCTTTTTCCCAGCGGTCGAGTTTGAGCCGGCCTTCGATGAGCACCGACGAGCCTTTACTGAGGTATTCGTTGGCGATTTCCGCCGTGCGGCCCCAAAGGGTGATGTCGATGAACGTGGCTTCATCGACCCATTGGTCGCCACGTTTGATACGATCGTTGACGGCGAGGCCGATATCCGACACGGCGGTACCGCTCGGGATGTATCGCAACTCGGGGTCGCGTGTCAAATTACCAACCAGAATGACTTTGTTAAAGCTAGCCATGGTGGGCGTCCTTCGCCGAGCAGTGGTTGAGGGCTATCCGGTTTAGTTGGTGGCGTCTTCGGGAACTTCGATGGCAGGGGCACGGCTTGCCGGAGCGCCTGCCGGAGCGGGAGTTGGAGTTGGAGTTGGATGGGCCGGACCAGCTTTCGCGTGTTCGATCACGGCATCGACGATATGCGGATGCACCTTCAGCACGAGGTGGCGCAGAATACCGTCGTGGATTTCCCATTGGCGGTTCAGCGTGGTGAGCATCGAGGTAGGGCCACGGAAGTAGTATAGCCAATAAGTGCCCTTGCGCTGGCCGTTGATTGGGTAGGCCAGGCGGCGCTCTTCCCAGAGGCGGGAGACGAGCACTTCGCCACCTTCGGTTTGGATCGTTTTTTCGATTTCGGCCGGCAGGCCGGCACGCTCGCGGGCGAAGCGATTCGAGTCGAAAATGACCATCGCCTCGTAAACGTTGGTTCGTTCAGATGCCAAGTGAAAACTCCTTGTTTGAGCTGATAGCTTTTGGCTGTTAGCTCTGAGCCACCGCGGTGTTCGCACCGCTTGGCCCACAGCTAAAAGCCAATCGCCAAGTAGCCTTAGTTATACTGCCTCATCGCAATATCGACACCTTTAGCGGCCCAGCATTCTACGCCTTCGGCCGCGAGGGCAACGGTATCGTCGATGACTGGTTGCTCGGAACGGTTGAATTTTCCGAGAACAAAATCTGCCGTATCCCACTGTGGGGGCACGGGGCCGATTCCCACTCGCAGGCGAGGCACGGCTTGCGAGCCGAACCTGCGAATGATGTCGTCTAACCCTTTTTGCCCACCGGCAGAGCCTTGCGGACGGAACCGCAACTTGCCAAGCGGCAGGTTGAAGTCGTCGCACACGATCAAAATGTCGGTGAGCGGTATGTTGTAAAACTCAGCCGCCGGTCCTACACACTGACCACTGAGGTTCATCAGCGTGAACGGCCACAGTAAAAGTGCCCGCTCTGAGCCGATGGTCGCGTCGGCAATCCGACCGCTGAATTTCTCTTTCGTTGTGCTGGCCGCGTTGCGAATCGCAAGCATGTCCAACACTTCGAAACCAACGTTGTGCCGAGTTTTTTCGTACTTCTTTCCGGGGTTGCCCAGGCCGACGATCAGTTTCATAGCAAAGCTCGGAGTAGAGAAAAGGAGCGACCGAGTACCAAAACTTTCGGCTCCCGATTCCCTGCTCTCCGCTCCAACTATTATTCCTTGTCCTCGGCTTCTTCGCCTTCGTCCTTGCCCTTGCCGATAACTTCCGGTTCGGCTGCGCCCGCTTCGCCTTCGGCCACTTCTTTCTCGGCACTCGGCGTAACGCAGTGGACGATCATTTCGTCTTCATCCAGGTTGACCGTGGCCCCCTCGGGCAGGTCGATAATATCTTTCACAGTGAGATGGCCACCGATTTGCAGGTTCTTGATGGTTACGTGCAGCTTTTCAGGAACCACGTCGAGGGCACACTCGATTTCCACCGAGTGAATGAGGTGCTCGACGATACCACCATTGGCGGCACCCGGCGATTCGCCGCGAAATTCGACTGGTACTTCGACCGTTACGCGTTCGCCCGCTTGCACGCGGAGCAAATCTACGTGCAGCACTTGGTGGAAGAACGTGTCCCATTGCACATCTTGCAGTAGCGCTTTACCGGTGGCGGCTCCATCGAGATCGACCACTTTGGCACCGTGGCGAAGCGATGCTTCGATTTCGTCGGAAAGCAGCGCGAGGCTTACAGGAGTTTCACCGTGGCCGTAGAGCACCGCGGGCAGCTTGCCGCTACGGCGCAGACGCAAATTGTTTCGCTTACCGGATTTATCTCGACTCTCAACGTGCAACAAATCAGACATTTCTACACCCTAAAAACTGCTCCGCAGCCGGAAGCGATGAACGCAAGCAAGCCATTCATTTTGGCGATGAAGAGGCCCCTCTTCAACCCCAAGTTGCATAGCGGGACAGAACATTTTTATCCCGCGAATTGCCGTGTTTTTTAACAGAACCCGGCGGGGCAATTGCTTGTAGGCAAACTTTGCGGGCGGCAGCCCCTGCGATTTACCGAAATAGCCGGCTGACCGACTCGTTTCGGTGAATCCGTTTGATCGCCTCGCCCAGGAGCGTATCCACGCTCAAAACCCGCGTTTGCGGCAAGATTTGCTCTGGCCGAAGCGGAATCGAGTCGGTCACCACGAAGCTCGACAGGTTGGCGGCCTGCAGACGTTCGATGGCTGGCCCGCAAAGTACCGCGTGCGTGGCCGCGACGTGGATTTCCTTAACTCCGTGTTCGTGCAACACTTTGGCCGCCCCGGTGATCGATCCGGCCGTGCTGATCATATCGTCGAACATCAGGGCCACCTTGCCCTCGACTTGGCCGCCAAGGATGTGGGCCTGCACGGTCGTGTCGGCGCTCAACCGGCGTTTGTCGATGATCGCCACCGTGCCGCCAATGCGTTTGGCGTGCCCCAGCGCGCGTTTGATGCTGCCTTCGTCGGGGCTCACGATCACGGCATTCGTCAGGTCGATTCCCGAGTGCAAAAAGTATTCGTTGAGTACAGGGGCTGCGTACAGATGATCGACCGGCACGTCGAAAAAGCCTTGGATCTGCGCGGCGTGCAGGTCCATGGTGAGAACACGGTTGGCACCCGCCCTGGTGATGAGGTTTGCGACCAGCTTGGCTGTAATCGGCACGCGGCCCTCGTCTTTGCGATCTTGCCGCGCATAGCCGAAATACGGGATGACGGCCGTAATTCGCTCGGCGCTTGCTCGCAACGCGCTGTCGATCATCACGAGCAACTGCATGATGTTCTCATTGACCGGCGGGCATGTCGGTTGAATGAGAAACACATCGCGGCCACGGATGTCCTCGTTGATTTTGCAGGAAATTTCGCCGTCTGGAAATGAGCCCAGAGCGATGTCGCCCAGCGGCACGCCCAGGTAGTCGGTGATTCGTTTGGCAAGGGCCGGGTTGGCCGTACCGCTAAAGATTTTGAGATCGTTCATGGGAGGATGGTGTCAGAGGTCAGAAGATCAGATGTCGGAGAACAATGGCGGACTGTGATCCGGCGTCTGACATCTGACACCTTCAATCAGGGTTAGCAAGGCGCTCGATTTCGGCTTCCACTATCTTCAATTCATCAGGCGTATTGATACTCAGTGATTCGATCGGCTGGAGTACGCACAGGGCATCCACACGTTTACCGTCGGCTTTCAGAGCGCTTGGGCAGTCTGTTAAGTAATACTCGCCTTGCGCGTTGTTGGCCGTCAACCGCTCGAGTGCCGAAAGCAGTGCCTGGGGCTCAAAAATGTAGGTGCTTAGGTTCACTTCGGTATTTGCCCGTTGGTCGGGGGTGGCGTCTTTTTCCTCGACGATGCCCTGGAATTTGCCCTCAGCATCGCGCAAGATTCGGCCCAAACCCTTGGGATCGGTTTTGCGTCCGGTGCCGAGCAGGCAGGCTGGACGGGAGGTTTCGAACTCTGCCAGCAGGGATTTGAGCGACGAAACCTGCACCATGGGCGAATCGCCGGCCAAGATCAGCACGGGGCCATTATGGTTTGCCAACTGGTCTCGGCACATCATGACGGCATGGCCCGTGCCAAGTTGCTCGGTTTGCTCGGCGAAATCGACCCCCGGCTCGCCGGCGAGTTCCTGGCGTACCAAGTCGCCCCGATATCCCACAACGAAAACAACCTTGGAAATGCCGGCCCCGCGGACCGCGTCGAACACATACCGCAGCATCGGCCGACCACGAACTGGTACCAGCACCTTGGGTAGATCGGAGGCCATCCGCTTACCTTTGCCGGCGGCCAAAATGATTGCCATGCAGTCGGACATAGATTTGCGATGCTCGTGACGGGGGGATGTTAGGTCCAGGTTATCTTGGCAGGCATTGCCCGACACGACCAGGGCAGGAAGAACGCTAACCGGCACTAATCGACGCTGATTGTATTTTCAATATAAAGTGGAGAGTTAGTGCCGATTAGCGTTCCCAAAAACACACCACACCAATATGGCTGGGGCAACGCCCTTATGGTTCGCATCTGTGGCAATTCTCAACCTTGCCCCTGAATCCTGTCGCGGAGCGAGATGGGTACTTTCTTGCGTTGACCCTTCAAAACAGGGGATTTACAATGCGAAATTCTCCATATTCCGCCGCTTGCACTCATTTGCAGCGAACCTTCGCTATCTCTTTGCCCTCTCCCCTCCATGACTGCCAGCACGAACGAGACGTTTGTTGTCCAAGACGCCATCGAAAAGGCGGATCTGCTGATCGAAGCTATGGGGTGGATACGCCAGTTCCGCGATAAGATCACGGTCATCAAACTGGGCGGCAGCGTAATGGAAGACCGCGATGCCCTGCGGCATTTGCTAGTGGATATCGTATTCATGGAAACGGTGGGCATGCGACCGATCGTGGTGCATGGCGGCGGCGCAGCCATTTCACGAGCCATGGCCGAGGCGAAAATCGAGGCTCGCTTCATCCAGGGGCGTCGATATACGGATGATGCCACGCTGAGCATTGTGGAACGTATTCTGGCCGGCGAAATCAACGAATCAATCGCCGCCAGCATCGAGGAACTCGGCGGACGCGCAATGCCGCTGAATTTCACGGGTGAGCAAAACAACAACGTGCTGTTTGGCGAACGATTGGCGCTCGAAGGAGAAAATGGCAAAGCGATCGACCTGGGGCATGTCGGTCGGGTGACACGGGTTGATCGCGATACGATTGAAAACTTGTGTTATGCGGGCCAGGTGCCTGTGATTCCTTCGATGTGTGAAACCGAATCGGGCGAGCGCTTGAACGTGAACGCCGACACGGCCGCCACGGCCGTGGCCCAGGCTCTGGGGGCCGAGAAACTTGTTTTCCTTAGTGATGTGAACGGCGTGCGTCGCGATAAGAGCGATCCGAATACACTTATTCACTCGCTGACAGCGATCGAAGCGCGACGGCTAATCGCCGACAAAGCGATCGAGGCCGGCATGATTCCCAAGGTCGAAGGGTGTCTGGAAACGCTGGAAAAAGGCGTGCGAAAGATCCATATCATCGACGGCCGGATTCGCCATTCGCTGATGTTGGAAATTTACACCAACCGCGGCATCGGTACCGAAATCGTTACTTCCTAGATAGCCACCTCTTGTAAGTTCAGGTTAGTTTCGAAAACAGTTTAGCACTTCCGAAAGAGTCACCATCGTGGCCACTGCAACCTCATCGCCCGCGTCTATGAACCCCGCCACTGCCGAGCTTTTTGCCAACTACGTGGTGCCCAACTACACGCGGTTTCCCGTGTGTTTGGTGCGCGGCGAAGGCTCTTTCGTATGGGACGACCAGGGCCGCCGGTACTTGGATTTTTTCCCGGGCTGGGGGTGCAATTTGCTCGGTCACTGTCCGTCGCGAGTGGTGGAGGCGATTCAAAAGCAAGCGGCCGAGTTGATTCACGTTCCGAACACCTGGCATACCGAAGTGCAAGGCCGTTGGGCCAAGATGCTCAGCGAGCGAAGCTTCGGCGGAAAAGCCTTCTTCTGCAACTCGGGGGCGGAAGCGAACGAAGCGGCCATCAAACTCGCACGGCTGCACTCAAACGGCGACCGTTACAAGATTATTACTTTCCGCGGCGGTTTTCATGGACGCACCTATGGCGCGACCAGTGCCACGGCTCAGCCCAAATATCATGAAGGCATTGGTCCGCTGCTCGGTGGTTTTAACTACGCGCCTTACGGCGATCTCGATGCGGTGGCCGAGTTGATTGACGACGAAACGTGCGCGATTCTCGTCGAGCCGATTCAAGGCGAAGGCGGCATTCAAATTCCGCCGGATGCTTTCTTACCCGGCCTGCGAAAGCTGGCCGACGAACATGGCTTATTGCTTATGTTCGATGAGGTTCAAAGCGGTTGTGGCCGGACCGGGCGTTGGTTCGCCTACGAGCATACAGGCATTACGCCCGATGTGATGACGCTCGCCAAGAGTTTGTGCGGCGGCGTGGCCGGCGCGGCCCTCATGACGACGCCGGAACTTGCTCCGAGCTTACGGCCCGGCATGCATGCCGCCACGTTTGGCGGCAATCCGATCGCGGCCAGTGCCGGTATTGCCACGTTGGAAACGATCGAAGAAGAAAAATTGCTCGACCGGGCCACGCAGATCGGCGAAACATTCCGGCAGCGGCTGCAATCACTCGTCGATGAAAGCCTCGCCAGCGAGCTTCGCGTTCGTGGCGTGATGATCGGACTGCAACTTTCCGTCGACGGGGCACCCATCGTGCAGCGTTGTCTCGAACGAGGGCTCCTCATCAACACGACTCAGCAAACAGTCATTCGCTTGCTGCCGGCGATGAACTTGAACGATGAACAGCTTCACGAAGGCTGCGATATTTTGATCGACGTGATCCGAACAGCGACTCCACGCTCCTAGCTCCTGGCTTCTATTCCATGCGGCATTTAATAACGCTATCCGACGTATCGGCAGCCGAGATTCGGCGTATTTTTTCCATCGCGAAAGACTTGAAGGCCAAGTTCGCGGAAGGACTGCGGGAACCGCTTTTACCCGGCCGTGTGCTGGCGCTACTGTTCGAAAAGCAATCGCTACGAACTCGCGTGAGCTTCGAGGCCGGGATGACGCACCTAGGCGGCAGCAGTCTTATGTTGGGCGAAGACGCTGGATTCGGAAAACGCGAGAGCATTGCCGACTTCGCTCGCGTATTAAGTGGGATGGTCGATGTAATCGTGATTCGTTCCAAGAAGCACTCGACAGTCGAAAACTTCGCCAAATACTCTTCGTGTTCGGTCATCAACGGGCTCACGGACCTTGCTCATCCGTGCCAGGCGCTGGCCGATATTTTCACCTTGCAGGAACATTTTGGCGACCTTGCCGGTATGAAACTGGCATGGGTCGGCGACGGCAACAATGTGGCTCGCAGCCTAGTTAGAGCTTGCGGCCATCTGGGAATCGAGCTCGTCGTTTGTACGCCCGCGGGCTATGAGCTCGATTCCGAATTCGTGAAGGAAGCACGCAAAGAGTTTCCGCAACTTGAGCTGACGGAGACCCAGGATCCCGTCGAAGGCATTCGCGGCGCAACGGCGATCTACACGGACGTATGGGCCAGCATGGGCCAGGAGGCGGAGCGCGAAAAACGCAAACGCGACTTCGCCGATTACCAAGTGAACGCCAAGCTTATGTCTCGCGCCGATAAGGACGCCATTTTCATGCACTGCCTGCCGGCTGTTCGCGGCGAAGAAGTGACGGACGAAGTCATGGACAGTGCGCAGAGCGTTGTGGTATCGCAAGCAGCCAACCGAATGCACGTTCAAAAGGGCATTATCGTGTGGCTGCTCGCCGCGCAAGCCTAGTTCTAATTAGCGGCGACACGGGCAAAAAGCACTGCCTTGGAACGCAGCCGCAAGAATCAACTACGGCGCTGTACCGTTGCCATTTTCATCAACTTCGTCCGCCTGGCCCGCAAAGGTAAAGGTTTGCACTTGGCCGAGTGTCTGGAAGTTTGGCGACGCGGCGACTCGAACATAGCGTCGATCCGCGGAGACGACGCCTAGCGCCGACATCGTCACGCCGTCTTGCACGGTTTGAATAATTGGCTGATAACCGACCGCTCCGCGTCCGCCGAAGAGGGCGGCAGCGCGTGCGAAGTTGCGTCCGTAACCACCGCCGAGGCCATTCCCGCCACCGTAGATGCTCGGGTCAGAGCCGCTTTCCAACTGCTGGGCGAGCACCGCACGGCTCAAGGCTTGTTGCCGTTTTACCGCACTGGCCAATTGAGCTTCTTGAATCGGCTCCTCTCGACGGCCTTTGTTCAGGTCGAACACGACCATGGCGTCTTTGTCTGAGAGCTCGAGCTGTTGACGTTCGTGCTCAACATCGCCACTCCGCAAGTGGCGGTAGACATCGACCGTTACTTTTCCAGCGGCCACGTCGCCCAATACTCGCTTGATTCGTACGCGGTACTGGCCTGCGAAGCCTTTTGGGCAAACGTAAACTTCGCTCGATTCCTCGGCCGATGCGCCCTCGGTGGCATAGGCATCTCCCAGGCTCACGCCGCCGCCGCTCGTGCGCGGTTCTGTGGTCGAGCAGACGGTGCCGCTTGGTTCCTCGACCTCGATATCGACGTCCGCGTCACCAGTCCAAGAAACGCGAACGACACAATCGCGGACAACCGCCTCTTGAAGTTCCTTCAAGTAAACCGCTTGTTCTTCTTTTTTGCCTTCGCTGGCGAGCCGTTCGAGGGTCGCTTTCGCGACGCGCGAAGCGGTGAGCTCGATTTCGGCGAATTCTGTCGGCCAAGCCTGGCTGAGAATTCCTACCGTGGCCCAACGAATGCCGGCCAAATCATTGCTGCGTTCGGCAGCTCGCAAACCGAGAGCGTAGGCCTCGCTTCGCAAAGGTTCAATCTTAGCGACCTGCTGGTAAAGCAGCATGGCACGCCGATCCAGGCCTAGACGGCTTAGGTATTGAGCGATGTACATCAACTCGTCTGGCGAAGTCGTGAAATCGGCGGCCGACATCACGGCCCGCTCGATATCGGTCTTCGAGCGACCGGCCAGTTCCATGGCGATGCCGAGCGACTCGTACATCCAGGGCTGCGGTTGACCGTTTCGCAAAGCGGCGGTGTTCATCGCGATGACCTGGTCGTAGCGCTTCGCTCCCATAAGTTGGCGAGCCGTTTCGCGAACGGCCGCGGCATCGACTTTATTCTTGCTGAAGCAGCCATTCCAGAACGCATCGACACTGACCGATTCGTCGATCTGGATGGCAGCTACCTTGGCACGATTTTTCGGAGCAGCTGCGGCAGGTTTGGTTTCGGCAGCAGGCTTGGCGTCGTCGTTGGGGACGCTGAACATACCGCCACCACCACCGCCCATCATACCGCCGCCCATGCCACCGCCCATGCCACCACCCATGCCACCGCCCATGCCACCACCCATACCGCCGCCCATGCCACCACCCATACCGCCGCCCATACCGCCGCCCATCATGCCGCCGCCC
>CAZTWS010000048.1:15803-33857 GCA_964618225.1 uncultured Planctomycetaceae bacterium
TGTTGATGCCAGAGCCTGGAGCGCCCCCCCATTGACCTCCAACTCCCATTCCGAAGTTGAAGTTACCCATGCCCATACCGCCCATTCCGGGCATTCCACCATAGGCCCAAGGGGCTCCACCATACATACCACCACCCATGCTGCCGCCCATACCACCACCACCCATGCCGCCGCCCATGCCGCCACCGAGCATCATGCCGTCGATCGGCAGAACAAGGTCGGCCACGGGGTACACCTTCACCACAAGTTGTGATTCGGCTTCTTCTGGAGTGGTGATCATCAACACTTCATCTTGAATCATGTAGGTGAGCTGCATCTTCTTGAGCATCAGGCGCAGTGCCGATCGTAGCGAGACATTGTGCAAGTTCACAGTCACTGGCTCCGTCGGGTCGAGGCCAGCCGCTTCGAGGGCCGAGTCATCGATCTGAATCGGAATACCGTATTCTTCTTGAAGCAAGTTGACGACTTCTTCCAAGGGCGTATCGGTGAAGTCCATGCCGTTTGGCCCGAGTTGGCTGCGTAGAGCCGACTCGATACGTCGTTCCGCTTCGCCGGTGGAACTCAAGTCCATCGCGCCGTAGCGTTCCTTGCGACGATTGGAGAGTTCTTCCCAAATCGGTGCCGCTGGGTAAACGATTGGCGGATCATCCGGGAAGGGCACACTCGAGGTCTCCACTTGGTAGAGTGTGTCGAAAAAGTTCCGCCAGCGGGCCGCGCGTACCACCTCTTGTAGATGGTGGTTGCGACGCAGTTCTCCCGACACGAAAGCCACCACCGGCGTAACACCGTTCGGATCGAGTTGCTCGATCGTGGCCGCGATGTCTAACGCTTCGTCGAACCGCCGTTCGTCGATTAACGCGCGGAAACGGTCAACAAGTTGCTTTTCTTTCTGGATATTGCGAGCCAGCCGATCGTTTAGAAGCCGGCGTTCACGAGCCGCGGCGACTTGTTCTTCACGAGCCGCGTCGAGTTCATCTTTGATGCTGGCTTGCCGCTGAGCTTCGCGAAGCGCGATCTGCAGTTTGTCGATAAGCTGGGCACGCATGTCTGGAGTGAGCTCAGGAGCGTGCTGAACATTTTCCAAGGCGAGCTTCAGATCCTGGATCGCGACTGCGGGATCATCGGTCATCGCACGTCGCGCGTCGATCACGGTGTTTTCAATTTGTCGGCGTAGCATTTGGCCAAACACGCGCCGGTTTTGCTCGAGTTCATCGAGCATGACACCTTGCGGGGCGAAGCGATCCGTCAAAGCACCAGCGGGCGGAACAATGGCACCAGCGTCAAACGCTCCTTCTCGAGGCTGTGGTCCTGGCAAAGGCTCTGCCTCGCGTACCAGTCGCAAGTCGTTGCCAGATTCCTGGGGCGGCACCACAACACCGGCTTGCGGCGGCAGGGGGGCATTCGTCGAAACTTGTGCCACCTGCCGGCCTTCGGTTTGTTGCTTCTTCACCAAACGTTGAACCGTTTGAGCCTTCACGTTACCGGGATCGCGAGCCAAGATCGTCTGCGAGGCAATCTTTGCAGATTGCACGTCGCCCGTGGCGATTGCACGCTCTGCTAGATCGGTAAGCCCGTCGACTTCAGCTTCGAGCATGCGTCCCGTTTCTGCCAGGCCAATGCTGCCCACTGTCGGTAGCGAAACCCCGCCATCTGGCCGTGCCGCTTCAACGACTTGAGCCAGGTAGGCTTCGCTGTCGTCGGCTTTTTCAGGGGTGGCTTCGATTTCCAAAGCAACCACAGCGCCATCGGTAGTGGTGTTTACTTCCAACACAACCGGCTTATCAATCGGTCTTTCCGCCACACCGACTACGACCGTGTCGCGATCGGTACGCAATGGTGGCAATGCCTTTGGGTACACTTCGCCGAGTTCTGTTGGCCATGCAACTTCGGCAGGCCACATGACGGTGGCATGCGTCCAGTCGGCCAGGCTTTGACCGATGGTGGAGCCGCGACGCAGATTTTCCTCGCGAGCCCGTTCTTCGCTCACTTCTTTCTTCGCGTCTGCCCATACCATGGGTTCGTCGATGTACACGTTGCCGCCCGTCTGATTCGCCAAGGCTGCCAGCAGGCGAACGTCAAGCTGAGGGCCAATCGCGTAGCTGTTTACCGATACCTTGGCATTGCGAATTTCCCCGGCGAGCTTGGCAAACACGTCGGTACCAAGCAGGTTTGCAGTGCTCAAACCATCGCCCACATACAGAACAACGCGGGCCGATTTACTGCTGTCGTCGAAACGGGAGACGGCCGAACGCATGGCTCCTTCCATATCGGTGGAACCGAGCGGCGTTTCCGCGCGAAGCTTTTCCAAAGCGACTTGCAGTTCTTCGCCGTTGGCAGCGAGAAATTCATCGGTGATCGGACGTGCCTCGAGATCGGCCGCGAGAATTTGCACTCGATCGGTGGGGCGTAGTTTGGCAATGCAAGCCTCGACCGAGGCTATCGCCGTGTCGCGATAGACGCCGGCCTGGCTGGCCGAGGTATCAAACACGATCACCACATCACGAGCTTCCGTTTTAGCAACGTCTGCCGGCGGCGTTACGCTCAGTGAGTAATAAGTCTTGCCGTCTTCTCGCTGATAAGTTTTGAGGGTTGCCGACTGGGTATCGGCAGCAATCGCTAAAGAAGGACAAGCAAACGCCACAATGGCCACGGCTGCAAATCGACCGTGAAATAGTATTTCAAACATGCCTCGAACCTGACGAGCTGTCGACATCATGACACTCCGCGCGTGAACGATGAGATCGCACACTTTCTGTTCCGGTGCGTCGAATCCAAACAAACGAAAAATCTACGGCAGGAATCCGCAAAGCACGTACGCGCATGTGCCGCGCTTGCAGAAACGGCGCTGCCGATAAGGGGCCTAACCTAAGGTTTGATAACCACTTATTTCAGTTTATTCAGGCTCGAAGCCAAACGCCAATAGTTTTCCGATATTTCCCAGGGTCCGTTTTTTAGCGAAAGCACCCAAATTCCGCTTAGTCGGCTCAGTCACACCCCCCCGTCGTGGCAGTTCGGCCCTTCTGGCATAGGAATATGCCTCGCAGCGTACGTGCCATCCCGCAACTAATGCGTCCACGATCCCGCAACTATCTCTCCTGCTCTGGGCTGGCGAACGGCCGTCTCTGCCGTTAAGTTGTGCCACCTCCGACGGCCACTTCCTGCCAAGGGTAACAAGGTTTCAATTCCTCTATTCGCCGGCAAGCAAGTAATTTCTTCCCGGTAGGAATCGCCTTGCATGCGAACGATTGAATTGCCTATATCGTATCGTAGGAAGGCTTAGCGGCGTCGATGGACCGGGAAGTCCCGATAGAGCTGCTGCTCTCGAACCTTCAATCTCCCGCGAAACACGCGAGAAAATACGATGAAACACCTATTCTTCTGCTGTCTATTTAGCGCCCTGCTTGGCGGTGGCGTTGCCATCGTATTAACGGAAAATAACTCCCTGGGCACTGTCGGTGCTCACGCCCAATCGTTGCCGAACGCCTTCGAGGGTGGAGCAATCACGCCCGCTGTTACGGCCACTATCCCCGCAAACCCCAGCCTTACCTCCGAGGAAATCACTAATATCCGGGTGTATGAAGGTGCCAGCCGAGGTGTTGTGAATATTCTTACCCGCACGGTCAGTTATGGCTATTTCATGCTGCCCACCCCGGGTGAAGGTGCCGGTTCGGGGTCAGTGCTCGATAAAAAAGGCCACATTCTGACCAATTACCACGTGGTCGAAGACGCCAGCAAAATCCAAGTCACTCTTCCTGGCGGAAAAGAGCCCTACGAAGGCGAAATCGTCGGCACCGATCCTGAAAACGACATCGCCGTGCTCAAAATCAACGCCCCGGCCGAAGAATTGTACCCAGTTCCGCTGGGCACCTCAGATAATCTCCACGTCGGCCAACGGGTTTACACGCTGGGCAATCCGTTTGGACTGGAAGGTACGCTCACCACAGGCATCATTTCGAACCTGAATCGCACGCTTCCAAATCGACTCGGTCGCGAGATGAAGTCGATCATTCAAACCGATGCTGCCATGAATCCCGGCAATTCGGGCGGCCCGCTGCTCGATACGGGTGGCCGCATGGTCGGTATGAATGTGGCTATCGCCACGAAATCAGGCCAAAGTGCGGGCCTCGGCTTCGCGATACCGGCAAACCGCATTCGTCAAAGCGTTACCCAGTTGCTCGAACACGGGAAGATCATTCGTGCCGATATCGGCATCGTCGCCGTGGCCGAAATCAATAGCGGCCTGCAAATCGTGCAAACCAACCGTGGCGGTCCCGCCGAAAAAGCGGGGCTTCGAGGCTGGCGGCGCGTCCAAAAAGACGTCACGCGCGGCCCACTTGTGTACACCGTGGAGCGAAATGACCCCTCTGCGGCAGACGTGATCGTTGCCGTAAACGGCGAAGCTGTAGATAAGGCGTCTGCCTTCGTGGAAAAAATCGAGGAGCATCGACCAGGCGAACAGGTCGAGCTAACCATCCTTCGTCAAGGAAAGCAGATGAAAATTCCAGTCACGCTGGGATCCACCTAAAATCCGCGAAAGATTCAACGCATTTTCTCTATTTGCCCCACAGTAAAATATCCTGAAGTTAATTTGTGTTTGGCACAAGAATTTTTTCCTGTGCCAAATTTATTTCCGGGGCATGAAGTAAGACATTAAAAACATGTGGCGATTCTCGGGGAATACGCGTGTCAACCCCCCGCTAACCCCCCAATCGTTGAAGACCTCGCCACCCGCCCGTTTTGCGCCTTCGGGAAAATTTTCGCTCTTCGCCCCCTTTCGGGCCTCATTCCTATTGGGCTACGGTGCAGTGGTGCTCTGCCCTGGTGCATGTAAGCACGACAACCAGACAGAGCACTCTTGCCATTCGGAAACCTACCTTCCCGCAATACGGAACAAGGACGTCCCGTCCTCGAATGTTGGTAAGCGACTGCTTCGCCCAGCCAACTAGTTCCGTTCAGTTTTTCAACGAACGCTTCACTGCACGAGATTTCCCTACCTTTCGAATGGCGCTGGTTTCGTTTCCCTAGCTCGAGCAGGCGAAGCAAGGAATAAAAGGAGTTCAGAATGCTTAATTATCTGGCAACCGCATCTTTAGCCTTGGGCTCATTGTTGGCCGCTTCCGAAGCTCCCCAATGGGAATCGAGATACGGTAAGGCCCTCGAAGCAACCATCGCAGCAGACGATCCGCTGCTCGTGGTTCTCGACAAGCCCAATAGCGACGATGCTCGGCTTTCGCCGGAATTGTTGGATGATGAACAAGATACGGCTCTGCTAAAGCCTTACCAGTTGTGCCACATCGATGTAACGACCGACTACGGCAAGAAGGTTGCCAAGGCGTTCAAGGCCAAGACCTTCCCGCACGTCGCGATCATCGACAAAACTGGCAAGACGATTATCTACAGCAAGGCCGGTGACATCAAAGCTGACGAGTGGCAACGTGTGTTGACCCGTTACCGCTCAGGCGATCGCTCGCTTGCCAAGTCGGTTTCCCGTACTACGTACAAGCCGATGAACGATACTGTAAAACCTTACTGCCCGAGCTGCCAACGGAATTCGTTCTAAATGGCAGTCGTGGTTCGCACTACGATTTTGGTTTGTTGATCGAGCCTGGCTCGATCCCCCGCAAGGATGCGTAACGTCGGAAGGATTCGTTCGTAACAGAGAATTGGGCGAAGCAAAAAACGAAAGCGGCCCGGCGAGAAATCGTTGGGCCGCTTTTTTATTGGGCCACGAAGAGGCACGAAAAGACGCAAGAAAAGAGTGGTAATCCACAAGCGAGCCGGGCCGTCCTCGGCCCCGATAGAGGCGATAAACGTCGAGTCAATCCAATAACTTCGCCCAAGTTAAGCAACGAATTTTTCGCGTCTTTTCGCGCCTCTTCGTGGCCATTAACTACCGACCCGCCGCTCGCTCAGGACCGGGCCTAATGTCGAGCGATAAGTCCTCGAACAAGCCGGCCCGGAACCGTTCAATGGCTATGGCACCCATCACCGCGTTATCGGTACACAAAGACAAGGGCGGCACATGTAAAGTATAGCCATGCTTTTCAGCCGACTGCTCCAGCCGCGCACGAAAACAAGAATTGGCCGCCACGCCACCACCAACACATAAAGTGTTGAAACTCGACTTCTCAAGGGCCAGCTCAGCCTTGCCAACCAGGCAATCAATCACAGCTTCCTGAAACGAAGCAGCCACATCCGCAATCTTCCGCGACTCCTCGCCCCCTTTTGCCTCCCCGCTCCCCGCTCCCCGCTCCCCGCCTTTTGCTCGCTCCGCACTCCTCGCCCCTTTCCCCTCAACACAGTATCTCACCGCCGTCTTCAGTCCGCTGAAACTAAAGTCGAGTCGCGAATTATCATCCAGCAGCGGGCGCGGGAATCGATGTCGCCCTGCGTCTCCGTTACGCGCCGCGCGCTCGATCGAGGGGCCGCCAGGATAGGGTAGCCCCAGCAGGCTCGCCACCTTGTCGAACGCTTCTCCTGCCGCATCGTCGATCGTTCCGCCGAGCGGCGTGAAATCCGTGGGCCCCGCGCATCGGTACAAATTCGAATGCCCACCGCTTACGACGAGACCGATGCACGGAAATACATCCACCCCACTCGCAATGCGGCACGCATAAATGTGTGCCTGCAGATGATTCACGGCCAAGAGTGGCAAATCGCAAGCCAAACAAAGTGTTTTCGCGGCCGTGAGCCCGATAAGAAGCGAACCGGCTAATCCGGGCGTATTCGCCACGGCCACCCCATCGACATCGCTAAGCGTCAGATTGGCCTTACCCAGCGCTTCGTGGATCACCGGCAGGATTCGCTCAACATGGGCCCGCGAGGCAATCTCCGGCACCACGCCGCCAAACCGCTCGTGGATTTTATCTTGCGACGCCACCACCGACGAAAGCACCTCGAGCTTATCGGTAATCACCGCCGCCGCGGTTTCATCGCATGTCGTTTCAATCGTGAGCAATTTCATATTGTCTTTTCTCTTTTGCGCCTTTTGTGCCTCTTCGTGGCTGTCTTTTTGTTGGCCACGAAAAATCGCAAAAGACACAAAAAGGGATTTGGAAATCGATTTTGAATCTGCTGTAGCTGGCCTCTAGGAGGCCGGCCTCTCAGTAATCGATAGGAATTCAGAGTACCATTCCACGAATGCTTGTTCCCCAGTCCCTAGCCCCCGTCCCCCAGCCCCCAACGCACATGATGCACCCACGCGGGCGGGACGTTGGTTAGAACCAAGTCCTTACGCACTTCGTACTTGCTGAACATTTCGTCAAACATGCGGCTAATGCCACGTAGCCTATCGCGATCGGCAGCCGGGCTAACAACCGATTTCATTCGTCGAATCGCCACATATTCGAAAAAGCTTAGCGTACCTTCCGGGGCGAGCAAGCGGCGAAGCTTGTCGAGAATGCGACTAACTAGTTCTACCGAAAAGTTGTTAAGTGGCAGGCCGGAAACGATCAGGTCGTAGGGCTGGTCTTCGCTCACGTCCTCCACGCTCGCATGATGCAACTCAACTCGATCGCGCATTGGCGAGAAGTTGGAGTCTTCGGCAAATCGCCATCGCAATTGCTCCACAAACTGATCATTCAGTTCAACGAGGTCCAAGCGATCGTCCGGCCGCATCGCTCGAAGAATTTCGCTCGTTACGGCACCGGTTCCCGGGCCGACTTCAAGAATGCGCCTCGCCGTTGATCCATCACCTGCGGCATCGTCGCGTACAAAGCTCGCTAATGCTCGCGCCAGCGCTCTGCCACTCGGCAAAACCGCGCCGGTAGTGTGGTGCTGCTGGCGAAACTCTCGCCAAAAAAGCCGATAATCGTTCCATCGTTGTCCCATCGGGCCATTCTACGGCGGCCTGTTGACGCACAACAGTCACGAACTTAACGGCGGCGGCCACACCGCTGCGACCAGAGCATGGCCCATCCGTACATACAACCTAAAAACGTCCGGGTAACGCTCACCCAAGCGATCCACCCTCGCAGTGCCACGGGGAAGAATTAACCACAGAGGCACGGAGGACACAGAGATTCGGAAGGAGTTTTTGGACCACTAAGGCACAAAGGCACGAAGGATAATTACGAAAGTTTTTTGGAACGCTGATCTACGCTAATCATCGCTGATATCAATTGAAATTCAGAGATTTATATTGGGACGTTGCCGCGATCGATTAGTGATTATTAGTGTGGATCAGTGTTCAAAACCTCTTCCAAAATCTCCGTGCCCTCCGTGTCTCGGTGGTTATTCTGAAAATGGAGATGTTATTATTGAGTCGTTCCTAAAAACGCCCGGGCAACGCTTGCACTAGCGCACTTTTCGGGTTGTTAGAAGTCGTACCACAAACCGAAGCCGATTTGCTGTTCGTTGTGGTCGAAGATTTGGTATTGGCTCGATTTGCCGTTGTAATACTGCACGCCGGCACGCATGACTTGCCCCGATTCTCCACGCCAGAGCCAGCCTACCTGGGTGTTGATATCGCCGCCGTAGTTGTGTTCTTCGCGCAAATGGGCATTGATAGCCAAAAACGGGGTGCCGTGTGTGCCCGTTACACCGGGCCGCGAGATCTCGGTGCCGAATTGAAACTCCCAAGGTTCCGCGCCGCCATCGACATTGAACGCATAAGCTGCCTCGGAATACAGCCGCATGATCTCGACCGGATACCAGGAGGCACCGAGCACCAGCGCATCACGCACGTAGTTGATACGCTGATTGAGACTGCCGGGGTTGGCAATGGCATACTCGTCGCCCAGGTGAGAACTCAAATGATAGCCAGCGAACTTGAACTGCCAATTGTCGATGCCGTAAGTCACTGGAATGCCAACGCGATAGTCGGCATATTCGAAATCGCGAATTTCGTCGAGCGTCATGCGAATGATCGCCGCCGCTTCAACATCCAGTTGCCAGCCTTGTGGGAAAATGCGGGCACCGTTGCCGTAACGCAGCAAGCCGACTCGACCGCCAAGCGTGCCGTCCCAGTAAGCCTGAGTATTTTTTTCGTCCAGCGCCACGATACCGAGCCGCGGTTCATGCACGCCTGCCCAATAGGAGTGGTAGATCAAACCATCGGGTAACACTTGCCAAAACCACACATCGGGCTGGCATGCTTCCGCAACGATCGGTTCGCCCCACGAGGGAATGCCCACGTGCAAATCGGTGACACCATATTGCGGTATGGGCTCCGGAGAAGCGATCCACTGCTCTTCCACCGAAGGAGCCGCCATCATCGGCATCGCCTGAGCCACTTGATACTGCGGCTGTGGAGGCAAACTCGTCTGCTGAGGCCACGGTACGTTGGCCGGCGCTACCATCGTGCTATGTACCGGCGGTGCATAAACGTTCTGCGCATGGGCGGGCGGCATCGCAATCGCGACAAGGCAGGCAAGGTATACCAACACTCGCACAGGCGTAAAATGCAAGGAAAGGCAGGAGTTCATACTGACGACGGCAATACAACAGTACGATGACGAGCAGCCCACGCCATCGATTGCACACCCATGAAATTTCGAGGCCTGAAATCGTGCGACACATTAGCGAATTAGCGGAAACGCGGACAGAGAGACCTAGAGCGTGGCTAGCGGGTTCGCTGAGCGAGGGGCAACTCCGAGCGAGTGAGAAACTCGTTGCATTCCACAAGGTAGGTTTCCGTCCGTGGTAAAAAGCCGTGCATCCCCAACTCGGCACGGTCGACGGCTGCTAGCAATCGCCTTACAATCCACGTCTGAATGAGGCATCATTCACGGACGCCAGCAATGCTGGCATTGATACAGCAACTTGCCCTTACGCTTCCTCGCCATGGTACTTCTGGAGTTTTCGATTACGCCGCTCGGAATGGGCGAAAGTGTCAGCCGCTACGTTGCCGAATGTGTTCAACTCGTCGATGAAAGCGGTCTCGATTACGAACTGCACGCGATGGGAACCATTGTGGAAGGAGAACTCGGGCCGGTGCTCGACCTGATGCAACGCTGCATCGAACGAGTCGCCCAGCATAGCGACCGCGTGACATGTGCCGCGAAGCTTGATTATCGGCGAGGCTCTGGCGGCAGAATCCGATCGAAGGTCACCAGTGTTTTGGATAAATTGCCGTCGTCCGCAAGAGCGAATCAGGCGCACCAATAGTTCAAGTGCAAGGATGCCGTGGTCATGTCCCGTACGATAGAAGGAAACACGATGAGCACAAAACCTTACGATGCTGCCTTGGGACGCGTGCCGAGTGGCATTTATATCCTGACGATCGGAACGGGGTCTCGTGCGACCGGTATGTTGGCCAGTTGGGTGATGCAGGCCGGCTTTGAACCGCCGATGGTCAGCGTGGCCGTCAAGCTTGGGCGATACGTATGCGACTGGCTCAGCGAAGGGCAGCCGTTCGTGCTGAATCTGGTGGGTGACGACCAAAAAGAGTTTTTGAAACACTTCGGAAAGGGCTTCGAGCCTGGTGCGCCCGCATTCGAGGGGCTGGCCATCTCGCATTGTGCCCGCGGGGTGCCGATACTGAAAGAAGCGATTGGCCACCTCGAATGTGAGCCGGCCGAACATGCCGACTCGGCCGACCATCGCATTTTTCTCGCCAAGGTTGTCCGGGGGCGACTCGTCGATGCCGAGGCGAAGCCGATGATTCATGTTCGCAAAAGCGGGGCGAACTATTAGAAGCAGTTTCAAGACCTGTAGATGGGGTCTGTGACCCCGGCCTTTTTCGATGAAACCGGTCTCAAAGAGGCCAGCTACAATAGTTTTGAAACCGGCTCTAGTGACCTACGTGTTCCATGCAGCAAAGTGATCTTATTGTCGTCGGTGGTGGGATCGTTGGCCTGGCCACTGCTTACCGCTTTCTCGAACGCTTTCCGGGAAAAACCGTAACCGTTTTGGAAAAGGAGCCGGCGATCGCGCGGCACCAAACGGGACGTAACTCGGGCGTTCTCCACACGGGCATTTACTATCGTCCCGGATCGCTCAAGGCCGTCAACTGCCGTGCTGGTAAGCTCGCGATGGAAGAGTTCTGCCAGCGCGAGCAAATTCCCTTCGAGATGCTCGGCAAGGTAATTGTGGCCGTCGATGAATCGGAGTTGCCACGCATGGAAACGCTGCTCGAGCGCGGCAAAGCGAATGGTGTGGTATGCGAACGCATCGGTCCGGAGCGACTTCGCGAGTTGGAACCCGAAGCGGCAGGCATCGCGGCGATTCATGTTCCTGAAGCAGGGGTGGTGGACTATGTGGCGGTTGCACACAGGCTTGCCGAGATCATCACGTCGCAAGGCGGCGCGGTGGTGACTTCGGCACAGGTGACCGGCATTCGGCACGACGGCGACCGTGTAATCGTTCAGTCGACCGCTGGGGAGTTTGCCGGGAAGCAAGTCGTGAACTGTGCCGGCTTGTACAGCGACCGGGTGGCGCGCATAAGTGGTGCCAAACCGACGGCGATGATCGTGCCGTTTCGTGGCGAGTTCTACGAATTGCGTCCCGATGCTCATCATTTGGTTCGCATGCTTATCTACCCTGTGCCCGACCCTCGGTATCCGTTCCTTGGCGTACACTTTACGCGGCGCATCAATGGCCAAGTGGAGTGTGGGCCTAACGCGGTGCTTGCGTTTGCGCGAGAAGGGTACAAAAATTCGACCGTGAACGTGCGCGATCTCAGCGAAACGTTGATGTACCCCGGTTTTTGGAAGCTGGCCCTGAAGTATTGGCGCATTGGCGCGGACGAAATGTGGCGCAGCTTGAGCAAGGCCGCGTTCGTGCGGGCTTTGCAGCGGCTACTGCCGGCGATTGAAGCGAAGCACCTGGATTGGGCACCGGCGGGCGTGCGAGCCCAGGCGGTCGATCGGCAAGGACAAATGCTTGATGATTTCGTGATCGACGAGACCGATCGCGTGGTGAATGTAGGCAACGCACCATCGCCGGCGGCGACTGCCTCGCTCAATATTGGCCGGCTAATCGTGGACCGTGTCGCGCCTCGATTCTCCGCGTAGCTTTGGGAATGTGCTACCAGGGCGCTTCCATCGTGGACACGATTTGCTGTGCCAGCCGTTGGATGGCTTGTTGCTGCGAAGTGGCTACCGACTGGCCGGCTTCGGTGATGACGTTCGAGGTTTGACTCATTTCGATGAGTTGCGGCGGCACGGGAATAGCCTGCATCGGTACGATGGGCATGCGGCGACGGTTGAGCCAGTTCACTTCGGCGCGAAGCTCGGTTTCGGCCAGGCGGGGATCGTCGAAGGCGTTTTCGATGACCGTGCGGCGGGTGTCGAGCGTGAGCCGAGCGGCGAGGATGCTGTCGGCGTCGGGCGTGTTGACGACTTTGTAGGGTGTTTTGAGTTCGATTTCTTTAACGACCGCTTCCGTGAGCCGTTCGCCTAGGTCGCGGCGATAGCTGTCTGAGTCGATCATCGGCACGTACACCGTGGCGACGTCGGAAGCGTACAGCGAGCCGGCACCGACCTGGTAGCCGATGCAGCCGGCGAGAGCAACCAGCGGGAGCGTGGCCAGCACTGCGATGCAAAGCCGAACGGCGCGGCTTGGGGCAGCCGACGACGTGTATTGGTGCTGGCGCTCCATGGGCTACTTCGGGGAGTTGGTGCTCGGTGTTTGGGCAAGGCGACCGCCGTTTTTCAACTCGGGAATGCGAGCGACCCGGGTTTTTTCCTCGCTTTGCGGGAAGCGTTCCACGATCGCGGCCAGTGGCTTTGCGGGCTCATCCGGTTCGCCGGCAATTTGAGCCAGCCGCTCGCGCGACTTTGTGGCCAGTTCCGAATCGGGGAATTTTTTGATGACTTCTCCGTAGTAACGTTTGGCAGCACCGTAATGTTTGGTTCCGTCGTAACGCTTCGCCATGCGGTAATCGCGATTGGCAAGCTCCAGATTGAGCTGGCCTTCCACGGTTCTTAGTCGTTCTTTCTCTTCCTCTGGCAATCGGCCGGCGAATTGGGTGCGTAGTTGCTTGACGAGCGTCTTGGCTTCTTCGAGCGGAGTGCCGTCGTAGTCTTCGCCTTGGTATTTGCGGAGCTTGGCCTGGAGGCCGAGCAGGTGGGCCTCGTACTGCATTTCGCTCTGCGGATATTCTTTGCGCAGCAGAGTGTAGTGGTAGTCGGCATCTTCGAAGCGATTGCGTCGGAAGTAAATGTTTGCGGTGGCCATGATGGCATCGTCGGCACGGGGGCCGGTGGGGTCGTTCAATCGAATGTTTTCGTAGGTTTTGATGGCGTGGCCGATGGTGTCGAACATGGGGCGGGTTTTGTCGTACAGGTTCGGCGTGAGCGGATAGTCGTAGTTTTGGGTTGCCCTGGCCTCCCAGAATTGGGCGATCTTCCATTCGCGGTCGATCACGGCGTCTAAGTATTTTGTGTTCGGGTGTTCTTTCACGAGCTCGTCATAAGAATCGCGAGCTTTGATGTATTGGTCGTTCTTGAAGTAGCATTCGGCCAGCATGAAGCGGGCATCTTGTTCGATCGGTGAGTGGGGGCCGCGATCGATGGCGGCTTTGAATTTCTCGACGGCCCGACTGTATTTCTCTTCTTTGAACAGGCGGATGCCTTCGTCGTAGGAGTCGCGGGCGAATTGTTCGTTGGGGCCGAGGCCGACGGCGGTTTTTACTCTGTCGTATTGAATACGAGGATCGAGGCCGGGCATGAGGCCTTCCTCGTCGGTTTTTTCGCCGGCTATCACGATGGTTTCGGACGCTACGGGGCCTTGCATGGGGCGGCCGAGGCCGTCGAACGTACCGTCGACGCCTTCGACGATGTAGCCTTTTTCAACGTCGAAGGTGGCTTTCTTTTTGGCCTTCTTCCACCATTGGGCGGTACCGGTTTGCGGTTTTTCGCTCCATGGCCATTGCGCGTGGGCCGTGGGAATCGCGAAGTGGCTGGCGCAGGCAAGCGCGATCAAAAGCGCGGCGAGCGGCAGGTTGGCGTTCAACTTTCCGGGGCGAAGCGTCAACAAGGATGAACCCAGTGCGGCAAAGTGTGTGCGCGGACGGAGGCGAAGACTCGCTTAGACGAGGGCGGGAGAGTACGCGGCAGGGTTGAGGGGCGTCAAGAGAGGCTGTCGGTTATTGGCTTTCGGCTGTAGGCTAATCCGCAAGCGTTGGCGAAAGTGGCGTGAACTGGGATAGCGGAGAACTCAATAATCGCTTGTTTTTGCGTAGGTACGCTAAACTCTCCCCCTGGGTTTTGCGCATCTTGGTGTGATACCAGGCGGACTACTATTACCGATTGCGATGCTAGCGGCGGCGGAATTCGGCTACAGTTCTGCGAGCCAGCGGAACGGGTAGTCGCTTACGAGGCAACGCGGCAGTTTCGGATGTCAAAGAGCACGACGATTGTGATTCTGTCCATGATCACAGCAGATTGTGTACAAATGTACAAGAACAAAAACGGTAAATTCCCTAAGTTTTATCGTGCCGCTGTTGGCTTTTACCCAGCGGTGCTCTCAAAGCCCAAGCCTTGTGGCTTCTTTCAGTCCCCCCAACTAAAAACGGCTATGATCCAATCCCTCACGGCTTGGCCTAAAAATACCCGCTAAGCCGCAAGCGGCTGCGATTGCATAGTCGGTGTGTGTTGTTGATTGAGTGGCTTGACTTCAATTTTGGGCAAGGCTGTTTCCCTCATCCCTAATTATATGACTGAAAGCAGAGGGCCACTTGCGGGAATATCGAGCCGAATGGGACGCAATCGCGATGACTTTTCACCCCTCTGATCAAGACTGACAGATTGTGCGTTTTTAGTTGCTCGTGTGTTGTGCGGTGCTATGGTTGGACGGCGTTGCCGCCGCTAAGCGGTCGGTGAGAAAAAAACCTCACGGCAACTTAGGCGTTGCCGTGAGGTTAAGGATTATTGCGTTAAGCCCCAAAATTTTGCCGATCGCTAGCGATTGGCTTGTCGTCGCCACATTGCGATAAGCCCGGTTGCAATGGCGGCCAATAAAGCGGCCGTTGGCTCTGGGATCGGGTTGCCGATGATTTCGGTGCCGAGATCGATCTTGAGATCCGACTTATTGATCACTGCCACGCTTCCCGGTTCGCTTGTCGAGATCAAGGTGTTAATGACGGCAACATCCACCTGGGTGGCATTCGCCGAAGCCGGGTATCCTTGGGCGATAAGACCTGCCGCAACGTTCAACGACAGTCCCAAACTCCAAGGCGTCGAAAGCGCGGCGCTTGGCAGCGAGTCGTTAAACGAGTCGTTGATGGTTGGCAGGTTGAACGGTGCAACCGCCACGCCATCGATTTCGGTAATGGTGGCCAACAAACTTACACCGGCAAATACAGCGGTTCCGCTTCCGCCCCCGCCAACGAGCGAGTAGTCGCCAGTTTCAAATAGGTTAATCGCGTCGATGCCGACCAGGCCATTGGCATTCGACAAACCTTTAATCGTGAAGTTGAGTTGGCCAACCGTGGCATCGCCGCCGCCACTAACGGCCACCGAGGTAAAGGCGGTCGGGTTAAAATCGAGGCCAACTACAAACGGACTGGGAGCATTGAACATCGGAACCGGATCGGTACCCGACGACTCGGTTACGTTGTTGAACGAAATACCTTGGCTGGGAATGTTGTAATTGCCGTGATTGATGGGGCTAGCCGATGCCTGGCTAGCCGCGAACAGTGCCAATACGACGAAACTGCTTGAGGCAAGGGAAGAATACAATGCAAGACGGGGCGAGGTGTACTTCAATGCGCGCAATAATCTCATGGGAACCAAACTCCTTCACCACTGCTAATGCAGTGGAACGGAATGCTTGAAAATCAATTAAGGGGAACTAAACAAACGCGACCATCAGGGCCGCAAGGTTCGCAGTAGAGTGCGAACACAGTCGCTATTAGATCAGCATTAGCGATTCCGAGAGTCGGTGGTGAACACCGTCAATGGTAAGTTACTCGATGGAGATCTTCTCGATCGGAGGTTGTAGGGTATAGTCTTGAACATCACCGCGATGATCAGCGACTACGTGGCTCATTATGGGGCCGGTTTCCCATTCTGTGAAGAGTTTTTTTCTAAATTTCCCGCAATTTTAGCACTGCTACCAGCGACAAAAAAACTGTCCGCTTGGCTGCTTAGCGACCAGGCAAAAATGTCGTATTTCGGCCCTATGCAATCGTAATGGCCAAAAAGTAAGCATCCGTCACGAGTTAAAGCAGCAAATTCGAGAGAGATTTTCATGGATGGCCCCCGCTACCCTAAGATTGCCCAGCTTAAAACGGTTTCCGCATTCCGAGATCGCCTTGCGGAACTTGGGCTAGCGTTGCCGGTTGACGCCCGCCCTCTCTCGGTAAGCGAGGGCTCACCGTTAGCGGAGCCAATCGTTGTGGGTGGCTTCGAAGTCGCCAACCGTTGGTGCATCCATCCTATGGAAGGCTGGGATGCAAACCGCGACGGCTCCCCTTCGGCTCATACGCTTCGCAGATGGCGCAACTTCGGCCTCAGCGGCGCAAAGCTGATCTGGGGTGGCGAAGCGGCGGCCGTTCGGCCGGATGGCCGAGCGAATCCTCATCAAACGATGGCTGTCGCTGACAACCGCGAGGGACTGCGAGCCTTGCTCGATGAACTGAATTCCGCACATCGAGAATCGTTCGGAAACCTGGATGGGCTGCTTGTGGGTTTGCAACTCACGCACTCGGGCCGTTTCTGCAAGCCCGACGATCATCATCGCAGCGTACCGAAGATTGCTTACCACCACCCGCTGCTCGATGAGAAGTTCAAGATCGACCCGAACGACGATTCCATCGTGTGGACTGACGATGAATTAGAGCAACTTATCGACGATTACGTAGCTGCCGCGAAACTGGCTCACGAAGTGGGCTATCAGTTCGTCGATGTGAAAGCCTGCCACGGTTATCTGTTGCACGAATTCTTAAGCGCGCGGCGTCGCCCCGGTCGTTTTGGTGGCGATTTGGCCGGCCGCTCGCGCGTCCTCACAAGCATTATCGATCGACTCCGCGCCGAAATTCCCGAACTGATGATTGGAGTGCGGCTGAGCGTATTCGACTCGGTTCCGTACGCCACCAGCCACGAGATTGGCCAACCCATGGCCTACGATGAACTACTCCCCTACGATCTTGGGTTCGGTGTGAGTACCGCGGATCCGCTGGCTATCGATTTGACGGAGCCGATGGAATTGATGCTCGATCTAGTAGCGCGCGGCGTGGCTATGCTCAACATCACGTGTGGCAGTCCTTATTACAATCCGCACTTGCAGCGGCCAGCCATCTTTCCGCCGTTCGACGGTTATCAGCCTCCTGAGGATCCGCTGGTAGGAGTAACACGCCAAATGGATGCGGTGCGGCAATGCAAAGCGGCGTTGCCCAACGTGCCTTTCGTTGGCAGCGGGTACACCTATCTGCAAGACTACTTGGTCCATGTGGGGCAAGCCGCGGTGCGAGAAGGGTGGACCGACTTCGTAGGCTTGGGGCGCATGGTGCTTTCCTACCCCGATTTGCCGGCCGATTCCCTGGCGGGCCGCCCCCAGAAGCGAAAGAAAATCTGCCGCACGTTTAGCGATTGCACGACCGCGCCTCGCAACGGTTTGGTATCGGGCTGCTATCCACTCGATCCTTACTACAAAGCGTTGCCTGAACGTAGCGAGCTATTACGTATCAAAGACGAGTGGCAAGCATAAAGCCAAACACTTTGATGTATGTCGCTGCGCCATAATGTCGCTCCTCTTTGGCACGCCGACTGCACTCTTTGTGGCGCATTTCCCACCCCCCTCAAGCCTCTAGTCTCTTGAGGCCTTTAACAACTCAGCGACGAAGCGATTGGTCTTCGAGGAGGCAGTCATGTTAAAGCGAATTATGCTTGTTCTGACATTTGTTGCAGCGTTTTTTGTCGTGGGCGTCGGATTTACCGAACGTGCCGATGCAGGCCGCCGTTGGGGCCGACCCTACGTGGGTTACCACGGTGGCGGTTACTATGCTCCACCACCAAGAGCCTATTACTACGGTGGCTATGGCGGCTACACGCCTTACCGGGCCTACTACGGACCACGGTATTACAGGCCGTACTATCGTAGTTACTATGGGCCGAGCTACTACTACGGTTACGGGGGTCCAGGTGTCTCCGTGTCGTTTGGTTACTAGTG
>CAZTWS010000049.1:0-33791 GCA_964618225.1 uncultured Planctomycetaceae bacterium
TTAATTTCCGAGCGCAATTCGTGGTGCTACTGGTCGCTGAAGCGGACCAGTCCGTCGGAGGAAGGGGGTGGGGGTGTCAGGCTGGAAAGCCTGACCTACGGCTAAGCCGCGAGCGGGGGGAGGGGCTTTCTTTCGCGGAAATCAAAGTTTCTGGACTTTTCGTGTCCGGCCGCCGTTGCTGCTTCCGCATGGGACATTAGAAGCAACGAACGCTTCAAAGCTGGCTCCGACAAAGCCGGTAAAACATAGCCCCCTCTAATATGGAGACGAACGATGAAGACTTTGATCCTGACCGCCGCCCTCAGCCTGGTCGCAGCCAACGCCGCTTTTGCGAATGAAGTCCAGCCTCAAGAGCCTCCTCGCTGCTGGCAGAAGACCGACGTCAAACAACTAATCACTCCCTTTCCAATGATTCTCGACTCAGCCACGGAGTATGATCTGCTTTCTGGGGGAGATGATGTGGGGGAAGAACCGGTGACCGTGCCAACGGAAGTAACCGGAGCCTTCTTAGTCGAGGTGGCCCCAGTCGACGAAATGGCCGGCCCGGTATCGTGCTAGGGAATCGTCAGAAAGTTACCGATTTATCAAAGCCCCGTTGACGCGTTTAAGCGCGGAAACGGGGCTTTGGCATTGGATCCTTGTAAGCTCGTCATCGGCCTTCCCAAAATTACTTGCCACCCGCCATGAAGTGTGAGAGAATACCCCTCTGGTGGGAAACTAGAGGTGGGAGGGGCATCGAGTAATGTTGGAAACAAGCATTTCTAAGGATCGAGTCGAGCAGTTACTTGCCGACCTTCAAGCCGGTCGCCTCGAAGCACGTGCCGAATTATTGCAAGCGGCATCGGATCGCTTAACCGCGATCACGCGAAAACTAAAACGGTCGTTTCCGCTAGTCGGTCGCTGGGAACAAACCGAAGATGTCTTCCAGAACGCATCCATGCGCCTTTACGAGGCGATGGCGCGGGTGGAAATTCAAAACCCTTTACACTTCTTTCGGCTGGCAGCCTTGCAAATTCGTCGCGAGCTTATCGATATGGCTCGGCGGTATGAAGGTCCGCATGGTATGGGGCGCAATCATTTTTCCCAGCGCATCTCGTCGGACGACAGTGAAAAGCAAGTTAGTTGGGAACACGGTGAAACCACTTACAATCCGGTGGCAATTGCCCAATGGGCGGAGTTTCACAACGTGATCGAGCAACTGCCGCAGGAGGAACGCGACGTTACCGAATTGCTTTGGTATCACGGAATGTCGCAGGATGAGGCGGCGGAAGTGCTGAGTGTTGACGCGCGCACCGTTCGACGGCGTTGGAGGGCGGCACGGCTAGCTTTGCACGAACGTTTACAAGGTGAATTACCGAGCATTTGAGTATGGCTGATAGATTGCCGCCAGGAGAGCCAACGCTCATCGGCGACCTGCTCGACCAGTGGGAAGAGGCGCGGGAGCAAGGCATCGACCTCTCGCCAGACGAGCTTTGCGCCAATTGTCCCGAGCTGCTCAACGATCTTAAAAGTCAAATCGCGGCTCTCGTAGTAGTCGATCAGCATTTGAGCTCAACCGTTACCGATGCTGATACCCATGCTTCTTGCGACAAAACGGTAAGCGTTCGATCGAACTTTCAGCACTTACGGCTAAGCGCGCGGGGCGGTTTGGGGGTCGTGTATTCAGCGGAAGATCAGCGACTCCACCGTCAAGTCGCGTTGAAATTCTTGCGCCACCGGCTTATCAACGATACGCTCAGCCGTCAGCAATTCGCAATGGAAGCCGAGGTGACGAGCCGGCTAGAGCACCCGGGAATCGTGCCTGTTTATGGAATCGGAGAGACTTCGGACGGACGGGCATTTTACGCGATGCGATTCATTCAGGGTGAAACCATGGATGAGGCGATAGGCCGTTATCACGCGATGGCCCCTGATGACCTCCATAAACCAATGGCTTTTCGCTCGCTGCTGGGTCATTTCGTGTCGCTGTGTAAGACGATCGCCTATGCACACAATCGTGGGATCCTGCATCGCGACATTAAGCCGGCGAACGTGATGCTTGGCCGCTATGGCGAGACTCTGGTGGTGGACTGGGGGTTGGCCATGCCAATCGGACGCGATGCCCCGTTCAAACTCAAAGACGAGCAAACTCTTCTAATAAGTGGATCTTCGCGCGTACACTCATCGAGCAGCCAAGTCGGAACTCCCGCTTACATGAGTCCCGAGCAAACCACGGGTAGCGAAAACCTGCGACCAGCCAGCGACATTTACTCGCTCGGCGCAACGCTCTACAAGCTGCTTACCGGCCGGGTTCCTTACGACGCCCCAACCATGCCCGAAATGCGGCAATCTATCATTCGTGGCGAGTTTACTCATCCACGTAAAGTAAATGCCGGGATCCCAAGACCGCTCGAGTCGATTTGCATTAAGGGGATGGCACCACTACCCGATTCAAGATATGCCACGGCGCTCAAGCTGGCGGAAGATGTCGAGCGTTACTTGGCCGACGAACGCGTGGCTGCTCACAGGGAAACCTTCGTCGCAACCACGGGACGATGGGCTCGCCGACACCGCGGAATCGCGTTTGGCGGTGTACTGGCTATGACGATGCTGTTCCTGGGAGGACTCGTGCTGTCAGCCTGGATGGCTACTGTAGCCCAACGCGAGCAATCGGCGAAACTCGATGCGCAATCCGCTTCTTTGGCGGCCGAAAAGGCTTTCAAAGAAGTGTCGCTCGCCGAAGCGCGCAGCATCGCAACGGCGCTCGAATTTCAAATTGAACAAAAGCTATCCGTTGCCGAGGAAGCAGCACGCGATGCTACACTCGTCGCGGCAGTAGAGCGGGCATACGCCGAGCCAGGCAATCGCGAACTTTGGAAAAGTGTCAACGAACGACTCGGCGGAATTCGAGAGAGATGGCTTACAAGGGATGGTTTTAAGCCGGTGGCATGGTTTGTAAATCTCAACGACGGCAAAGGCACGCAAATCGCCCGGGCTCCATTCCTAGATCCTGCGACTGGCGCGCCGGTGGCATCGATCGGTAAACCGCTGGCAAGTCGGCAATACTTTCGCGGCGGTCCCGCGGCACCACCCGCAAACTCCGCATCAACCGGGCCGATTACAGCTTCCTTGATCGCTGCTCCGCATCGCAGCACAAACGATGATCTGCCGAAGGTAACATTCACCGCGCCCATCTTTTCGCAGCGGCAGGCGCAGCCGATAGGCGTGCTTGGGTTAGCGGTCGAGGTTTATGATTTGACTTCGCTCGATCGTTATCTTTTAAATCGAGAGAATGACGACTCCGATCATTTAGTCGACGCTGTGTTCACTGTCGTCTATACCCGTCCGGACTTCTTCGATGAAGCTACGCAGCGTGACGGGGGATTAGTCATGCAGCATCCGGCGTTTCGTTCCGAAGCGGATGGGGGACTCGGCATGCGTTTTCAACCCACGTACGTCGACGAGAAAACGCTCGGGCAGATCCGCAAGACTCGTGGCGCAACGCTCATTGAAGATTATCACGATCCACTCGGCCGGCTTAATCCACAATTCGCTGGTTCCTGGATGGCAGTGGTTGCGCCAATATCGCTGGAAACATTTGAGGGCCGTGACAAGTCAAACGCTTCGCCGGGGTGGGCTGTCGTCATGCAGCGCCGACCGACCAATCAGAACTCTTTGCAAACTAAATAACTTTGGGGCTTAGGACGTTAAGGGCGGAGTGTACCACAGCTCGACCCTCCGTGCGGTACCCGAACCGACGAGCGTCGCGCTGCTGGCCCCATTCGCCCTGCTGCGAAACCGAAAGCGGTAGAAACCGAAGGGGGATAAAGCTAAAAAGGCACCAGGAATCTTTTGGTTTCGATTATCTGCAGGTAAAACCAACGACACTTTTTGACATAACACGTTCGTTCCTGACACCTTTTTAGCCCAACGATGGACGACCGCATCTCGATTCGAATACGACCCTTCATCAGCTATCTCGGCGGCGCGACGGGAGCGATTGCCGCTGCGCCGTCGGTCTTGGGATGCTTCTACTTTTTATTCAATCCTGCCGAGGCTCTTGCCGATCCTTGGAGCGTGTTGTTCTGCTTCGTCCTTGGCTCGAGCATCAGTTGGTTGACGTTTCGATGGCTGACAATTCGCGGAGAAGCCGACAGCCGCGAAATCTATTTGCGCGGCCTATGGAAGACGATCGCCTTGCCGACGGACCGTCTCATGGCGATTCGCCGCGTCTTGGTAAGGAGCTATAACCTCGAAAGGGGAGATAATGAGCGGTGGGACTATATGCTAGTTGGCCACGGAAACAAGTACCTGGGATCGATCCCCAGGAGCTTGGGCCTTTGTACGGATTGGGAACGTTTTCTCGCACGCTTGCAGCAACTGGCTGCGGAGTCGCGATCTCGTAATAGCGGAGACAGGCCCCGCAGGCTGGAGGATATCCCCGCGTCGGAATGGACGCTCGAAGACGTAGAACGCTATGAAACACAAGAGGACGAGAAGGCTCTGTAGGAGACCTCGATTGACTTGCAAGGCATGCCCCATGTTCGCCGTGCGACTTCGTTCGTTATGAAAACACGACGTGGGTGAAGGAGGTTTTCCGATGACGAAAGCCGCCGTTGGCCATGGCTCGGAAAGCATCGGCCGTGGGCGTGAAGTCGCTGCCGATGCCGGATGCGATTTTGGGCAATGTCGTTGGCGAAGCGGCTAAACATTCATACGATGGCATGGTATGGATTCTAGTTTATCGCATAGCCGGGCGGAGATTTGTCGATGGCCCCTCATAACACTGCTGGCTCCCAAACCCACGCGGGGTGTTGTGGCTATGTGGCTCGCTCTTTCGGTAATCCTGTTGACACTTGCCGCCGCTCCTTACGGCCAATGGTACTTGGCATGGATTGGTATGGTACCTTGGTTGATCGTCGTTGGCCGAGCTTCAACAGTGGGCAAGGCGGCTCTATTGGGGTGGCTTAGCGGCGTTTTTTATTTTGCAGTCAACCTCTGGTGGCTATGGACTGCGAGTGTGTCGGGCACAGTCGTTCTAGTCGTCTATCTGGCATTGTATTGGGGACTCGCTGGCGCGCTGATTCGCGGTCTTAGACTTTTGGATTGCAATGCCGGCAACGAGCCAAGCATCGACCGTTCACCTGCGTCGCCTCGTTTTCGGGCAGGCTGGATTATTGCCTATGGGATAATAGGCATCGCGGTAGTGTGGACTGCCACCGAGTGGCTTCGCGGAAATCTAGTTTCGGGGCTTCCCTGGATGCCGTTAGGAGTTACTCAATCGCCATTCGTCGCAATGTGCCAGGTTGCTGACATGGGGGGCCCGTGGATTGTCAGCTTTTGGGTAGTTTTGCCGAATGCGTTGGCTGCGGTTGCCATTCTCCAATGGCATCAGCCCCGGAAATTGGTCGTGCCCTGCGTGGTAGTTGCCACGATGTTAATAGCCGTTGCCGTGTATGGCTCCATGCGTCTCGTGTCGGCTAAGACTGTTCCGGGGCCGCGTATTATGGTGGTGCAATCCAACTTTCCCCACTTGCCGGGAGGGGCCCCGACGATTGAGCGACAACAAGCGGCCGACTTTTATATTTCGCAGTTGGAGCGTTCTCTGGAAGAGCACCAAGTTGACTTGGTGATGATGCCGGAAGCAGCCTTTCCGCCGATCAACGAGGAAGCGCGCCGCGAGTTGGCGCGAACTCCGGTGGGTTCGTTTCTTGAAGAGACCCATCGGCAACTGATCTCGATTTCCGAACGATACCACACGGCGCTATTACTAGGTGGTGCCGCGGTCACAGGTTGGAAGTCGGTAGACGGTGAACGCATAGGTGCTGAAATTCGAAATAGTGCTTACTTCATTGATGCTAGTGCCGGTTCTTCCGTCCAAAGGTATGACAAAGTGCATTTAGTGCCGTTTTCCGAACGGCCGCCTTCTGGCCCCAAATGGCTACGGCGGCTCGGCATGGCAGTCGCTGCCAGCCGGGCTGCTCAACCACTCCATGCAGGGGATCCGGGAGCAACGCAAGTGTTTTATTTACGACCAGGGGAAATTGCAACAACAGGCACCAGCGTGTCTGCGAGTGCGGATGGTGAGACTGGAAACACAGATAGAGCTAAAGTTTCACCGACCAGGGCGACACGATTCATTTCGCCAATTTGCCTTGAGAATATCGACCCGGCAGTCGTTGCTAGCATGCTTCGCGGGCAGGCAGGCGAAGAGAAGCGGGCAGACTTTATTGCGAATGTGAGTAACGACGGTTGGTTCGCAACCGTGGAAAAATATCAGCATCTCCAGACATTAATTTTCCGCTGCATCGAAAATCGAGTACCCATGGCACGCAGTTCCAATACGGGAATCAGCGGGTTCATTGATTCTTCAGGACGGATCAATGAGACACTCGATCCGAACACGAGCAACGTGCTGGTGTGGCAGATTAGGCTTGATCCTCGACGCACTTTGTACACGCAATATGGAGACGTATTCGCGGTGGCGTGCGTTTGCGCTGTAGCCCTGGGGCTATGCATTAAAATTATAGTTAGGCTCGGGTTATTGCCGTCACCAATTGGCCGCGATAGCGAGCCATCCCCTGGCATACCCTAATTCGCTGCAGATCACGAGGTTTTTTACTTGCATCTACCCTCAGCAGTTGCCATAATGCGTTCAATTCGTTGTATTGCACGTTGATTGTTGCATTCGGTGCCAGGCGGCATCTTTTCTTGCACTGTAGTTTTGGTTGGGGTTATCGTTCGCGCTCGACAAGCGATACGTTTTCTCGGAGAAGATTGACTCATGAGTGAGAGCATTCGGCGGATATTTCTTCTAGCGGTATTTATCTCGATTGGCTTTGCTTCGAACACCGCCTTGGCTGTGGAGCCTAATCCGCTACAGAGTGCCTATTGGCGGTTCGAAGAAGGCACGGTTGGCCAGTTGGTTGCGCCTAGCAATGAGCCTGTGGTGCTGGATTCTATCAATGGTAACCACATGCAGGCTTTTGAAAATGTGAATGGCAATTCGGCCCCCACCTATACGAGTGATGTGCCACCAACACCTCTGAAAAGCGGATTGCCTAATACGATGGCACTCGACTTCCTTCCGTCGCCCAATGGCAAGGATTTGCACGCAAGTGGCAAAGATATCAACAACCCGATTATTACAAACGGGTTTACGTTGGAAGCCGCTTTCAAGCCCTTTTCGATAAACCGTTACCAGGCAATTGTTGGTAAGGATGGCAAGCCAAATCCCAGCATGGACGAGCAAATACTTGCTCTCAAGATGCGAGGCGACACGAACGAATTACAGATCGAGCTGTTTGACAGCAGTAACACGATCCATGGTGTACGTAGCCTTGCTCCACTCGTTGCCAACCAGTGGTACTATGCCGCGGTGGTGAACGACGGCACGAACCTGTCGCTGTATCTGGATCGCAATGATGGAAACGGCTACGTGCTGCAAGGTACGGATCCGAACCCGTTGTCTGGTGCGTTGTGGTCGGGTGGCGATGATGAAAATGGCGCCAATACCTCGTGGACTATCGGACGGGGTATGCACGCTAATCAACCCACTGATTTTTTTGATGGAATTATTGATGAAGTGCGATTGACGAATAGCGTATTGCCTCCGTCGCAGTTCCTGTTTGCACCGCCCTCTGGACTGGATGCCGATTTCAATGGCGATGGAACCGTTGACGCCGCGGACTATGTTCTGTGGCGTAAGGACAACATCAACGGTGCGGCCGGCTACACCGAGTGGAAGCGCACCTTTGGAGAGTCGGATTTGCTCGGAAGTGGTGGGCAGTCGGCCGTTCCTGAACCGAGCAGCTTACTGTTGGTGGTTGTGGCGGTTCTGGGGTTTGCGCCCCGTAAACGCTCTTAGTTGGTTGGAAAACACGAGAAGCCTAATGCATTGAATCAATAGCCGGTTTCTGACACCGGTCACAATTAGCACGATGAGGAATTAGCTCATGACAAAACTTCGCCCGTACCTGTTGTTTGTTGGCATCGCTTTGCTTATCGATGTTCCGGCCACGCTGGCCGTTGATCCCACTCCGCTCCAGAATGCTTACTGGAGATTCGAGGAAGGTACCGCCGGGGCAGATGTGGCCGTTGCGCCTGATTCAGTCCCTGGCAGCAGTAATGCTAATCACATGACGACCGTAAACGCCAGCACAGCACCGACTTATACTTCGGCCGTGCCACCCACACCTCTCAAGAGCGGGCTGGCAAACACTGTGGCGCTCGAGTTTACACCGAATCAAGCTATCCATACTGCAAATTCCGCAGAAAAAGAAATCAACAACCCGATTATTACAAACGGCTTTACTTTGGAAGCAGCTTTCATGCCGTTTTCGATCAACCGTTACCAGGTGATCGTCGGTAAGGATGGCAAACCAAATCCCAGCATGAACGAGCAAATACTTGCTCTCAAGATGCGAGGCGACACAAACGAACTCCAGATCGAACTGTTTGACGACAGCAATACGCTGCACGGTGTGCGCAGCCTTGCTCCACTGGCAGCCAATCAGTGGTATTATGCCGCAGTGGTCAACGATGGCACGAACCTGTCGCTGTATTTGGATCGCAATGACGGAAACGGCTATGTGTTGCAAGGCACAGACCCCAATCCCTTGTCGGGTGCGTTATGGTCGGGGGATCCTGCGCAGAGTAGCACCGATACCTCGTGGACAATCGGTCGTGGTATGTATGCTGGAGGTGCAGGCGGTACCGACTGGTTCGATGGAATCATCGACGAAGTGCGTTTATCCAATACAGTTTTGTCGCCCTCCGAGTTTCTATTTGCCCCAGTGCCCGAGCCGAGCAGCATCCTGATTTTGCTGCTCACATGCACTGGCGCACTTTGGCTGCGTTCGCCTCGAAACCGCTAATACGAGATTTTGAACGCTCGCCGCCTAGGGAGATTGAGGCATGCGTCGTACACGAAACGCGTTCACCTTGGTTGAACTCCTGGTTGTTATCGCAATCATCGGGATTCTGGTCGCGCTTTTACTGCCGGCAATTCAGGCGGCACGCGAGGCAGCCAGACGCGCTCAGTGTACAAACCAGCTAAAGCAAATTGCACTTGCTTGGCATCTGCATCACGATGTGCATAAATGCTTTCCGTCCGGCGGCTGGGGCTATAACTACATGGGGGATCCTGACCGCGGGTTTGGCGCATCGCAATCGGGCGGTTGGGCTTATAGCTGCCTGCCATTCATGGAAGAGGATGCCGTGCATAAGATCGGTGCCGGTATCACGGCGTTACCGGCAAAAAAAGCCGCGCTGGCCGTGCTTAGCAGTACGCCGGTGGCGGGTTTTTATTGTCCCACCCGACGACCGCCCATAGCGACAACGCGAATGCACACGGGCAGCCAAGGATTTAATGCTGACCACGCAGACGCGCTCGCCCGAACCGATTATGCGGCGAACCTTGGCCCTTTCTACAAAAACACTGTTAGTGAAACGCAGTGGCTCGATGGCGGTCCCTCCATAGCCAACGCAGAGCAAGGCATTGGCTTTTTCAAGGACAAAACTTTCAGCGAGGCTGGGGTCACCAAAAACTGGATGGAAAAAGTCAACGGCGTGGTCTTTCAGGCGTATGAATTCAAAATGAAACATATTACTGATGGCACGTCGAAGACTTACATGGTGGGTGAAAAGTACCTTATGCCGGAGGCATATTTCTTAATCCCCGGCACTCGGCCTATTATCAGTAATATTGCCGACGACCAAAGTGCTTGGTCAGGAGACGATTTGGATCTGTGTCGCAATGCCGACGACAACGCCATGCCCGCTCAGGATCAGCCAGGCCTGGAATTATGGTACAGCTTTGGCAGTGCTCATGCTGGTGTTTTCTTGATGGCTATGTGCGATTCGTCCATACGACCAGTCTCGTACGACATAGCCGCCGTAACCCATGAGCGCCTTGGTAACCGCCGTGACGGTGAGGCGGTTTCGGACTTCTAACAGCGGCGGCGGAGTATTCATGAGCCCGCAGTGGAGCATTTTATTTCTTTTAGTTGCTACAATGGGCTGTAGTCGTGGCCCAAGCGCGTTACGTCCTCCTAAGGTGGATGCTAAAGCAGCGGCAAAGTCAGCCATTGCGGAGTTCGATCGCGATGGCGATGGAAAGCTGTCTAAAGCTGAGTGGTCGACTTCGGGCGCATTGCTGGCCATAGCTGAACGTTGCGATATCAACAAGGATGGCATGCTCGATATCGACGAGATTCGTAGCGGAATCGAGAACTGGCAAGAAAATGCCATTGGTCCGCGGTCGTTGCCGTTTTCTGTACGATTAGATAATCGTCCGCTCGAGGGTGCCGTGGTTCGCCTCGTGCCGGCAACGTTCATGGGCGCAGGCATCCCACCGGCCGCAGCAGAAACCAGTAGCGGGGGAGGGGGGCAGCTTGCGATGGCAGAGGCAGACCGACCTAGAAATGCCCCTAACATGCCCCTTGTGCAGCCAGGCCTTTACAGCGTTGAAATTACCCATCCCTCGAAGAAGATTCCCGCCAAGTACAATACACAAACAACGCTGGGTATCGAAGTTACCAGTAGTTCTCCGGGGCCAGAAGGTACGATCTGGTCGTTGAGCAGCAAATAGAGCCTACGAAGATGCTCTTCGCACGGAACCCCCATGTCTTTCAAGCGCCTCCGCCACCGTCGACCACGAACACTGCGCCTTGAGGAATTGGAACCTCGCTGGGCGCTCGCTGGCAACGGCCTCTACGCACAGTATTTTCACAACGAGGATTTTACCGGACTAGCCGGTACCCGAGTCGAAGCCATCGATTTCAATTGGGGAGAGGCAAGCCCGGGTTTCGGCATGGATGCTGATGCTTTCAGTGTGCGTTGGAGTGGCCAAATCGAACCCGAGTTTTCGCAAACTTACACTTTTCGTGTATTGAGCGATGAGGGAGTTCGCCTTTGGGTAAATGGCCAACTTTTGATCGACGACTGGGAGCCTCACCTGCTACAGTCGCGAACAGGAACGATCGCTTTGTCGGCTGGTCAGAAATACGATATACGGCTCGATTACTACGACTTAACCGGAAGTGCGCGCATCGAACTCAGTTGGTCTAGCGCGAGCCAACCGCTGCAATTGATTCCGGCCAGCCGGTTGTACGAGAGTCCGGCTGGGCTGCTTGGAACGTATCGCGATTCAAACGGTGGTAGTGCGTCGCGCATCGACTCGACGATCGATTTCAATTGGGGGCTCGGGTCGCCCATTACGGGGATCGCAAGCGATGGGTTTACCATAAACTGGACAGGTCAACTTCGCAGCAACGTCAGCGGCTTGCATTCTTTTTCCACGATCAGCGACGACGGCGTTCGGTTGTGGATCGGCGGCGAATTGGTCATTGATAACTGGACGGTACATCCTGTTACAGAAGATACCGGCACCAAATTGCTCGAAGTGGGCAAATGGTATGACGTGCGGCTCGAGCATTTCGATGAGACCGGTATCTCCCGGATCGAGCTTCGCTGGGCGATGCCTGGTGAGAATGAATTCGAGGTGATTCCACATACAAGCCTGCGCGCTTCCCTACCCCAAGTGGTAAAGAACCCGCTAGGTGCCGGAGCCGATCCGTTTGTGATCTATTCGAACGATCAGTACTACATGGTTCGGTCGGTCGGAAATTCGATTTGGATCAATCGGGCCGATTCACTGGAAGATATCCACGACAGTAGCCCGCGCAGCGTAACCACCCGGGCATGGACTGCGCCACCGGGCACAAACTATTCACACCAAATCTGGGCTCCCGAGTTACATCGCTGGGGCAGTAGTTGGTATATCTATGTGGCTGCGTCGGACGGAAATAATGCAACACACCGCATGCATGTTCTGGTACGAACGGCCGAAGATCCCTACGGTGAATACACATACGTGGGTCAAATTACTCCGACAACCGACCGCTGGGCCATCGATGGCACGGTGCTTGAATGGGACAACAAGCGATATTTTGTCTGGTCGGGTTGGGCTGGCTTCACCGATGGACAGCAAAATTTGTACATCGCGGAAATGCGTCAGCCATGGCTCTTGAATGGTGACCGAGTGCTGCTGAGCACTCCGCAATATGCCTGGGAAAAGCATGGCCTGTCGATCAATGAAGGACCGCAAATTCTCATTGAAGACGGCCAATTACATATCATCTACTCCGCGAGCGGCTATTGGACTCCGCAATACGCGTTAGGACGATTGACCTATAACGGCTCGGGCTCGTTACTCGATCCTTCATCGTGGACAAAAGCCACCCAGCCAGTTTTTCAAAGAAACTCACAAGTTGTTGGTGTTGGGCATGCTTCGTTCACTACTTCGCCAGACGGAAATGAACATTGGATTGTTTACCACGCCCATGCGAATCCCAATGTGTTTAACGAAAACCGCGTAGTCCGAATTCAGCCATTCACTTTCCATAGCGATGGAACGCCCAACTTCGGAACTCCGATCACCAATTCTCAAATTCTTCCTGTTCCATCAGCAGGAACTGCCCCCGAACGACCATTCGTATTTGGGGATTTCGATGCCAGCGGCGATGTCGAAGAATCCGACCGGCTCGTATGGGTCGGAAGCTTCGGCGAGGCGATTTTCCCGACAGTTTCGGCCGACGCCAACGGTAATGGAGTCGTTGATGCCGCCGACTACGTGCTTTGGCGGAAAGCAATGGGGAGTCAGAGTGGCGGCGAAGGTGTTGCGGCAAGTCAAACGAATATCGAGCTCAATGAAATAGTTAGTGATCTAATCTTGAGTGAGAACGATGCGGTGGGTCGCGAGACCGCTCCAGCAGGATCCTACTCAGCACTCATTGCAAATTCATTCTCACATGCCCAGGCGATGGACGAGGCACACAGTGAATCAAGTGCGATTGAGTGGTTGATATCGCAGTTAGGACGGCCGCGTTACGAACTACGCGACATCAACTGCAGTGAAACCAAGCGATCGTTTAGTATGACGAGAACGTGGGCTACACTTGCACTGCTAGAATTAGATAAGCCCGGCCCACGTTTGAAATCAGCAGGCGACTCTGCATTTGAATTACTCGGCAAGGGTGAAACTTCGTTAGGAAACGCGCATAAACACGTGCTCGCTACTCACGGTCAAAAATGGCCGCTCTTATTCGAACCGCCTATTACAGTAGTGAGTTGAACAGCAAGGAGGTTTTAACCCTGCGCACTCCAACGCTATAGATTCCTGGAATCCGCTATAGATCGAAGCGATCGAGGTTCATCACTTTATTCCAAGCCGCAACGAAGTCATCAATAAACTTCTTCTCTGAATCTAAGCAGGCATAGACTTCGGACAGAGCGCGTAGCTGCGCGTTCGAACCAAATACGAGATCCACGCGCGTGCCGGTCCACTTCAGTTCGCCCGAGTTGCGGTCGCGGCCTTCAAAAACTTCCGCGTCTTTGGTCGCCAGCTTCCACTCTGTATTCATGTCGAGCAAGTTCACGAAGAAATCGTTGGTCAGTGCTTCAGCACGTTTCGTGAAAACACCGTGCCGAGTCTGGTCGAAGCTGGTGTCCAGAACTCGCATGCCGCCGATCAGCACCGTCATTTCCGGCGCAGTCAATGTCAGCAATTGTGCCTTGTCCACGAGCAATGCTTCTGCCGGAATCGTGTACCTACCTTTGAGGTAGTTGCGAAAGCCATCTGCAATAGGCTCAAGCACTTCGAACGATTCCACATCGGTCGTTTCTTGGGAGGCGTCCATGCGTCCTGGGGTGAAAGGGACCGACACTTCGTGCCCGGCATTTTTGGCCGCTTGTTCGACAGCCGTGCAACCGGCCAGCACAATCAAATCGGCAAGCGACACCTTCTTGCCTCCCGCTTGCGCGCCATTAAAGGCGCTTTGTATGCCCTCCAATGTACCGAGCACTTTGGCAAGTTGGGCGGGAGCATTAACCTCCCAATCCTTCTGTGGGGCCAAACGGATGCGAGCACCGTTCGCGCCGCCACGCTTGTCTGAGCCACGGAACGTGGAAGCCGACGCCCAAGCGGTTGACACTAGTTGTGACACGGGCAACCCGGATGCAAGAATCTTGCTCTTTAGCGAAGCAATGTCTTGCGCATCGATTAACGGATGATTCACCGCGGGAATCGGGTCCTGCCAGATTAGATCTTCTGCAGGAACTTCCGAACCGAGGTATCGCACCTTGGGCCCCATGTCACGGTGCGTCAGCTTAAACCATGCGCGGGCAAACGCATCGGCGAGTTGATCCGGGTTCTCCATGAACCGCCGTGAAATCTTCTCATAAATTGGGTCGAAGCGCAACGATAGATCGGTAGTGAGCATGGTTGGCAGGCGCTTTTTCGATGGATCATGAGCATCCGGGATCGTGGCTTCAGCTCCCTTGGCTACCCACTGATGTGCGCCGGCCGGGCTTTTGGTAAGCTCCCACTCGTGGCCAAACAGATTTTCGAAGAAACCATTGCTCCACTTGGTGGGGGTCGTAGTCCAGGTAACTTCCAGCCCACTGGTAATCGCATCACCTCCCACACCAGTGCGGAATGTGCTTTTCCAGCCGAGTCCCATTTCTTCGAGGCCAGCATCTTCTGGGTCGGGGCCCACGTTCGACGCTGGGCCAGCGCCATGCGTCTTACCGAAGGTATGGCCGCCCGCGATGAGCGCGACCGTTTCCTCATCATTCATCGCCATGCGGCCGAAGGTCTCGCGGATGTCGACTGCGGCTTTGAGGGGATCTGGATTACCATCCGGGCCTTCGGGGTTGACGTAGATCAGCCCCATTTGCACGGCGGCTAGTGGGTTTTCCAAATGGCGGCCGTGCATGTTCCCATCAGCCGTATCGTCGGAAACAAGAACGGCACCCTCCTTGTCGACGCCTTCGGAGCCGTGGGCATAACGAATATCGCCTCCCAGCCATGTTTTCTCAGAGCCCCAGTAAACGTCCTGATCGGGCTCCCATACATCCTCCCGTCCGCCGCCGAAGCCAAAGGTCTTGAACCCCATGGTTTCCAAGGCCACATTGCCGGTGAGAACAAGCAAGTCGGCCCAGGAAATTTTGCGGCCATACTTCTGCTTGACGGGCCACAATAACCGACGAGCCTTGTCGAGGCTAACATTGTCTGGCCAGCTATTGAGCGGCGCAAAACGCTGCTGCCCCCGGCCGGCACCGCCGCGTCCGTCGCCCGTTCGATAGGTACCCGCACTATGCCAAGCCATGCGAATGAATAACGGACCATAGTGCCCAAAATCGGCAGGCCACCAGCTTTGCGAATTGGTCATCACCGCGGCAAGATCTTTCTTAACCGCTGCTAGATCGAGGCTCTTGAATTCCTCGGCGTAGTTGAAATCCTCGCCCATGGGATTCGACTTGTAGGAATGCTGAGCGAGCAGTTCGAGCTTTAATTGGTGGGGCCACCAGTCACGATTGGTCGTGCCGCCACCGGCGACATGCTTAAAAGGACATTGAGCTTCAGTTGTCATGCATGTTCTCCTTGATTTAATGCCCAGTCTATCCTTTCCAACTTATGCTGCGATAGCCCACCACTTTCGGACTATACGTGCGTTTCTCATGTGTAGCTACGCCAAGCCGAGCGGCGTGACTCACTCTAGCCTTCGGTTTTCGTCGCACAAACCACGGGCTAACACCCGGCGGCTAATCTGGAAATCCTGGTTCGATAGGGCAGTAGCAACACGAAACAAGTTGCGGCCAAGGCGAAAGAAGTCGGCTCCGGAACCGCGGGGGCAGATGTTGCCGAAGCGGCCGACATCGTGCTGTCATAATTCTGTCGCCACTCATCGTAGTGCCGGTTCGAATGGGTGGTGCCGAGCCCCTTCCGCCAGAGCACATAATCGGCCGCGTCCGTCGAACCATCGAGATTGAAATCTCCCGGCGGTCGCACTGGCGTTCCAAAGTTATTTCGAAGGTGGACCATCATCTCGTCGAGCGTGACGACCGCCACCTTCGACGGGTCGAGCCACTCGACCAACTGATTGAGGTTGCTCATCGGGTCGCCAGTGCCCGTGCCGTCGGGTCCAAGCGTTGACCACGGATGCACATTGACGATTGTGAACGAAGCCGCGTTGTTCAGGCCGTCGCGATTCGGATTGGCGTTCAGCGCGTTGGCGATCGAAAGTGCCGTATCGGCACCGTCCCAAAGGGAGTACCTCACCGAAAGAATCGGCTTGCCGTTATGCCATTGGAGCTGCCCGTTGCGACCCTTATAGTAGGCATCGTACGTTTTGTACATGATGCCCATGACCGCAGGATCGTCGAGAATCTGACTAAGCCTATTGAAGTTGTAGGTGCGGTCGAGGACGGAGAGGACACGGTGGTCGGCAGTCTCCATGGATTCGGAAATGGAGCTCACCAGCCCAGGCATATTCGGATTCGAATACTGGCTGGGAAACATGATACCGGCACCGCTCGCCGTGACGAACGAATCTTTGAACTGGCCGTTCGAGGCGTTCTCATAGATGTAGTTGAACGCCACCGGGTTCATTTCCGTCAGCGTGGGGTTGAAGTCCCAGGTCATATTGAACTTGCCACGGTGCGGCGAGCCGTACCACTTGGTGCCAGTCGCGAATTCGTTCGACAACCACTGCACGTTGTCGCCGTCGCTCATGACGAACGCGACGTAGTGCTTGCCGGGCTGAACCGACTCGTTCCCAGACGGTTGATACGACTGCTTCGCGAGCGGTATCTGCCACTTGGATGTCGTCGAGCTGCTCCACGAATAATCGCTCGCCACGACCTGTTGATTGCTTTGCGACGCCCGGTTAAACAGGTCGAATTCACTCGGGGCCCAGCCGTAGATCCGGCCGTGCGGGTCCTGGTTGGCTGCGTACGGATTGAGCGTGGTCGTATTCGAGTAGTACATGAACCCGCGGTTTTGAATGGCGTAGTCGCGGAGTAGCTCGTTCTTTCCGGTGTCCTGGTGAAACAGCATTTGCTTGTTGAACTGCGAGCCGTACTGTGCATAGGCCTGACTGTACGTCATGTTCCGGGCATCGGCGACCTGCGGCAAGCCGGCAAGTACTGCGTAGATTTGCGTTGATGAATCGACCACCAGTGCGTTCGTCACGCCTGCGATGCTCGTCGCGATGTTGATCGAATCCGGGTTCGTGGCGCGATCGTACAGCACGTAGCCGTCGAGCATGTTGCGATACTGATTGATCAGTGTCATCGCCGAGCTCTGAATCTGGCTTTGCACCTGTGGATACCGGGCCTTGAGCTGATCCAACCAGAACATGGGTCTCGGCTGCGTGCTGTTGTTAGGCGAGAGCAGCAGCTCGCCGTTCGTGTTGCGATTCACGATGCCGGCCAGGCTCGACATCATCACGTTTTCAGACCCGGTACCCATCGGCCACACGTAAACCGTTGATGGGAGCTGCTGCGCGAAAGCGGCCAGCGATGGCGCAGCGAGAACAAAGAGCACGCCGGCAAAATCGAGGCATCGCCAGCCGGCATTTCGAACAGAGCTTCGTCTGCGATGCGTCATAACGATCGCTCCAGGGTGACTGAGAGAACGAACAAACCCAGCAACCATTCTAATACGAATCCAATGATCGCTGCAATTCTGTGCCTGCCGGCGTTCAATCGCCGACGCGAATCGGTGAAGCACGGTGGCTGACGTGGGGCGACGTCGACTTTGACAATCGAAGCATTCATATCCGCCCGAAAATAGGGTTGGCGACTCAAAACTCGCAACCAGCGAGCGATTCCGCTCAGTGAGGACTTAAAGGCTCGGATGGCAATTCAGCCGAAAGTCTCCGAACGGATTTCACTGTGCCGTATTTACAGCCGAGATCATTCGTATACCCGAATGTGTCTCCTGGCAGTGGAGGCGTAATCGTGGCTTCAATAACAATAGTAGAATATGCTGCGGCATGTGCGAATGGGAGGATGATTTGCTTACTTTTCGATATGGGCCTAATCCGAACAAAAGATGACAAATTATCCGCTTTAGAGAGCAGTGTTGTTCAAGGAAATTTAGACACCGCAAGATGCCTCTTAGAACTGGGCGCTAACCTCAACGTACTCAATCGTTAGGGCGTTTCACCTTTTGGCCATGCCATCATGTAGGGAAGGAAAGACGTTGTAACGCTTTTGTTAGAGTATGGTGCCTAGGTGATACCACCTGGCCTTCACGGCTCGCAAACAGGTTTCGATATCGCGGAGACTCTCCCGGTACGTCAACTGGGCAAAGGCCATGACGCGTAGGTGCTCGCCGCACGAAAATGTTTTGTTCTTGCGATCGCCCCCATCCGCCGGGCGCACGCCTCGAACCGCCGCCAAGGCACGAACTCCATCAGCTGCGAGAATACCAACTTGTCCACTGTGTATAGACCGATTCCCTTCTGAATTCTCGGAAACCGGACATTATCAGCCCACGCAATTTCAAATCGATGCAGGTCATCGTTCCCCGTAAACTAACCATCAATAACAACTTACAATCAATCAACGCGGAAACATTGGGACATTACTGAGTTGGACCGAATCAAAGGAAGCGTCACAACCTGGAACAGCTTGTGCGGAAACGGCGGGGCAGATCGAAGCCCCAACTGGCAGAATGAAACGTTACGCCAGAATTTCGTTGATCACGCGTCCATGTACGTCCGTAAGCCGACGGTCGATGCCGTTATTGCGGAATGTAAGCCGTTTATGATCAATGCCTAGCAGGTGAAGCACCGTAGCGTGCAAGTCGTAGCAATAGGTGCGTCCCTCGACCCCTTGGTAGCCGAACTCATCACTCTGTCCGAAGGCGGTACCCGGTCGAATTCCCCCGCCGGCAAGCCAAGTGACGAACGTTCCACCGTTGTGGTCGCGTCCAGTCGCCCCTTGGGTGAACGGCATGCGGCCGAACTCCGTGGTCCAGATAACCAGCGTATCTTCCAGCATGCCACGCTGCTTAAGGTCGCGGAGTAGCGCGGCCGCGGGGCGATCTACGGAACGGGCAATCAGCGGCAACTCGTTAGGGATATCGCTGTGGTTGTCCCAATTGTTCTTCGCGCCATCCATACCGCTCCACACTTGCACGAATCGCACGTCGCGTTCTAGTAGCCGGCGGGCGATGAGACAGTTACGACCGAAACCGAACATGTGCTCGTCGTTTGCTCCGTAGTCTTCAAACGTCTGGGCGGTTTCATCGGAAAGATCGAACACCTTGGGCGCGCTGAGCTGCAATTTGGCACCAAGCTCATAGGAAGCCATACGAGCCTCGAAACGCGAGTCGGCCAGGTGATCGGCAAGGTGCTCCGCATTGAGCGCTCGAAGTAGTTCCAGTCCGTCCTGTTCGCTGGCAGGCGTCACTTGCTTTGCCGATTTCGGCGGATGAAGGTTGACAATAGGGATGTCGGAATTCGGATTGATAACGGTTCCTTGATGAGCGGCGGGCAGAAAGCCGGGTGAAAAGTTTCCGGTGGCGTTGTAAGGTAGCCCGCGTCGATCGGGCAGCACGACGAACGCCGGTAGATTTTCGTTGAGATTTCCGAGACCGTAAGACATCCAAGCGCCTAGGCACGGGAAACCAGGGCGGAGGAAACCGGTGTTCTGCATATAACTCGCAGGACCGTGGACGTTGGTTTTAGAAGCCATCGCCATGAGAAACGCGACATCATCCACGCATTCCGCCATGTGCGGAAAAACACTGCTCACCCATCGGCCACATTCGCCGTACTGGCGGAACTCGAACGGTGACTGCATGATGGCACCGACCTGGCTGGTCGCCGCGGCCTTGATTCCAAAGTCAATACTCTCGCCATGCTTGCGGGCCAGTAGGGGTTTGTAATCGAAGGAATCGATCTGGCTGACGCCGCCATTCATGAAGAGTTGCACGACCCGTTTTACTTTCGGCGCATGATGTAATCCGCCGTGCCAGTTATGGCGCAAGACGTTGCCTAGCGCATTCTCCGCGTTAAGCAAGTGCGTCAGCACGAGGCCCCCAAAACCGGCACCCGCTTGAAATAGCCATCGGCGCCGGGTAATCGGATTGTCGCTTGGCAAGCTCATCTCAGCGGAACCTCTCTCACACCGATATCACAAAACTAAAAAAGACTGCTCTCGCATTTCGTCAGTCGATGAATACGAACTCGTTCGTGTTCAACACGAACCGACAGGCATTAGCTAAGCCGTGCTTTTGCGCGTACTCCACAATGGCCGTTCGCTCCGAATCCCGAGGATCGCGACACAATGCCAGTCGATAGAGTGCCGTGATCTGGGCGGTCAATTCATGATTCTCGGCGGTAAGCCGACTGGCCAGATGTTCGCTCTGTCTGACGATGAAATTGTCGTTGACCATCGAAAGAGCTTGCAACGCGGTGATTGACACATTGCGGGCCGGAGTTAGCTGCGTTCCGTCTGGGCAGTCGAGTGCGTTCATCAGCGGATCGGGCATGGTACGCAATACGAAACGGTAGATGCCTCGACGGTAATTGGCAGGATCGTCGACGTTGAAATTTTGATAATCTGCCTCGGGGCGCAACCCCATGTTCTCCAGCTTGACTTCGATGAATTGCTTGGCAGGAGGACCACCTTGCCTGAGATCGAGCTTACCAGAAATCCTGAGAATCGCATCGCGGGTTGCCTCGGCCTCAATTCGGCGGACGTTCATACGCGATAAAAGGCGATTGTTCGAATCTACTTCCTCCCCCTCGCGCGAACGCGCGGACGATTGCCGATAAACGGCACTCGTAAGAATCAACCGATGAATCGCTTTCATCGATCCACCGTTGTCGCGCAGTGCAGCGGCGAGCCAATCGAGCATTTCCGGATGAGTCGGTGCAGACCCCATGTGGCCAAAGTCATTGGGAGTATCTACGATCCCTTGACCAATATGATATTGCCATAGGCGATTCACGATGGAACGCCAGGTGAGAGAGTTCTTAGAATCCGCCACCCAATTGGCCAGGGCTAATCGACGCTGGCCTTCATCTTCAACATCCGCTACGGCAAGCTTGCCGGAAAGCCCGACCACACAGCTTAGCGCTCCAGCATGGGCGAGTTCCAATGGATTCTTGATATCACCTCGTTCCAAAACATGCACCGGCCGCGGGCTGGAAGCCGGGACGAGTCCTCCAGTTGCTTGAAACTGATTCGTACCGCAATATAGTTTTCGCATTTCGGGCAAAGCGGCGAGTTGCTCATCGATTTGGCGCTGTTGGTAAAATGCCGTCAACTGGAGCCGTTGTTCGTTGGTTCTCTCCTCCCGCGCCACAGCCAAAATGGCTGTTATTTCTGCAGGGAAAACCGCCTTTTCAACGGATTCTTGCAACACTTTGCCATGAACAGCGAGGCGAAAGCGACCAATAAGATGTTGCCGACCAAGCTCTTGACGTAATTGGATTGTTAGAATGACCGGCGACGTGACTTGCAGTGGCTGAGCAAGTTGAAACACCGCCGTGTGAGAACGGCCGACTTCCGGATAAATCCCCCAGCCCGTTTCACGCACGCGATCGATCGCGTCCGCAATGGTCCAACCAGGCATTTGATTGAAGTCGGCGCGCGCCTTGGTGAGCGATACTTCGTAACTTGCAGACGGATTGTCGCGAGGTGCCACGGTGACGAACAATTCGGTAAGGTGCAAGTTGCCATTTGCTTGTCGGCCCGGACCGCCTTGTGGCAAACTCGGATCAGCAAGAACCTCGATACGCAACGCGGTGATAGTCTCCTCGCTGGCTTCGGAAGTGACGGTATAAGTATCCGTATCCGGACAAGGCCCCGACGAGATAATGGAGAAATCGTCCTGTTCGATCAAGTCGGACCCGTTTTCTGATCGAGCTTCAATCGGCTTCAGGATTCGCCACGCCGCTTCTTGCTCTTGGCCCTGCTGTTCCCAGTCGGCTACCTTGTCTTGAACTTCGCGAGATAACAAGGCAGGATCATTCGCTTCGCGTTGACGCTGCAGTTCGTGATGTTTTGCAATCAGTTCTTGCCGTTGGTGATGAACCGCTGGATCGGCGTCGAATTCTCGCGTCGCTTTGTCGATTCCCGACACCACGGCTTGCAACGCGTAGTAGTCGTGCAACGTGATCGGATCAAACTTATGATCGTGACACCGCGCGCAATGCACGGTGCTGCTCACGAAGGTGGACATGATCGTCGATACGATATCGTCTCGGTCCAGATATTGAGAAATGCGATAATCGTCAGTATCGGTCTGCCCCGCTTGCAGCGCGCTTTGATCCCAAGGACCGGTGGCCAGGAAGCCGGTCGCGGTGAGAGCGCGTGGATCGTCGGGCACCAGGACATCGCCGGCAATTTGCTCGCGGATGAATTGCCCGTAGGGAATATCTCGATTGAACGCATCGATCAAGTAATCGCGGTATGGCCAGGCATGGCGCGGCATATCGTGCTCGAAGCCGTGCGAATCGGCGTAATGAACGATATCCATCCAATGCCTGGCCCAACGTTCGCCGTAGTGTGGGCTTGCAAGTAATTGATCGACTAGCTTCTCGTAGGCATTGGGCGACGAGTCGTTGAAGAAAGCGTCTGCCTCTTCGCGTGTGGGAGGTAAGCCGATGACATCGAAGTACAAGCGCCGCAACAGTGTTCGGCGATCCGCTTCCGGCGATGGTTTCAAGCCATGCTTGCGTAACTCCGCCAAGACGAAACGATCGATCGGTGTACGGCACCAATTTTCAAGTTCGGCGTCGCCGAACGCAGGGGGGTTCACTGGGCGTAGCGGTTGGTATGCCCAGTGGTCTGGCCAAGGGGCCCCTTGGGTAATCCACCGGCGAAGCGTGGCCACTTGAGCCGCATCCAGCGGCGGCTCCTCGGGGGGCATACGCTCGGCCTCATCGGCGGTGACTCGCCGTATCAACTCGCTGGCATCGGGATGCTTAGGCACCAAGGCTCGCACACCCGACTCTAGTTCGCGAGTGGCAGCGCTCCGTGTGTCCAAGCGTAAACCGGCTTCTTGTGTCTCCGGTCCATGGCAACGGATACATTTGCCGGCCAAAATCGGGAGCACATCGCGAGCGAAGTCGATCGTCGTCGCACTATCCCTATCAGTTTCGAATTCCCGAGCGACGTTCTGCGCATGAACTGCACAAACTGCCACGAAAACTGAACAGGCGATTAATACGCCCCCTATGATTCCGGCAATCCTACTGCGATTGGTAACGAGATCAGCCATCAACGTGCTCGTAGGCGGACAAGGGGCCATGCCCCAGCTAACCACATGAACAAGATATGTCAGCGATTATAACAGGTGAGTGCAAGGATCAATTGCAACACAGTCTTGTTTTCAGGATTTCCGCTGGGGTTCGATAATCGAGTCGTTTTCTTGGACGTTCGTTGAGTAATTGTTCAACGCGGGCCACCTCGCGGTGGCTGACCTGCGTGAAATCGGTACCTTCAGGAAAGAATTGCCGAAGCAGCCCATTCATGTTCTCGTTCGCACCGCGTTGCCACGAGTCGACGCGATGTCCTACCGCTGCGACCCAACGTTGCCGCCATCCTCTGCGAGTACCTCGCCTCGCTCCGTTACGCCGACGGAAGAAGTCGCGGAACAACGTGCGACCGGCACAGACGGCCCGATCGACCGCCAAAAAATGGTGCCGTCCGTGGTGCCGAGGAGTGCCGAAAACGGTGCCAAACGCCTCGCATCGGCCACGTTGCCGTTCGCGCCAAATTGCACCGACGACGAGCGCACGAGGATGAAATCAACACGCGCACCAAACGCAAAAAGCCCCGACAAAAGCGGGGCTTCTCGCGCGACATCTCATCAGTCCGCATCACGCGAACCTAAGCGGAGGGCATGGGATTCGAACCCACAACCGATTTCTCGGCACCTGATTTCGAGTCAGGCCGCTGGCCAATTCGCTTACCCTCCTAGCAGTTCGATACTATTAAATACGTTCGTGCCCATTCGAGCAAGATGGGGGCTGATTCTCTAAAATTCTCCGCTTTTCTCTGCCTGTCGTTCAACGGGCTCTTGCGTCGCTTTTTATCGCATTTCGCCAATCGACTCAGCGAAGCAATACTACAGAACCTCCCATCGATTCCGGTTATAACGACTAGCCCGACTTACACGAGGTTCGGTTACCGCTTTTCTTTTTCCTGTCCGTGGCAGCGGATATACCGGTTTCGCCGCGTAGAACTGTAACGCATGGCGAAGCGCAAACAATCGCATAACCAGCTAGCGGCGGTCGATACCAAAAACTGTTGGGTACTTGCCGAGAGCACGCCAGATACCCTGGACAGCTTCCCGTTGTCGCGAAGGCTTTCGACTAGTAACTACTTCCTCCCGCTTCGTCACAATCCTCCACCAATCCGTGCCATGAAGCCTACCATCCGTATTGTCACACGCGGCAGCAACGGCGAGCTGCGTTCGAAAGATTACGAAATACACGAAACCGTGCTGAAGATGCACACGCAAATCGGCGTGGACGACTGCAGCACCGACCTCAGCCTGCGTGGCATGCCCGTGTTTCGCGGCCTGATCGGCCCCATGCCCGAAAGCAAAGGGGTTGTACGCTACGAAACGCCCGAAGTCTTTGAAACGCTGACCAAGGAATGGACCTCCGCGGCAACGGCCCGCAATCGCCGACGCCGTACACCGGCAAACGGCTAATTCTTCCATAATCGAATACCACCGCTCTTCGGGCGCTCGCTTTAGTAGCGTCCGGAAAGCGGACTCGGTTGCGCCGGCGGGTCTTTCGTCAACCGCTGTCCGCCGAATGGCTCTGGCCGACTAGCCACGCTGGTCGCCGCCGCAGTCGGTGCAACGCCCACGGCAACGCGGCTCGTATATTCTTCGGGGACCGTGCGGTAGGTCGTCACCGGCACCTGCGTCGTGCGTGTTTCCTCGACCCAATCGGTACGGGCAACTGGCACATTCACCGTGGTTGGTCTTGCTTCCCAGCGTGTAGTAGGACGCAGCTCATGAACCCAGTACGGTTGGACAAACGGGTTCCACTGCCCCTGCAGTCGTGGAACGTACTGATACTCAGTTACCGGCGTGTAATAGGTTTGTTGGTACGATTGATATTGGGTCGTTACTTGCGGCCGGTAGACCTTTTGCTCGCGGGTCTGGTACTCCGTCACAGGAATGGTTTTTTGGACCACGTGCCGGGTTTCGCGATAGGTCACCCCGTTTTCCGTAACGGTCGTGGTCGTCTGCTGTGCGTTGGCAGTCGCTGCCGCCGCGGCCGCGACCAGCCAAACTGGTGCGAACAGTAACCTTTTCACTTGCACTCTCCCTCCCTGGTTGGCTTCCCCGCCAATGAGCGTTCCCTGTCGCCGCGACGACTCCGCTCATCGATTTCTATCGGCAACGGAATCGCCATCCATCAGCAGCCCCCCTGATAACCCAGGGCCACCTTTAATTCTTAGGCGAGATATACTACTTAGGTGGTCTAAACCCCTTGTATTTCTGCTTACTATTCGCAAGGCTGGTGGTGTTTGCGACGATCGCGCCAACCTGCTTTCACGACATTTTGTCGAACTACAATCATGCTTCACACTGAGCTTTTGAACATTCTGCGTTGTCCAGACGATCACTCCAAGCTAACGCTCGCGCCGAGCGAAATGGTGCAGCGCATCAACAACGCGATTCGGAACGGGCAAGTTACGAGCCGTGGTGGGCAAACCGTTGAAGAGACCATTCATGCCGGTCTTATTCGCGAAGACGGCAAATACCTCTACCCAATTATCGACGACATACCGGTCCTCCTGCGAGACGATGCCATCGCGCTCGATCAATTTAGCGAGTAAACCATGGACGAACCTACTATCTTCCAGCGCATCATCGATAAACAAATCCCAGCCAAGATCGTGTATGAAGACGATCAGTGCCTAGCGTTTCACGACGTCGCCCCGCAGGCCCCCACGCACATACTTGTTATTCCTAAGAAACCAATTACGTCCGTAGCGACGATCGACGATGCAGATGCAGACCTTATTGCGCATCTCTGGCTGGTGATTCGCAACATCGCGAAAGAGCAGGGCCTCGCCAACGGCTATCGCGTCGTCGCCAATTGCGGACGCGATGGCGGACAATCGGTGGACCATCTCCACTTCCATTTACTTGGCGGCCGTCAATTAACCTGGCCACCCGGGTGAATAATGGATAATTGGCTTTAACAATGTAGCTGGCCTCTATGAGGCCCGGCTCTTGTTATTTGATCACGCATCGCCAACCACACACACACAACACAAGATTTCCAAAGGCAACTACCATGTCCACGATCGAAGCCTGGGTCGCAACAGAAGCCAAAGGCAAGATGGTTCGACAGCAGATCGACTTGGGCCCTCTCGGCGCAGAAGAAGTCGAAGTGCAGGTGGAGCACTGCGGACTTTGTCACTCCGACCTGTCGATGCTCAACAACGACTGGGGAAGCTCGACCTACCCGGCGGTCTTCGGACACGAAGCAATCGGTCGCGTCGTGGATCTCGGCTCCGCGGCGCGAGGCCTGCAAGTTGGCCAGCGAGTCGGTATCGGCTGGACGGCCGGCAGTTGCATGTACTGCCGCTCGTGCAAATCTGGTGACCAACATCTGTGTACACAAGCGCAGCCGACAATCGTCGGCCATCGCGGAGGCTTCGCCAGCCGCGTGCGATCGCACTGGGCGTGGGCAATCCCACTGCCCGAAAGCGTTCCCGCTGCCGATGCCGGACCATTGCTTTGCGGGGGCATCACCGTTTTCAATCCGCTCGTCATGCATGCCAAGCCCACAAGCCGAGTCGCGGTCGTCGGCATCGGCGGGCTCGGCCACATGGGCCTCAAATTCGCCGCCGCCTACGGCTGCGAGGTTACCGCGTTCACATCGAGCGAAAGCAAGTTCGACGAAGCGCGGAAATTTGGAGCCCATCACGTCGTTGCCACTCGCGACTCCGCAGCCCTTAGCAAGCTCGCCGGATCGCTCGATATGATCATCGTTACTTCGAACGTACAACTCGATTGGGACGGCCTGCTATCAACCCTCGCTCCTAATGGCCGCATGCACGTTGTGGGGGCGGTCCTCGAACCGATCCCCATCTCGATTTTCCCAATCATCATGAAGCAGGGAAATATCTCGGCATCGCCCACCGGCTCTCCCGTCGCGATCGAAACCATGCTTGAATTTGCGGGCCGGCACGGTATCAAACCAACCACCGAGCATTTCCCCATGAGCCAAATCAACGAGGCCTTCGAGCGCTTACGCGCCGGCAAAGCTCGTTACCGCATCGTCCTCGATGCCGACTTCTAACCATGAATTTCGACGCAACGGGTTGAAAAACCGCCGCAGCAAGTCGCCCGCTCAATCGGTATATGTAAGGGCTGGGCCGCTCTCATCTTCGGGCCTCTGATGACGAGGGTATACTACGGTCACCATGTCTCACCTATCGACTGTAATTCCATACGTCGGTTGCGATGTCGTGTATGTATTCTAACTTTTGTGGAGATTGAGATGCAAAGACCATCTGCTGTATTAATGCTTATTCTGCTCTGCGTTGTTTCCTGGATTGGCTATATGGCTACCCAACTGTATGCCGCTGAAGGCAAGCAGCAAGTTCGCTGGGAGTATGTTCAACGCGTCGGTCAAGCTTCACTAAACAACTCGGGCTTAGAGGGATGGGAGGCATACGCAGTGTTTCGACCGGAATCCGGTGGTTCCGAAACATACTATTTGAAGAGACCCGTTAAATAAGCATGACGGACCATCAGCTTAGCTTGCGACGCTCCTACCTCCGATACCTCCGCATCGCATTCAGTTCGGCATGCGGGGTGGTGTGTATTTTGTTGGTAGTGTTGTGGGTGAGAAGTTATTGGTGGCATATGTCGGGGCAGACAGGCTTTGCCTCACCAACGAACTTCATTGTGATGTCCTATCGTGGAGAAGTCGTCGTGAAATATGTGAATCACTCAAATGATATTTGGACTTGGACTACAACTCCCGCCAAGAATGCGGGAATTTACAATAACGTCCCTCTATATAAAAGCTGGGAGGTGCTCAACGCGATTGGCATAGGAATCTCCCACGTACAAGATGGCATCATCGTAGCCCTTAATTATTGGCTTGCTATTCTTATAACCACGGGCTGCATCTTTATTTCTTACCTCAAACCGCGTTTTTCACTACGCGCTCTCCTAATCGCGAGTACCTTGGTAGCAGTGTTACTCGGCGCGGTGGTGCTATCGAGCCGCTAGACTGCTTTTCCAAAATCCTGCATAGCGGGTAGGACTGTCGGCCGATTGTGCGTTGGGAGCGTGTAAGCACGAACTGGCCGATTGTGGGTGCCACTCAACGCCGTGAACCGTTTTCAATTCAAAGAGTCCACAGATGACGCAGATGATCACAGATTATGTAATTCAAAGAGAACAACGACACTGATCGAAAAACGCTGGCTGTTAGCGGATCTATCTGCGTCCATCTGCGTCATCTGTGGACAAAAATGGTTAACGACGTAAGGGAACACCCGTGCTACGACCTCGGAACCCACGCTACGTGCTACGTGCTGAACCACCCATTAACATTAGGGTGCAAGCGGCTTTGCCTAAAAATACCTGCTAAGCCACAAGCGGTTGCGATTACATGATCACACAGGCACCTGGTTTTGTGGCTTGGCTTGAATTTATGGGCAAAGCCGCCGCAAACAGTTTATTTCGTGAGGGCCGGTCGCGTGGTATAAGATAAGAATCGACACTTGGCGTGGTCGAGAGAGTTGAAGGCCGATTTTTTGCGAATATCTTCGGGTACGTAATTTAATCCTTGGTGGTGCCTCCAGCAGGCTCCGAACAGCCGAGGTGCCGTCGCGATGACTTCAGTTCATTTCCTTCGAGTCGCGGTTTGCTGGGGTGCCCTCGCCTTTGTATCGGCGGCGGGTGCCGTCGAGCCGTCAACACTCGAGTTCTCTCGCGACGTACAGCCGATCTTGGCGAAGAAATGCTTCGTCTGCCACGGACCGGACGAAGGGAGTCGCGAGGGCGGCTTGCGACTCGACCAGCGGCTCGCCGCCACGGCAGAGCTTGAAAGCGGCAGCGTAGCCATTTTGCCCGGTCATCCGGAAGCGAGCGAACTGATTCGGCGAATTACGGCAAATGACAGCAACCGAATGCCTCCCGCGGAGCACGCTCCCGCGCTCGCACCGCGTGACGTTAAAACGCTCAGAGACTGGATAACGTCCGGTGCCGCGTACGAAAACCACTGGTCGTTTCGCGGGCTTCACAAGGTCGAACCGCCCGCGGTCAAGAATGAAGGCTGGGTCCGAAATCCGATCGACCGGTTTATTCTGGCCCGATTGGAGAGTGAGCGTCTCGCGCCTTCTCCGGAGGCCGACCGTGCGACGCTGCTGCGGCGACTGTCGCTGGACCTAACCGGCTTACCACCGAACGCGACGGAAGTCGCCGAGTTCCAGGCCGATAGGGCAGCAGACGCTTACGAGCGCACGGTGGACCGGTTGTTGGCTTCTCCCCACTTTGGCGAGCGATGGGGTCGGCACTGGCTCGACCTGGCGCACTACGCCGACAGCGATGGATACCTCAACGATGACATGCGGCCCCACGCATGGCGGTACCGCGACTGGGTAATCGACGCGGTCAACAGCGACGTACCCTTTGACCGCTTTACCATCGAGCAATTGGCCGGGGACCTGTTGCCAGAGGCGACTGACGGCCAGCGGACGGCGACCGGCTTTCTTCGCAACACGCTTCGCAACATCGAGGCAGGCGTTGACCTCGAATTGTACCGCGTCAAGGAAGTGGTCGACCGGGTGAGCACCATTGGTACCGGTTGGCTTGGGCTAACGCTAGGGTGCGCCGAATGCCATTCGCACAAGTACGATCCCGTCTCTCACCGTGAGTTCTACCAGTTATTCGCGTTTTTTAACGAAACTGACGATGTCGAGCTTGCTGAAACGAAGGCGATGGCCGTTGCTCGGCGTGACGAGCGCCGCGACACGTATGTCCATTTAAGAGGGGACTATCGTCAACAAGGCGAGGCGACACCTCCAGGTACGCCGGCGATTCTGCCGCCGCTAGTCATGCGAGGCGAACGTGGCGATCGACTCGACCTGGCCGGATGGCTGATGGACTCTGACAACCCTCTGACGCCGCGCGTTACCATCAACCGATGGTGGCAGCACCTTTTTGGTCGCGGCATTGTTCCGTCGATCGACAACTTCGGCGTTGCGGGCGACCCGCCGAGCCACCCGGAACTTCTCGATTGGCTGGCCGCCGAGCTGATCGAACAAGGTTGGAGTCGTAAAGCGATGATTCGGTTGATCGTGTGCTCGGCGACGTATCGGCAGGCGTCTGCCGGGCGCGATGAACTACACCACCAGGACCCGATGAACGTGCTCCTGGCGAGGCAAGCTCGGATGCGACTCGAAGCTGAAATAGTGCGTGATGTGGCGCTCACAGCGTCCGGACTACTTGATCGCCGGATTGGCGGGCCTGGCATTTATCCGCCACAGCCTGCCTATGTGGCGAGCATCAGCCGCAACGTGAAGTGGGAAGTGAGCCAAGGTGCCGACCTCTATCGCCGCGGCATGTACATTGTCTTCCGCCGGGCGACCCCGTATCCGATGTTACTGGCGTTTGACGCGCCCGATTCGACGGTTGCTTGCACGCGGAGGGAGCGCTCGAACTCGCCGCTGCAAGCGCTTACGCTGCTTAATGATCCTGTGTTCTTCGAATGCGCCCAGGTCCTTGGACGAAGCTTGGCCGGCGAACCGGCAAGGCCGGTCGAGGAGCGGCTGACCCAAGGGTTCCGCAAGTGCCTGGGACGCGACCCGCGCCCGGCCGAGTTGAAGCGCCTGCACACACTGTTCGAGGAGCGACAGGCGGACGCCAGCGTCGAAGACGCGACTGCGCCGGACGAAGTCGCTTGGATCCTGGTCGCCCGAGTGCTGATGAACCTCGACGAATTCATTACACGAGAGTGAACGACTGACTAAACCGATGGGCAACAGCAACCATTTCAACAAGACGTCCTTTGATGCCGCGCGGCTTGAGCTGTGCCGCAGGCGATTCCTGATGGGCGGACTGGCGGGGGCTAGTGCCATGGCGCTCGCCGGGCTCTTGGAGCAGGACGGTGTGGTCGCGGCCGGGACTTCGGACCCCGCGTCGCGGCACGATCCCACGATCCCGCGTGTCTGCCATTTTGCACCGAAGGCGAAACGGATCATTTACATTTACCTCGAGGGCGGCCCCAGCCAGGTGGATTTATTCGACCCGAAGCCCGAATTGAATCGGCTGCATGGACAGCCCCTGCCACCGTCGATGCTAGAGAACGTGCGTTTCGCGTTCATTAAGAAAGAATCGGCTCGGCTGATGGGGACGCCACAGAAGTTTGTCCGCTACGGCGAGTGCGGCATGGAGATGACCGAGATGCTGCCGCGCATCGGCGCATGCGCCGACGACATTTGCCTGATTCGCTCGATGCATACCGATCAATTCAACCACTTGCCGGGGCAATTGATGATGAACTGCGGCTCTCCCATCGCGGGACGGCCGAGCCTTGGATCGTGGTTGGCGTACGGCTTGGGAAGTGAGAATCGCAATCTGCCGGCGTTCGTGTCGCTGGTGACTGTTGGCCGCGGCATTCCAGGTGGATCGGCAAGTTGGTCGAGCGGATTCCTGCCGAGTACGTATGCCGGCACCCAGTTCCAAAGCACTGGCGATCCTGTGCTGAACCTCGGCAATCCGCCTGGCATAGACGGTGATGCGCAGGCTGCGAGCATCGCGGCCATCAACGATCTCAATCGGCTACATCAATACGAGGTGCGCGACTCGGAGTTGGCATCACGAATCAATGCCTATGAGTTGGCTTTTCGGATGCAGTCTGCCGCGCCTGAACTTACTGACCTGTCAGGTGAAACTCAAGCCACGCTCGATGCCTATGGGCTCGATCGTCCCGAGCCGCCGATCGGGTACACGCTTGGCGGCAAAGGGTTATTCGGACCATTTGCGCGCAACTGTCTTCTGGCGCGGCGACTTATCGAGCGCGGCGTGCGGGTCGTCGGCGTTTTTCACGCCTCGTGGGACCATCACGAGGAATTGGACTCGCAACTGCGGCACTGCTGCAAGATGGCAGACCAACCGATCGCTGCCTTGTTGACCGACCTCAAACAACGCGGGTTGCTGGATGAGACGTTGGTTGTGTGGAACTCGGAATTTGGGCGGACACCGTTAGGCGAAAATCGGACGGGGGAGAATGCAGTCGTTACCGGCCGCGATCATCATCCGTTCGCTTTCAGCATGTGGATGGCGGGCGGTGGGGTGAAAGGGGGCCAAGTGATTGGTGAGACCGACGATATCGCCTGGGGAGTGGCGCGCGATCCCGTCCATGTTCACGATCTACAGGCGACGATATTACATCTGGCCGGACTTGACCACACGCGACTGACCTACCGCTTCCAGGGTCGAGACTTCCGCCTGACCGACATCGCCGGCAACGTGGTGCGGGCCGTGATGGAGTAGGCGTGTTTTCGGCGATGCCGCCGGGGGCATTTAGTTCAAGAGGAAACTGTCCCGAGGGACTTGCGTCCCCCGGCTACATTTCTTGGACGCCGCGCGGCCAATGGCACTTGCATCCCTATGCCGATGAGCTTAGAAGCCCGTCCGTTCGGGAGAATAGACCATACGACGGCCGTTGCGAGGCAGCACGCTTCTGGCCGAACCGTCGCTAGTTGGAGAATTGCCCATGCCGGTGCGAGAGATCATCGTTCATGTGCTGCGCACGATTGTGATGTGCGTTGGTCTTGGGGCGGTTATGTTGGCGCTCGTCGTGGGTTGCATTTTATTGAAAACGCCATGGTGGCTGCCGCTGGTACTGGTGATCTTGCTCTCCCTAGCCATTGTCTGGGGAACGGCCCGGTGGCATGCGTATTGGGCACCGATTTCAAAACAAGCAGCGCGGATTCCGTGGGAGCGAGCTGATGGAACGCCGATGGAAACGGTCGTCGAGATCGCTATCGTTCAAGCCGGAGCCAGTCGCACGGAGACCTTTCGCGTTTCGATCTACGAATTGGAGCCTGGCCTCGGCGGAAAAACCAACCGACGTCGCAAACGCGTGAAGCGCGTCATGGTCGGCGACTCCGCCGAGCTTCTCGGCATCTACGACCGTCGCCTGTGGTTCTATATCTATGACCGCTTTCACGCCCGTCGCGACGGGCTCACGTGTCTCGACGTGCAGACAGGCACCTGGCTGTACCACCGCCCGAGGACAGAGGTAGAATTCGTGGACCGCGTGAAGAATCGCCGGGCGGTGATCGAGGTCGAAGAGCGAGGACGGCGGCGGGAGATTGATCTGACGAGCGAGCCGCTGGATAAAGAGCCTGCAAGGCGGGAATAGCACCGGCGCGTCTCCTCAGCAGTCTGTTCGTCCTCCGCGTTTCAACAAATGCTCAAGAGATATTGCCTCGATCGCAGACCGCGCCGTCGCTTGAATCCGTCAACAGAATTCGTTGGCCCCCGACAAGCCGTTCTTCGCATACTACTCTCTCGGGCTCTCTACGTGCTGAAGGAATGAATCGCAAAATTCAAGAGCAAGTTCGATCAGGACTAGGACAAGCTTCGAAAAAAACGCTGGCTCAGCAGATCCAGCAAGGCATCGTGCCGGCAGGCACCAAGCTCATGCCTCGGCCAAAAGAAATCTCCGCCTGGGATTCGCTCACTGTCCGAAAGTACTGGGCTAACGCACCTCCGCTCTCTACTAATTGTCGTTAGCGTATTTGGGCTAGCCTTTGGGCGCATCATCATCACAACCCGCTAACCGTTTCTTGCAGTCCGCCGCCAACACGAGTAGACTCCATGCATCGGGCACCGACAAAACAAACGACGGCGGTCCAATCAAAACAATCAAAACCGCGAACAAAAAATCCCAAGTCCCCGTAGCTCAATTGGATAGAGTGTCGGCCTCCGAAGCCGAAGGTTA
>CAZTWS010000050.1:0-33351 GCA_964618225.1 uncultured Planctomycetaceae bacterium
ATGGACGTAAAAATGTAACCCGCTTCGAAACAAGCCTTCCACCAGCCGCTCGCGGCTTAGCACAAAAAACTTTTCTAGCCCCAGGCGGAAGCCAGGGGCTTTTTTATTCCCGCTCAAAACTCACACATCGCAAATCCGGAACCCCTGCTCCATCGATGCCAACGGTTCCTTGGCCGGAATAAACTCCTGCCCCAAGAATCCGTCGTATCCGGTCGCAATAATCGCTTCGGCGATCGCCGGGTAGTACAATTCTTGTGTTTCGTCGATCTCGTGCCGCCCCGGGTTGCCGCCCGTGTGATAGTGGCCGATGTAATCCTTGCTCTCTTGAATTGTACGAATCACATCCCCTTCCATGATCTGCATATGGTAGATGTCGTACAGCAGTTTGAATCGCGGCGATCCCACGCGTTTCACAAGCTCCACGCCCCACGGCGTACGGTCGCACATGTAATCGGCATGGTTCACTTTGCTATTCAATAACTCCATGCAAATCGTTACGCCCTTCTCTTCCGCAAAACCAACGATTTGCTTCAGGCCGATCGTGCAGTTCTCCAGCCCCTCTTCATCACTCATACCCTTGCGGTTGCCCGAAAAACAAATCACGTTCGGCAACCCATTCGCGGCCGCGAACTCGATATGCTCGCGCAACCCGTTAATCACCTTCTCATGATTCTTCTTACGATTTAAACATTCCGGAATATTGCACGCACCACTGAGCATGGCGCACGTTAGCCCAGCCTCTTTCAACGTCGGAATCTCGGCCGGCGTCACCAACTCAATCGACTGATAACCAATCCGCTTGGCCTCGGCACACAGCTTTTCCAATGGCACACCGTTGTAGCACCAGCGACAAACCGATTGCTTGATCCGTCCCTTCGGCTGCCCGGCCGCTTCCTCCGCATGCAACGACGACAGCGAACCACCAAGGGCCGCAATCGCGCCAGCTCCCGCCGCCTTCACCACACTCCGCCGATCCCAACGCGCCGCCATCAAAACCTCCTCCGTAGGTCAGGCTTTCCAGCCTGACACGAACTCGTTAACGCCAGCCAACCCCTAACTTACATTCAAACCGATAACCAGTATTCTCACGACACCAAATCGAATTTGCAACGAATCGCCACTCGAAACTGGCTAATCTCGCGATGACTCAACTAAAGAAAATCGCGCCAATTAGTGTAGCGCTTTCAAAAAATCCGCGTATCCTTCTTATGCGATCATACCCATACTGCGTCCTTTGCGCGAGACATTCCTGTGCTTAAAGTACCTCACTTCCCCGCGCCACCAAACCGCTCGCTCAAATGCCGATGCACTGCCGGCGTCGCTCGCACAATCAATTTACCGCTCGGCTCATCCACTTGCATCACTGCCAATGCAGCCTCGTCCGACGCATCCCCTTCCAACTTGTTCATATTTTGCACGATCGATTCCACCAGCGCCGAGGAGTTCGTAAACTGCTGCCGATAATCGTCCGGCACCGAATAGAATTCAACTCGCTCGATCTCACGAAGGCGATCGCGCCCTGTGATTTGAATCGTCGCCCCATCCACGGCCCACCAGCCCAATTCCAACGGTTCCAAGATCGCATCCAACACATCGGCCCATGTCCTTCCGACAGCCGAACACGACACGGGCGAACCAATCCCTAATTGTAAATCCGCCAACGCATTCCAATCGACTAAAATCGTCAGCCCGCTGGAGGATTCCCAATCTCGCACCACATCTGCCAATCGGTTCCACGGCAAAAATGTAAACGTCGTAGGCACGTTCAACTTCGCAGCCATCGCCGCGTACGGCGACGTCGTGTGCAACAAGGCGGCCGGGTAACGGCTTTTCTGTGACAATCCCCGCGCCAACCGCAGCCGCTCGATAAAAATCAGCACCTTATGTCGCACATGCTGGCTCTTGGCAAACTCCAGCTTCGTGCCGTCCACTCCCACGCCCTCGCCTTTCCATACCTGAGGCGAAACAAACTGTTCGATGTAATCTGCAATCGGTCGCGCATCGTTTCCCGCTACTAAATCGGCCACGTCGTAAACCACTTCGCGCTGCTTATCTCCGCCCACCAGTGCAATGTTTACCTGACCTTCTTCCTCCAACACTTCCAAGCGTTGCTTCGCAAAAACTTCGCGAAGAAGCTTCTCAACTGTCGTGCTTTGAACCAAAACCGATACCGGCTGCGATGCCGAAACACCAGCCAGTTCCAACTCAACCGGGTCGAGCGTCACACCAAAGCCTGCTAGCTCCGAAACCATCTCTGCAAACCGATTCAACGGAACATCTCGAACCAAAAAGCTCTCAACCGACGTAGTTAGCTGCTCCGTCAATTGGCGGCGATCATTGGCTGCCTGAGGCATAGGTCCCAAACGCACGCTAATCGTTCGATCGATCTCTGGTGCAGGAGTACCTGAGTCTACCGGCGCACTTTCAGCAGGCTTCACTTCTTCGACCACCGGTTCGCCATTCTCGGCCATTGGCTGTTCGCTCGCCGACTGCGATTGCACATCGACTGCCGTGGAGGCATTGAAACTAAAATGGGCCGGATCAAAATCGAGCGGATCGAACTTCATCACCGGCGACTTTTTCGCCACTATGGATTCGCTCGGCTCGGTTCGAGTCTCTGTCGGCAACACAGGAAGTTCAGGCGAATTGACAACCGCTACCGACTCATTCTTGGTAGCCTCGGACGATGCTTCCGCCACTGCCGATTGCTGCGAGGGCGATACAGGTTCAGTCACAGTATCCCCGTCAGAGGCAACCTGGCCCGTTACATCACTATTCTTTGCCGACGCAACCTCATTCAGTGCCTCGCTCGCCATCGGGTCAGCCGTGGCTTGGTCTACCACTGCATCCGCAATCGGTGCCTCAGTCGAATCGTCCACGGCAGATGGTTCAATGTTCGTATCAACAACCGCTGGTTGACTGGCTGAAGGTTCATCGCCAACTGCCACACGGTTCGCCACTTGTGCAACCGCCGGAGGCTCATCGCCGCCACCGAAAAAAACCGCCCCCAGCAAACCGCCTATCATTAATACAACAGCCGCACATGCTCCCCACCACACGATGGCCGGCAGCCCCTCCACGATTGTGGCCTGCTCAATTGGCGTCTGCACCTCGGCAAGTGGCGTCTCAACCGCTGGCATCACTTGTGGCAACTCGGTCAAATCCGCCACATCGAACGTCGGAACCATCACAGGAGTAATTTCGACCGACTTGTCCGACATGCCGCCCGCAGCCGAAGCCTGCTCCTTTGTCGGCGGTTGAATTAGCACCATGCTCCCGCATTTCGGACACGCATGAATCTGACCAATAGCGCTCGCGTCGCCGACCTTCAGCCGCGCATTGCAAGTTTCACAAGTAACACGAAAGGGTAACAAAAATGTTCCGAATCAATCGAAAAGTGCGAAAGACGTTTAATCGACCAGCGGGCCGGGGCGTCCCCGCTACCGAGAGTCCAAAAAATCCCAGGGAGCCGCTCAATCATCCACAGTTAGGCCTACACCCACCCCCTTATATCATACCACGCCACGCAAATTCCCCTCGCCGGCCACTAGAGCTGTTTTCGAGTTGCTGTACCCGTTTGGGTGGCTGGGGCAACGCCCCGGTGTTATATGTGACGGTAAACTAAACTGAAAAACGCCCTGGCCATCCTCACCGCTCTTCCCCCCGAAAAATCCGCGGTAACTCCTCTCCCCTCGCCGCAACCGCTGACCGCGTGGTCACAATGACCTGCTCGATTCCGTCATTTCCACGATCAACCACATAAACCAACTTTTGCTTCTCATCCGCCGGCCCCGAGGCCGTTTTGTCCGGATTCGCCAACCGCAAAATCTCCACCAAAATTTCTTTTGCCGGTTTGCCTTCGACTGAAATTCCAAACGACTGATTCTTCGTGATCCCCTCCGCCTGCAGGTCGGCCCCACGAATGACGATCGGCACGCCAACATCACGCGACAACAACTCGATCGCCGTCTCCAACGTATCCCGGGAAAACTGCAACGAAGTCACCCTTTCCAACCCGCTACGTTTATTTCCCCCCTCCCCCCCATTTTCTTGCACGTCCTCCTCTTCTCCCGACGGCATGGTCGCTTCAGCGACCATGCTTCCCCTCGCCCCGCCACTCGCTTCCGCCGCCAACAACTCCGCACCCAACAACAAATTGTGCCCCGCCACCACAGGCAAATACCCGTTCAACACCGCCACCTTCCCCTCCATGCCGCTCCGCGTGTATGCCTGCAGTTTCCTCACCATCGCCGGTAATCTCGCGACGATTGCTCGCCCATATTCGTGCGGCGTCATTCCGACCACATATGCATCGAGTTTTCCGGGTATCTCATCCACTCGCTGCTTCAAAATCCTCGCCGCACGTTCCGTCGATGTGTCTAACGTAGGCACCGCCGTAAACTCAAAATAAAAACTCTCCCCCCAATCCAAGCTCAACGCGGCCGCACTTAGCTCGTCGCCCAAAAACCAAAACAACGGCTCACGCAAGCCGCTCCATTCGCCTGCGAACATGCCTCGGCCGTCGCTGAACAACGAGTTCGGTGTCACGATCAAAGTAAAATCACGATCCGCATCCGTATGCTCGAGCAATCGCTCCACATCACGGCGCAGCGGCGGCACCTCCCCTGCCAGGTCAATCACATCCTCGATTTCACTTTGCGATGTCACCACCAACGTATCGTTGGCATTTTGAGGAAGAAGATAAGCGCGTCCATTGCGCACCCAATAACGCTGCCCACCGTGTTCTTTCTGCTCGGCGCTCGCCAGTTGTCGCTTCACAAACTCTGTGGCCGATTGTCCTGTCAGATGAACGACCTCACTTACTTTCCAAACACCGGCGCTATCGATTCCAAAACCAAGCACGAGACGATCCGCATCGCTCAAGCCCCGCAAATCGTTCCACACCAGTTTAAGATCCCGCTGCAAAATTGGCATCGCCGCCTCGATCGCCTTTGCACCGTCCGCATTCTCGGCAATCGCCGCTGGCCGAACCGCGACAACGACCTGCACCCCCGGCGGCAAGTAAGAAAGATCGATCGCCCCACCCTCCGTCGGCGAAACCCAAAGCGTCTTCCCATCATCCTCCACCAAATTCGTCGCCGACGTCTCATTCTCCCCTCCACCACTAACCGCCGCTTGCGGCTTAGCGCTCCCTTCGTCCTCAACAATCTCCCCCTGCCCCACTTGCCCCTTCGATAATAACTCCTTACGTGGCGTCCTCCCCGCAATCACCAACAACAGCACTCCCAGTGCAATCATCGTCCCAAACGCCACCAGCACCGGCCATCGCGGCCGCTTCTTCTTCGAACCGCCCTTTATCCCCACGCCACGATGGTTCATCATGAATCAGCCCCAGAACTGAAATTCTAATCCAGCAACAATCCCCACCACTAACCAATACAAACTACCGCCCCAACGGACAACTGACCACGGACAACTGACAAATCCCCCAGCCCCCAGCCCCTAGCCCCCGATCCCCAGCCCCCAAAAATATGCGCCCCTTCGAAGCTGTTCAAATGTACTTCCACCGCGCTGCCGACGAGCTCGAGCTCGCCGAAAGCGTACGTACCATCCTCATTCGCGCACGCCGCGAGGTGCAGGTGCAAATTCCTGTCGAAATGGATAACGGCGATCTCCACTCCTTCATCGGTTACCGCGTGCAACACAACCGCGCCCGTGGCCCCATGAAGGGCGGCCTCCGCTATCACCACGAAGTGGATCTCGACGAAGTCCGCAGCCTGGCCTCGCTGATGACGTGGAAAACCGCCGTCGTCGATCTCCCATACGGCGGCGCTAAGGGCGGTATCGCTGTCGATGCCCAAAAACTCAGTCAACATGAGCTCGAACGCATCACACGCAAGTTCGTCGACGAAATCCACGACATCATCGGCCCCGATACCGACATCCCTGCTCCAGATATGGGCACCGACCACCGCGTCATGGCCTGGATCATGAGCCAGTACAACAAATACCACGGCTTCAACCCAGGTGTCGTCACCGGCAAGCCAGTCGAATACTACGGCATCCCCGGCCGCGAAGAAGCCACCGGTCGCGGCGTCGGCATCCTCACTCTCAAACTCCTCGGCCGTATCGGCCGCAAACCTGTCGGCACCCGCATCGCCATCCAAGGCTTCGGCAACGTCGGCACCCACACCGCCAAATATCTTCACGAAACCGATTGCAAAATCGTCGCCATCAGCGACCAAACCGGTGCCTATTACCGCAAAGACGGCATCGATATCCCCAAAGCACTCCACTACTCAATCACCCACAACCGACTCCTGAAAGGCTTCACCGAAGCCGAGCACATCTCCAATGAGCAACTGCTCGAACTCGATGTCGATGTGCTCATCCCCGCAGCGATTGGCGGCGTCATCACCGAAGAAAACGCCGCCCGCATCAAGGCACCCATCATCATCGAAGCGGCCAACTCGCCGGTTCACCCAGATGCCGACGAAATCCTCGACAACGCCAATAAAATCGTGCTCCCCGACATTCTCGCCAACGCCGGCGGCGTCACCGTTAGCTATTTCGAATGGGCTCAAAACCGCCAATTCTACAACTGGGGCCTGAACCGCGTGCGGCAAGAACTCGAAAAAACTCTCACCACCGCCTTCGAACAAGTGTGGGAACTCTCGCGAGACCGAAACGTCTCGCTACGCACCGCCGCCTTCATGCTCGGCATCGACCGCGTCGCCCGCGCCGCCTCACTCGGCGGATTAACGTAGGTAACATGTCGCTCAGCCGTAACCGAAAACCGATAGAAAATCGATCGGCCCTAGCCATGCGATGAATGCAAACGCTCTCAATGTCGGCACACCAACGGCAAGCAGCAGCGCAAGCGCAACCCATGATTGACCGAACACCTTAGGCGATAGTTCATACAATTTAGCCGGTCGTGGATGGTTGCGCAACTTCCACCGATACCAACAAAGCTGCAGGCTTGCTCCTATAAAGGCAATTTCTAGTAGCGTTGTGGGATACCATAGCAGTGAGAGATTGAACAAAATCCCTTGTCGACCAAACCCACTGCTAGTATCAAACAGCGCGTAACTCCAAACCCACAGCAAGTACATCGAATTGAGTACGAGCGCAACAAGACAAGGCAATGATTCGTGAAGAGGGATGAAATCGTAATCGCTAATGTCTTGCGAGTATTGCGATTCAGTAGACACATGAATTCGTGCAACCCAATATGCCCCAGCCGTTATGGCAATGACGCTAACCCAAACAGCAAATAGCCAGTCTGACGCAACCATCGCTAAACCAGCTTCCGCAATTTCCGGCGAGAGCCTTTCAAGACCTTGCTTGCAATACCAAGAATAAAACACGACAGGAATAAGCAACAAACTTGCGAATGTGGCAAGCCTCAAGTAATTACCATGCGACGATCGTGAAGGCGACCTGAGCTTCAAGACCATGATTCCGTAAGCGAATAAGGCAACCAACGCAGTCGATGCAAACCATAGAGTGAAGTAACCTTCGTCTTCTAGAGATACATAAACTCCCTGTCGTCGCCATCGGGGATCTTGGGCTTCTTCGACCCCTGCAACAGCCAAGTGAACGATATAGTCACCCGCCGTGCCCTCCATAATCATCAAAAACGCAACCAAAAATGCCGCGAATAAGCCCCCAATTAAATAACGATGCGAAATACTCTGAGTGGCCAAAGCCAAACGCCATCGCCCTACACTAACCAGAATGGCAATAACGACACACAGCGAACCGCCTTCATTTGCAAATTCAGTCGCCGGGAATACGTCCCGCCTTTCATACGAAACATAGCCTCGCATGAGCAGCGACGAGTATATGAGATGCGCGATCAGAGAGATCACAAAAAACGCTCGCCATGTAATCGCGAATGCTTTAGCAAAACGGTACTCGCGACCTGGCTGACAACTTTTTTTTCGAACGAGTTGCAATACCTCTTCGAACAACCCGATAGCAACCGCCGTAGCAATCGCCGGTTCAAGAAAACCTAATAAACTAGGCGATACAGTCAGCCCAACTGCAACACACACAAACAACAGGAATATCTGTTTAAGCCCCAGTCGAAAAAGCATATTCACTGCTTCTCATCAGAGTAGTTACCCCGCAACCGCCTGCACCGCGGCCACCGTATCGCGCAAAACCTGCCCCGCACGTTCCACTTGTTCGCGCGATACATCCAAATGCGTCACCGCGCGCAATCGCTGCGGCGCGTTCACGTTCATGAGCACGCCCGCATCGCGAAGCCGGGCCTGGAACGCCGCCGCCGTGCCGAACTCTTCATCGATCTCAAAGATGACAATGTTCGTATCCACCGACTCCGAAACCAAAGCCAACCCCGGCGTCGAGCGAATCACATCCGCTAACAGTCGCGCGTTGCGATGGTCCTCCGCCAACCGTTCGATGTTATGCTCGAGCGCATACAACGCACCGGCCGCCACAATACCCGCCTGCCGCCAGCCGCCGCCCAGCGCTTTGCGATGCCGCCGTGCCTGCCGCATCAAATCGCGAGGCCCCACCAACGCCGACCCCACCGGCGCGCCCAACCCCTTTGAGAAACAAATGCTGACCGTGTCGAAGTGCGCCGCCCAATCGGCCGCCGATATGCCCGAAGCCACCACCGCATTGAACAATCGCGCACCGTCCAAATGCCGCCGCAAACCATTCTCGGCCGCCCACCCGCAAATCTCTGCCACCCCGTCGTAAGGCAGTACGCGCCCCGCTCCACGATTATGCGTGTTCTCCAAACACACAAGCCGCGTGCGTGGGTAGTGGTCGTTATTCAACGGCCGAATCTTATCCACCAACTGCTCGACACACAGCCCCCCTTGGTCGCCCTCCACCGGGTGCGCCGCGACGCCGAACAACTGCGCATACGCGCCTTGTTCGTAATAAAGAATGTGGCAATTCGACTCGCACAAAAACTCATCGCCCGCCTGGCAATGAACCCGGACTCCCAGCTGGTTACCCATTGTGCCCGAAGGCACAAACAATGCATCCTCCTTGCCCAGCAAATCGGCAACCCGCGATTCCAACTCCTTCACCGTCGGATCTTCGCCAAACACATCATCTCCAACCTCAGCAGCGGCCATGGCGGCTCGCATCTCTGCCGAAGGTCTCGTAACCGTATCACTACGCAAGTCGATTAAGGCCGGCATGTCGGGTTTACATCTCGCTTGTTAGAGTCCACAAGGCTAAAATTGACGCCACGTATTATCGCGCCCATCAAGCAACCGCACCAGCCTCCGTAGGTCAGGCTTTCCAGCCTGACACAACCACCCACTTACCACCGCCCCACTTTTCCCACTCACCTACCCACCCTCTCAACTCCACCAGATGCCGCTAGAAATCCAACGCATCGACACTCGCCTGCCCGACGCCCAAGCCGCCATCGCCGAGCTGCGAGCCAAGCTCGCTCCCAGTGGCAACGTCGTCAGCGACGCCGGCCGCCAAAAAACGCTGGAAGTCTTCGGCACCCCCATGGCCCCCACCGAAGTTGTCGAACGCATCTGCTCCGACGTCCGCACCCAAGGCCTCGATGCCGTTCTTCGTTACACGGCCAAGCTCGACAACGCCCAACTCTCCGCCAACTCGCTCCGTGTCCCCAGCGAGGAGCTCGCCTCCGCACACAGCCGCGCCTCCACCGAGTTTCTCGACACCATCCGCCGCATTCGCGATAACATTCTCCGCTTCCAAACCGCCATCGTTCATCAAAACATCGAAGTCCAAACGCCTCACGACGGCCTCCTTCGCCAGCGCTACATTCCACTCAATCGCATCGGCATCTGCGTGCCCGGCGGTGCCGCCGCCTACCCCTCCACTGTCCTCATGACGGCCGTCCCCGCTCAAGCAGCCGGCGTCAAACAAGTCGTCGTCGTCTCGCCGCCAACCGCTAATGGCGCGTACAACCCCGATGTCCTCGCCGTCTGCCACGAACTCGGCATCACCGAGGTCTATCGCATGGGCGGCGCTCAAGCCATCGCCGCACTCGCCTATGGTCTCGATGGCCTCGTCAACGGCCCCATGCAGCGTGTGGATAAAATCGTCGGCCCCGGCAACCAGTTCGTCGCCCTCGCCAAAAAATTCGTCTACGGCGATGTCGATATCGACTCCATCGCCGGCCCCAGCGAAGTCATCGTCCTCGCCGACGAAACCACTCGGCCAGATTACACGGCCGCCGATCTCATTGCCCAGGCCGAACATGCACCGGGCTCCAGTGTCCTCATTACGTGGAACGATACCACGCTCCACGCCGTGGCGGCCGAACTCGAGAAACAACTCGCCGCCGCTCAACGCGGCGACCTCGCCCGCCAATCCCTCGAATCGTTCGGCGCACTCATCATGGTCGCCAGCCGCGATGAAGCAGCCGATCTTGCCAACCTGCTCGCCACCGAACACCTCCACATCGCCTGTGCCGATCCCGAAGAAATGCTCAGCCGCATCCGCAACGCCGGTGCCGTGTTCCTCGGCCCCTTCAGCCCGGTTGCCCTGGGCGACTACGTGGCCGGCCCTTCCCACGTGCTCCCCACCGGAGCCACCGCCCGCTTCGCCAGCGGCCTCTCGGCCAACGACTTCCTACGCTCACACAGCGTCATCCAATTCACTCAAGAGGGCCTCAACGCCGTCGCCGACGACGCCATCCGCCTCGCCGACCGCGAAGGCCTAACCGCCCACGCCAACAGCGTTGCAGTAAGACGCAGTTAATAAACGCCAACGCATGAGAAGTGCCTGATACTAAAACAATGCAAATTGCAAATTGCAAAATTTGAATTGCAAAGTGAAAAATGGATTGGTGACTGCTGTTTATATTTTGCACTTTGCAATTATCATTTTGCAATTTGCAATTTCCCCATTCAACTCTCGCTCCTCACCCCTAACTCCTCCCCCCTCCCATGCCCCAAGTCCGCCCAAACATCGCCGAAATGAGAGGCTACGTCCCGGGCGAACAGCCACAGGGCGAAAAGTTCATCAAGCTCAACACCAACGAGAACCCTTACCAGTGTTCTCCCAAGGTGAAAGCCGCGATCGGCCGCGTCGTGCAAGCGGGGCTGCAAAAATACCCCGACCCCTTTGCCACTGCCTTCCGTATCCGAGCCGCCGAACTCTACGGCATCGATCCCGATTGGATCCTCTGCGGCAACGGCAGCGACGACATTCTCACCATCATCACCCGCGTATTCGTCGGCACGAGCGACATGGTCCGCTTCGCCAACCCAAGCTACTTGCTCTACCGCACGCTTGCCGAAATCCAAGGTGCCGCCTGCGATATCGTCAACTACAACGCCGACTGGTCCCTCCCAGCCGAATTTGGCCAGCCCAACGATTGGGTGCGTCTCGCTTACCTCGCCAATCCCAACAGCCCATCAGGCACCGTGGTTCCGCCATCCGCCGTCGCCGAAGTCGCCGCGACCCTCCCCTGCCCTCTGCTCGTCGATGAAGCCTACGCCGATTTCGCCGATACCAACTGCATTTCGCTCGTTGCCGAGAACGACAAAATCATGGTCTCACGCACGCTGAGCAAATCCTACGCACTCGCCGGCCTGCGATTCGGCTACCTCATCGCGCAACCCCACATCATCCGCGAGTTGCAAAAGGTCAAAGACTCCTACAACTGCGACTCACTCTCGATCGCCGGTGCCACTGCCGCCATCGACGACCAGCAGTGGCTCATAGAAACGCGAGGCAAAATCCTGGCCACCCGCGTCCGCATGACCGAAGTCCTCCGCGAACTCGGCTTCGACGCCCTCCCGTCGCAAGCCAACTTTGTCTGGTGCCCCCACTCCAGCCTGCCAGTGGAACCCATCTACCAAGAACTCAAAAAAGCCGGCGTCCTCGTCCGCTACATGCTCTACCCCAACTGGGGCGATGGCCTCCGCATCACCGTCGGCACCGACGACCAGGTAGACGCCTGCCTAAGCATTCTAAAAACGCTGGTCTAATAGCTCTATAGCTAGCCCTCAACTACCAGCCCAGCCCCTCGTTTTCCCCATTCCGCACTCCCCATTCCCTCCCCCTCGACGGCCTGGTCGCTTCAGCGACCAGGAGCCCACGCATTCGCTCCTCGTCATTCGCTCCTAGCTCCTCACCCCTCACAAGAACCTGCGTACTCTGCGCAAACCCTATCAATCCCTCCGCATCTTCTGGCGTCTCACCTCCCCGACAACCGATTCAATCCTCACGGGCCGTGAATCCGCTCTGCGCGCCATTAACCGCACGAGCGCCTTTTCCGTTACGACCCAACTCGCGGCAACGCCATTCGGCAAAATACCGCGTGAACCCGGGGGGCCGGCGTGCTTACATTATTTTTCCAACGTACACGAACGATCGCTGCTGCCACTGCATGCGCAGTCGCATGCTGCCAATCGATCTGGGCAGCCGAGCCGGCGATCAGCTTCGATGCCTACAGCCCGCTGCTAGCGCAGCCAGCCAATCAATCCGAGCTCCGCGTCGCCCAGGTCGCACCTTCGCCCGGCGTGGCACCTGTACCCAGTGCTGCACCAATCCCGGGCGTTGCACCTGTACCCGGTGTCGCGCCCGTTCAAAGTGCGGCCCCAGTTCCCAACGTTCAGCCGAGCGCCCAACCCGGCCAATCCACGATCCCGTCGCCCAGTTCTTCGCCCGGCACGCCGCCGCCCATTCAAGGCGCGCAGCCCGGCCAATCGACGGTCCCTTCGCCAACTTCCACACCGTTCAACGCCGCGCCCAATAGTGCCGATGGCTTTCAACAAGTTGCCCCCGGCAGCGTGCAAAGCGGCGCGCAACCGGTAATCGCCGCTCCTCGTGTCCCCGTGGCGGTACCAGTTCCTTTGCCACCGCAAGAAGGCATCCCACCGCAAGACCCAATCGTCGTCGAGCCGTCCACCATAATCGGCGTTCCCGCACAACCTTCCCTCGGTCCCACCGGCCCAAGGTCCACGTTTGTCGATGACGAAAACTCGATGCCCGTTCTCGAAGAAAAGAACGGCGAGTTCGTTGTCCGTCGTGGCGTTCATCCCTACGGCGGCGGCCATCCGACCGACTGGTGGGGCTGCAACGGCTCGCCCTATCGCACCGGCCCCGGCATGTGCGACGACTACCGCGTTGGCCCTCGTTGGCACGTCACCGTCGACGGCATCGTCATGTCTCGCGACAACGCCGACCTTGCTCAAATTCACGACTATATGCCGACATCCTTTCCACCCCTGCCGTCCGTGCCATACAGCAATCCAGGAACAACTGGAAATGGCATCGGTGGACCACCGGGCTTCACCGATCCTACCTTTGAGAATTTTGAATACGAAGGCGGTGCCCGAATCACCTTCACAAGCCAAATTGCACAAGTTACCGGCTGGGATTTACAGATCGCTTACGCAGGCATTCCCGAATGGAACTCGTCGATCGTGTATCCGAAGCTGTCGTTTGAAATCGACGCACCGCCGGATCCACCGGGTGGCTTTCCACTAAATCCAGTGCCGATTCCACCTGATCCCTTTCCCGAAGGCTTGATCCAGCGCTCACTTCATTACCGCTCCACGCTCCACTCGCTAGAAATGAACGCGCTCACGGGCAACAGAACCTGGCGGCCGCTATTCGGTGCCCGCTACTTCCGCTTCAGCGACGAAATCAACGACTTCATCGATAACGAATCACAGCCTCCGCTAGCCGGTCCGCGGCCGGATACTAACCCTATTGGCCCGTCGTACGAGACCGATCGCCTGAACCTGTTCGATATCCAAAACAACCTCATTGGCTTCCAGGTCGGCCTGCTCCACGACACGTGGCAGGTTAACCGCCGCTTCGCAGTCGAAGGACGCGTCACCGGCGGTGTGTACTACAACCGCATCAAGTACACCAACATCATGGGCACTTACACCACGCAAATATATGCCGATAACACGGCAACGCCGGCCGTCAACGAAGCCCGCATCGATACGTCCAGCGTCGTGAACAACGACCTGCGCGAATACTCCGAAATCGCCTACCACGGCGAAGCATCCCTCACCGGCGTCTGCCGTCTTAACCGCTGCTGGGCACTCCGCGGTGGCTACCAGGTGCTGTGGCTCGGCAACGTCCACACCGCCCAAGACGCCTACCTCGGCCAGGAAAACGTCAACGACAACCTCCTCTTCCACGGCTGGCACGCCGGCATCGAATGCCGCCGCTAACGCATTCTTCTTAGCTGCTTAGCGACGGTGCCCACGCCGTCCAACCAGCAAACGGCAGAAACTACACCACCTCACCGTGTAATCCCCTCCTCTCAAAGCGAGCCGGGTTGCTTTGAACTCGCCGTGGCGAGGGCGTCCCCGCCCCCGTTCACCCCGCCCAACCTAATCTCCCGCGCCGCGCTGCGTATATCTCGCCAAGCGCCTTCCCATCTCTTCGTCTTTAATTAACCACAGAGACACGGAGAGCACGGAGATTCAGAAGAGTAATTTTGAACCACGAAGGCTCGAAAAATTGTTACCAAAGTTTTTTGGGGGGAACACTGATCTACGCTAATGATCACTGATATCAATCGCACTTCGGAGATTTATAGATTAGACGTAGCTGCGCTCGATCAGTGACCATTTCGTGTAGATCAGTGCTCTAAAGTTCTTCTCCGTGTCCTCCGTGCCTCTGTGGTCAAAAGCGGCCGAAAATAACCACTGTACATTTACACAAAATTTGCTACAATCACCCACACAGTCAATCCATCCAACCCGTCAATACTGCTCAAAAATCCCATGACCAATCCATTCGCCATCCACGCTACCACTGCACGCCGAACTCCGCCCAGCCCCCACTCCCCAGCCCCCGAATTGACACGTAGATGCGTAAAACCCAGGGGGAAAGTTTAGCGCATCTACGCAAAACTTCGATGATTGCAATGCTCCCTCCAGAAAACCTGCCTTCTCCCGCCGCTCGCGGCTTAGCGCCCCTAGTCCCCAGCCCCCCTCCCCCCGTATCCTCGAACTTATGCCCCAATACTACGATTTCGACGTCATCGTCGTCGGCGCTGGCCATGCCGGCACCGAAGCCGCCCTCGCCGCCGCCCGGCTCGGCGCGAGTACCGTGCTCCTCACGACCAACTGCGACACGGTGGGCCAAATGAGCTGCAACCCGGCCATCGGCGGCGTCGGTAAGGGCCAAATCGTTCGCGAAATCGATGCCCTCGGCGGCGTCATGGGCCAGGCCATCGACGCCACCGGAATCCAGTTCCGCATGCTCAACCAGAGCAAGGGCCCGGCCATGCACAGCCCCCGCGCCCAAGCCGACAAAAAAGCCTACCAAATCGAAATCAAACGCCTCTGCGAACAAGCCCCGAACCTCACCCTCCGCCAAGAAGTCGTCGAAGACCTGCTAGTCGAAAACAGCAGTTCCACACTCACCCAATCCTCCTCGCTCCCTCCCCCCAGCCCCCAGCCCCTAGCCCCCAGCCCCCGAATTACCGGCGTCCGCGTCCGCGGCGATGCCATCTACCGCGCCCGCGCCGTCGTCCTCACCACCGGCACGTTTCTCCAGGCCCTCATGCACACGGGCGAAACCAAAACCCCCGGCGGTCGCGCTGGCGAAGGCACCACCAGCGGAATCAGCGGCGCGCTCAACCGCCTCGGCTTCCAACTCGAACGATTCAAAACCGGAACCCCGCCACGACTCAACGGCCGCACGATCGATTACGATCGCGTCGAACTACAACCCGGCGACGACAACCCCGAGCCGTTCTCATTCCTCACCGGGAGCTTCCACGTCGAGCAGCTTCCCTGCCACATCACTCATACGAATCAAACAGTCCACGACATCATCCGCGCCAACCTCCACCGCGCGCCCATGTACAGCGGCCAGATTAAAACCAGCGGCCCTCGCTACTGCCCCTCCATCGAAGACAAAATCGTCCGCTTCGCAGACAAACAACAGCACCAACTATTTCTTGAACCCGAAGGCCGCAACACGTTCGAAGTCTACGTGAACGGTGTCTCCACTAGCCTGCCGCGCGACGTTCAAGACGAAATCTTCAAACACATCCCCGGCCTCGAACGCGCCGAAATCATGCGTTACGGTTATGCCGTGGAATACGACTACGTTCCGCCCGATCAACTTCGCCCCACGCTCGAAACCAAACGTGTCGATGGCCTCTACTTCGCCGGGCAGATCAACGGCACCACGGGCTACGAAGAGGCCGCAGCTCAAGGCCTGATCGCCGGCGCAAATGCCGCACTCAAATTACTTGGCCGCGAACCGCTGATCCTCGATCGCAACCAAGCCTACATCGGTGTGCTCATCGACGACCTCGTGACTTGCGGCGTCGATGAGCCTTACCGCATGTTCACCAGCCGCGCCGAATACCGCATCTTACTGCGTCACGACAACGCCGACCGCCGCCTCACGCCGCTAGCGTTCCAACGTGGTCTCGTCAATCAACATCGTTGGAACCGCCTCGAACAAAAGCAGTCTGAGATCAACCGCATTGAAGCACTATTAGAAACAACGCGCGTCGAAGGCGAACCACTCTCGAAACGCCTCCGTCGCCCCGAAGCCACCTGGGCCCACGCGGTTCACCACTTACCCCAACTTGCCGATATCGAGGCCGAGGCCGCCCGGCAAGTGCTAAACGATCTCAAATACGCCGGTTACATCGCACGCCAGCAAGTCGAAGTCGACCGCCAATCGCGATTGGCCGAGAAACGCATCCCTGAAAACTTCCGTTATGACGCCCTCGAACAACTACGCGCCGAAGCGCGCGAAAAACTAACCCGCGTACGCCCGCTCGATCTTGCCCAGGCCAGCCGCATTAGCGGCATTACCCCGGCCGACCTCGCCCTTTTGATGGTCCACCTCGAAGGGAAACGCCGCCCTGCAAAGGCACCCTGATTGGCGGTTCAGGTAATTTCGGTCCCCCTGACTATTTACGGCCTCCCGGAAAATAGTGGGAGTACGCGAACTTGTAGGTTTAGATCGGCCATGCAACCAACCGATACTTTGCCGGTCAAGAAGCCCGGTAACGGCCAAATAAAAACTAAATGCATCGCGGCTAAATTCGTAAACCTCAATGGGGAAACATCTTACATTGTATTTACCGATATTGACTCGCTGCCTGACTCCGATATAATTCGACGGCACCTGGCAAAACAGGGAACCTTGGCAGATACGGTCAAGACTGCCGATTGCGAGCTTCAGTAGAATTCTGGAATTGGCAATTTATGAGTATTTTGCGAATGTCGGGTGCTAGAGGGTGACTTTCCTCACGGTTGCTTAAAGGTGTGTTGGCCCCTGCAGCCTGACTCGACTTTGGTGAGTCCGCCATTCACGTTTCGGGCAAGGGATTGTCTTACCATCAACTAAGGAGAGGGGTGGTTGAGCGAATGAAAACCGTCTTCACCACTGGCGAAGCCGCCAAAATTTGTAAAGTTAGCCAGCAAACGATTATTCGTTGCTTCGATTCCGGTCAGCTTAAAGGATTCCGCGTGCCGGGTAGCCGGTTCCGCCGCATCCCCCGCGACCAGTTGTACGCCTTCATGCGCGACAACGGCATCCCCACCGATGCCCTCGATAGCGGCAAGCGAAAAATCCTCGTCGTCGACGACGACGAAGATCTGGTCGAACTCATTGTCGACCAGCTCGAACGCGACGGCCGCTTCGATGTCCGCAGCGTCAACAATGGTTTCGGTGCTGGCATGATGATCAAGGAATTCCGGCCAGACCTGGTCGTACTCGACGTCATGCTCCCAGATATCAACGGCATCGAAGTCTGCCGGCTTGTCCGCAGCGATTCCACGATGGACGATGTCCGAGTCATCTGTATCTCCGGCATGGTCGAAGAAGACAAAATTCAGCAACTCCGCGACGCCGGTGCGAACGACTTCCTCAAGAAACCATTCGACGTCGAAGCGCTGCTCACCCGGATTTGCCAATTGCTCGACGTTGAATCGGTGCCGCAAGGCTAACATGGCGCGACCGCATGCTGCATCTCAAGCTAACCGCCGACGACGCGGCGGGGCCCGCGCCGCGCATATTGCCGCTCGCCGAGACAACAGTCGAGTTGCTCGAACGTGCCCTGCTAACAAGCAACTCGGATGAACGATTCCAGATATTATCGCAAGCGATCGACAGCGACGACCAGTTCCGACACTGGTCGCTGCTGACCGCCGAACGCGGCCTGAACCGCACGGTCAACGACCGCAACGACGCCATCCATTGGCTCACCGAGAATCTGCGCCGTGCGATCGCCACGTCGTCTGTACAAAACGACGAGTTGCAACCGACACCCGCCGAATGGCGTCTGTTGAGGTTAGTTGATCTACTGCGCTCGCACGAACGGCAAGTCAGCGATTTCAACCAGCGTTTGGAGCGGGAAAAGCTAGACTCCCTCAAGGAACTCGCCTACGGTGCCAGCCACGAAATCAACAATCCGCTCGCCAATATCGCGGCTCGCGCACAAACACTTTTAGACGGTGAGACCGATCCCGAGCGGTCACGCAAATTGATCGCAATCCATCGCCAAGCGATGCGTGCTCATGAGATGATTTCCGATCTCATGCTGTTCGCGCGACCGCCGAAACTTACCAAACGTCAATCCGACCTCGTTCCACTCGTTCAGCAATCCGTTGAAAATCGGCAAGAGCTTGCGAAGGAACGCGATATCGAACTGAAAGTCGATATTCAGTGCGATTCTCTTCCAGCGAACTTTGATGAAACACAATTAAGCGCCGCTCTCGATGCACTCATCAAAAACTCGCTAGAAGCAGTCCGCGACGGCGGGCAGGTGATTGTCAGCGTTGCTGCGAGTGAACTCAACAATTCACCCGCGGCAGAAATTCGAGTCACAGATAATGGCCCTGGAATTTCGGCCGATATTCGCCGACACATATTCGATCCCTTTTTCAGTGGCCGAGAAGCGGGGCGAGGTTTAGGCTTTGGACTATCGAAGTGCTGGCGAATCGTGACCGACCACGGAGGCGAGGTTCGCATAGGCGAACTTGCGACAGGCGCTCAAATCATTATTCGCTTGTCTCTGGAATAGTCTCGGAACACCTGAAGCGCCCGCCGCTATCCCTGCTAGCAGTTAACGCACTTCCACTTGTTAGCGTTCTACTCGGGAAGCTAGGTTGAGAGCAGTCCGTTCTACGGACCGCGCCGTCAAGGATGACCGCCGCAACCAGCGAGCCCCACTATGAACACGATGGAACTTGTTCGTTTCATGGACCGCGACAAGCCGCGTCCCGAAGGTTTACGCCCTTCCGCACCGCTCTTTTTCTCTAAACTCCTTGGTCCTGCACGACAGGCGATTGTTCGAGGCCGGCATTACCTGCTTTCCGAGCAGTCGTCAGAAGGTTCCTGGTTCGGGCCGAGGTTTTCCGATGCGTCGCTTGCAAGCCAGCTAATCTTTCTATTGGTCTATTTGCAAGACAATGAATCGCCACTCTTTGAGCAAGCGGTAGACGCAATCTGGACGAAACAATTACCAACGGGTGGTTGGGCGACTCGCCTTGGCAATCAAGCTGATGTGAGCGTTAGTGTTCAGACCTACCTGGCATTGAAACTTGCCGGTATTGCTGCCAACGATGAGCGATTGCAACGCGCCCGCCAAGAGATTCGGGCACTTGGCGGAGCGGCCGCTGTGGACGAACCGACGCGGCAATTCCTAGCGTTGTTTGGGCAAATCGACTACAGCCTCTGCATGCCGCTGCCCCCTGAGTTACTACTCCTACGCAAACAATCGAACTCCTCTCAGCACGCGCAATCCATCCTATGGGCTCACCGCGCCAGCTTGGGAGTCGATATTTCAAGCGGGGTAAGAGAGCTGTTTCTCAACGCGCCAGAATGTTGGCCGGTGCCAAAGGCATCAAAACCAATTCGAGCTGTTTGGAATTGGCTGGAGGGTACACACTGGAATCCGCTCAGGTCGTATGCACTAGATTATTCCGAACAGCTCGTTTTGGATGCGCTTGATGAAACCAAAATAAGCCGGCTCCCCTTCAGCGAGCTCGTCCTCCATTTGGTCGCCCTGTATGCCCGTGGTATTTCGCAGGAAAGTGCCCCGATTCAACGTGGCAAACAATACATTGAAGAGCTCGTTACACACGACAAGCGGTATTGCGAGGGCCCCGCGGCTTTGGACTCGCGCGTGGACGATACTCTTTGTGCAACCGAGGCTTTGCTAGCCAGTGGTACGGCAACTCAACATCCTGCCATCACGGAATCGATCAAATGGTTATCGAGAGAAACTCGCAATCGCAATGCAATCAATGCCCCTGCTTGGGCCAATGCGCTACGCGTAATTTGCCAGAGCGATGCCGAGGGTCTCAACGATTGTTTACCGATCGAGTTGCAATCCTGGAGCGTAAATAGCGCAAAACGCTGGACGGCATCTGGCGCTATATGGCTTGCCTCGCACGCTCGCAAACTCAGAACGGCGTTTGTAAAAGAACTCTTGGAATCTCAGCAAAAAAATGGTGGCTGGGACTCTTTGGAATCAACCGCGGCGGTTTTAGAAGCGGTCTCGATGTCTGGCGTCGTGACCGCGGCGAGAGCGATCGAACGAGCAATTGTATATCTCCGTCGCCAACAGAATGCCGACGGAAGTTGGCACAGCACCTCGGCAGGCCAAGAATTGAATAGCACGGCCCTAATCGTTCGTGCGTTAGCTGCTGCTGGGGTCCATACGGAGTGCGACACGATGGCAGTCGCAACGAACTGGATTCTTGCTCATCAAGCCGCGGACGGGAGTTGGGCCAGCGTCTCCACCCTATCGGCATCACGATCTGTCGATACGAATGAGTTTGAAAGCGAGTCGTCATCGTACGGAGCCATAACCACCGCGCAATGCCTCTTAGCCCTGGTTGCCACAGGACATTCCAACGATGCCGCATGTTTACGCGCTGCAAACTGGCTCGTTGAGAACCAATCGGACCTAGGGCGTTGGAACGATGTGTCGGCAGTAGAATTTGACGAAAATTCGAAGCGATGGGTGTCTAAAGAGTTCGATGCGGCTATCTTGCCGCTGATTGCCCTCTCTCGCTGGATCGTGGCTGCCGCCTCTTCCCAACCGAAATCGGTTGAACCGGTGCAACTACGGCTTGTCGGCAATGCCAACTAGTTGTTACGGCAAAAATTTGTCGTCGGCTGGGGAGCGCGGTATTCTTGAAGCAGGCGTTGTGCCCTGCTGCGCACAAACGATTGCCGCGCACTATTCCTACTGGAGCACGCCATGGGTCGCGTTACCGATACAGTCGGCACTGTCAACACAACCTTGCGAACACTGCTAATGCTGTTCGTTGCCGGCATTGCAGCGGTCGGTGGCTATAAAGCCTACGACATTTACAACGAACCTCATCAGGAGCTCGCTAACAAGCAGCAAGAATTGGATGCGGCCAAGGAAGATCTGAGAAAGGCAAACACCGACCTCGAGCAAACACGGCAAGAAATCAGCGGCCTGAGCGTAAAACTTGCAGAAACATCCACCAAACTCGCCAAGGTGGAAGTTTCCATGCGGCTGCTCAAAGTGAGAAACCGATTGGCCAAGCTCACCGTTCTCGATCAAGGACAGGTTCCCGTTGATCAAACGGCTACGAACGAGACGCCAGCCGAACTGGGTGCGGATACAGCCCAAGTACCCGAAGACGCGGGAACAGGAATAACTTCGGAGTCTCCTTCCAACGAAGCTCCTGCAACAGACGTAGCTGAACCCCCGGCTACTTCCGCACCAACAAAATTAATGACTCGCATCGAGTTCGTGGAGGTGAACGAACACGGTGCCTCGATTGGCGAGCCGCGACAATTCGACATCGAAGGCGATATGGTTTACGTGGATTACTTGCGAGTGACGTTTGACGACAAATACATCGAGGACTCGGACCTCGACCGTTCCACTGCCATTGCGTTATTTCAACGACTATTTGGCGAGCATCAGGAGGCATCAGCCGGATTCGTGCTCGACGAAGTTGGCACCCGTCCGACCGCTTACGGCCAGGGTCACGAAATGTCGGATTTCGAACGACAGATTTGGGCAGATTTTTGGCTCATCGCCAACGACCCGAATAAAGCAGAGGAACTTGGCATTCGTGCAGCTCATGCTAACGCAGTGGGGATGCGGGTGCGACCGGGAAGGACTTACGAAATCGATCTGCGTTCGACCGGCGACATGACCTTCCGCCCGATCAACCCACAGATCAAAGCGATCAACTCGAACCCGCCACCGGCACAGCCACCAAAGTAAAAAACGGCGAGCATAGGCTTTGCTCTAACGCTCAATCGCCTATAGCTGAAAGCGAAATCGGCGTCGGAGATGCCTTCCACATCTAGTGAAGTTCTTCCAGGTCTTCGCCATAGCCGGGTGGAAATATGCTGTCTGGCTCTTCAACAGGCGGAGCTTCGCCGAATTGCCGCATCCAATAAGCCAATTCTTCTGAAGTCAAGTTGCCGCTTGCCTGACAGGGTTTCTCCTCGGTATTCTTGGCCCGCATCTCTGCTCGTTTTGCCGTGTACCATTCAAGGCTATCCACGTATTTCGCGCCGCGCGAGCGAGCGGCTCGTTGCACGCGATGATCGGCCGACACGACGAGCAAGGTTTTGGGCGAGCGATGCTTCTCCAATAAATCCTCGATCATTTCGTCGGCGTCTGAATCGCGCGGAGCGAAATGGACCGTCATTCCCTGATGATGAATGAGCCTGGGCAGGCCGAGCGGCGCACCAGCAGCATCGAAAACGATCGCGGTATGTAAGCGCTCTTTTTTTGAAACTGCGGTGGCCAGAAAGTTCAGCAATGCCAACCGAGTGCGGTGCAAATCGGTGCCCGGACCGGCTTCGCCGAAGATATCGGTCACATGGAGCAAATTATAGCCGTCGATCAGCAGTGCCATGCGGCGATTGTAACATGCTAAGCCACAATCGGCTGGAGCGATTTCCTGCCGACGATCTCGCGACAATCCAGGGGGGATGAAAGCATCCATGCTACGCGTTGGGGTGCTTAGAACGTGTCCTCCGGGTAGGGAACCGTGTTCGTAACAACACTCTCTTCGGCGACTACTGCAACCAACTGCGCTACCAGGAGTTACGGAGTTCGTGACCCTTTCGATCGGAAATTCTCGAAGGGAACCGACTACGATCGACGGAACGGGAATGCCACGCCGAATTGTTAACTCGGTTGGTGAAATAGAGGCCGCCGCGAGCGCCCTTTGCGAGTTAACACCCACGAGAGATGGCCACTTCCGCACCAGTCTTATTTGGCCGCCATCTCGCGATTGACTTGCACGGCCTCGCGTTTACCTCGGCACCCATTTGTGCCGCAAGCAGGGTGACTCGCTCGGGACACGGGCACTGAGCGAAGGCTGCCGGTCGGACAACGGTACCGCACCGCGTGATCGGCAGAATTCACAGTTATCGAACTAACGGAGGTCATCCATTGGATAACCAGCGGTCTTAAGTCGATTAATCAAAGTTCGTATTGGGGTTCGGCTGTCATAGCCGAGCATTGCAGCAACTTTTGTTTGATTTCCATCGCACGTTCTCCATGCTTGTCGAAGGTAGTGGAGTCTAATGCGATCAAGTGAAGACTCTAGGTCGATGCGGTCGCCGAGCGGTTCCAGTCCCGAGTGACTCGCCGATTCGGATTTGTCCAAGGATAGCTCGCGACGAATGTCCTCGGCCAAGATCTCCGGCTCGGCGGAAATCGTGCGAACAGCCAGTCGGGTAATTAAGTTCTCAAGCTCTCTTACATTTCCGATCCACTTATACCGCCTCAATTCACGTATGGCTCCTGCGTTCAGACTTTTTCGTTTTCCGCCTAACCTCTCAATCTCATCCCCCCAGTGCGCGTTGAACTCGCGAAGAAACTTCTCTGCGAGAGGCCCGATGTCATCCTGCCGCTCGTTCAATGACGGAATATCTACGACATAGACTGATAGCCGATCTAGCAAGTCCTGTCTGAAACGACCTTGCCGAACCTCTTCGCGCAGATTGCAGTTGGTGGCCGCGATGATGCGAGTCTCGATCTCCTTTTCTTCGCTGCTGCCGAGCGGACGATATCGCTTGTTTTGGAGAAGTCGAAGAAGGTTCTTCTGCGCGAATGCATCCGCATTGCCAATCTCGTCCAAGAAGAACGTGCCGTTTGCGGCGTCCTCGATTATCCCTCGCTTCTTCGTGCCCGCATCGGTGAACGCTCCTTTTTCCCAACCCCAGACTTCGGCCATAGACTGCTTGTCGCCCAAAGTGCCGCTGTCAACGGTTTCAAACTTCCCGCAAACCCTGCTGAGTTCATGAATAATTCTGGCCAGTCTCGTCTTTCCAACTCCCGGCGGGCCGAGAAGCAGGACTGGCACATCCGCGAATGGAGCAATTGCACTTAGCTCTAGTAACGTTTCCTTCATCCGCTCCGAATGTGCAATCTCTCCTCGAATGTCAGCTTCCCGCAGACGGATTTCGCCACGCACGTATCTGTCGAAAAGCTGAGATCGTCGGCCCTTCAATACCTCGGTCATTTCGATGGTGAGATTTGGGGGAAGCTCTACTGGTTCAACGCCCTTCTCGGGACTGCTCCGAAATAGCCGCAAATCGAGACCGAGTGCCTTCTTGAACACGATCCAGCAGGCTGACATTACCCAGGTGCCGCTGCTCGCATTCACGCAGATGTCTCGTCCTGCCAGAACGGACTCGTTCAAACGCTCGAGCTGGCCATAGACCCAACCAAAGTCAACGACTCTTGCGTCGGCGCAGGGCCACACTCGGACCTTGGCGGATACGCCTTCGCGGTGCAGCTGCTCTTGAAGCCATTGTGAGTAGTTCGGACTTTCGGCAAGCGGTACCTTTGCGCTGCCGTCGTCCCATAGCAACTCCACTTCGGTCGCGCCGATATGTCGCGCGACCGCAAGAAGAGGACCGTCTCCGTTTGCACACTCCTGCTTCCAGGCGGCGAAGTCCGCGGTTCCGATCCAGCTGAGGAGGGTAGCCATCGAGTTGCTCTCCCAAGAACAATGCCTGTTTCAAACAGAACGAAACGCTTAGTTCTAACCGTCAATTGTTCTTCATAGAGCACTTATGGTCAACTCTAACGGCGAGATAAATTCCCACAAAACACTAATTAGTAAAGACTTATGGCTATTACAAAATAATTAACCAGAATCCGTTCTGATTGGCGCGACCGTTGCTTTGTGGCGTCCCAACGAAACAACCAATGTTGGAGACAAGCCATGAAGCGACTTACTTTCAAAGAAATCCTTGAGACTACCAAGGAAAAGGCCGCCGAGTCCGCCTGGGGGCGGGCTGCTGATGCATCGCGACTTCGGCGCCGGCTCACAACGCAACGGAGGTTTGCGGCGGCTCAGTCTTGCGGAGAGATCAAGGCGAGAGCACTGGAACTGGCTGCATCTCTCCTTCCGGAGCGGGTGCGTGTGACCATCGATGACGACTACCAAGTCGGTCTCTTGAGCATTCGCTGGAAAGGACGGGGGCGGTTTCATCTGCCCTTGGGGCGGACTTCATTCGTAGCGACGGCGATTACGAGCACGACTCGATCAACGTAAGTGAGATCTGCCTTGCGTTGTGCGAGGCAGCGAGTTTCCTTTCTTCAGGAGAGTCACCATGACTCGCTCGTTCCTTTCCCCTTCCCTTCTGTTCCCACTAACGTGCTGGTGCGCATCAGCAGCCGGAGGCATGTGGATGGCCTCTCCCGCGCACGCCCAACTAGTCGCCTCGGAGGTGGCGGCTTCCAGCAGCGAACTCGGCCGGTCAGCCCCTGGAACCGCTCGTCAGCAGGCTTGGCTTGGGGCAACGGTCGAACAACGTGTGAGGCTCGCCGAGCAACTCGGCGACGATGGAGCGAGGGCTTTTGCCAGAGCGAAGGGGTGGACTGCCGTGTTTGACGGCACGGGCCGGGGCCTCGTCCAAGGACCCGATCAAGTCTACCTGGGATCTGATGGTATGGTTCACGTCCTCGAAGCCAAAGGCGGCAGCAGCCGGCTCAGCCGCGCGTACGGTCATCCTCAAGGATCGACTGAGTGGGCCGTTGAAGCCGCCAAGAAGGTGCTTCGCCATCCCGGCGCTTCGGATGCAGAACGCCGTGGCGCGGCACTAATTCTCGATGCGGCGGCTAGGGGAAAAATGCAAGTTCACGTCGTCAGGACTTCGCACATCCTGGGCGAACCAGTCGCTGCCGTACTCGAACAGACTGCAAAATGTTCGGATGAAGCGGTACGGTTGGCGCAATCCGCACTCGACGACCTGACGAAAGGAACTTCTCAGGTCGTCGACGATGTCGCTCGTTCGACGGATGACGTTGCCCGTGCTACGGCGAAGAGCGGCACGAGGCTGAGAACTGTTGCTAAGGTAGCCGTTCCAGTAGTGGTTGCCGTAGATGCCGGCTTCCGTGTTCGCGACGGAATAGAAACCGAGCAAAGGTTCGTTGCCGGCGAGATCACAGTCGAGCAACGGGAAGTCGCCCATGCCACGAACGTGGCTGGTATGGCCGGGGGCTGGGGCGGGGCATTGGCTGGTGCCAAACTTGGTACTGTGGGCGGAGGGGCAGCCGGCACGGCAGTCGCCCCTGGGCCAGGGACAGTCATCGGCGGCATCGCTGGCGGGTTTGCCGGCGGAGTTGCCGGTTACATCGGCGGCGAAGCTGCGGCAGAAGCTGCTGCCGCGTGGACGGTGAATCGAGTCCATGCAGCCGGCACGACCATCGCGGATTCCGCCGAGGCCGCATGGACAGGAACCGTTGATGCCGCCACTTCTGCGGCAGAGACGGTAAACCGCGTCTGGGAACGGGTGTGGGGTTATTGAGCAACTAAGTCATGTCCCGGGCGCATGGAAGCTGCCCGGGACTTCTTTCTTATCTCTTTCATTTCTAAGGCGCGATCATGGATATCTGGTTCAGTTTGGCACTTGTGTGCGGAATCGTCGTCGGGGGTACGATCGCCCTACTCGCCGGAATTGGCATATTTGTCGTATGTCTCCGCGTCTGGCGATCATTCGCCGCCTGGGCAGCCAAAGGACACGTTAATAACGAGCGGCGACGTGCGAAGTCCCTCGTAGCACGACAACGACAGCTGGCCGCCGAACGCGAGGAGGCAACGCTCCGAGGAGCGACGGCCGTGGCGAACCAATTGGTTCAAACGGTCGTGGATGCTCAATTACGACACTTAGCGGTGCGTGAAGATGAGCATCGACAGCAGTTTCTGCAATTAATGCGAGCCATCGCACACCAACCAGTCAATATGGTTGACGTTGATACAGAGTGGCCGAAAGTAATCGAGGCATCAACTTCGCAATCCTTGCCTTCTATGGTTGCATCGCCACAGCAGGGTAGAGGAATGCTCTCGTCACTACGTCGGATGCTATTTGCGAATGCGGCGGCGCCATAACCGCCGGGCGACAACGGCGCGGTGAGTGGATAAAATCAGGGCCTGGGGAATCTCCTTCGTCGGTGGGCAACGCAGCGAGAGTCGTATAAATGCCGTAACAAGTACGGCTTGAACTGACCTAACCAAATGCTAACACGATGCATCCACCTGAGATCGCCGTACCACGTGACTGGATTGAAAATCATCTAGAGCAAACGGCTCCACAACTTTCGCTCGCCGCGATCACCGAACTTGAATCGCAACAGGAGCAATTACGCAACCTGGGCGTTGTTTTTACGGCAAAGCTCCGGATCAGCTACGTGCCGAACTCGCTGGAGCGTTGGATTAATAAATTTGGCCTCGTTGGAACCGAACTGCTCGGTGAAATCAAGTTCGACTTAACTCGAGGTATCTCGGTCCAGAGCACGTCATGGGCAACCAAAAGTGGCCTTCCCAAGGTATGTGTCTTGGGAACTCGGTGGCGTTTGGTGCTTCGGCCGCAATCCGCCAAGAATTCGTCTTTCACACTAGCAGTCTTGGACGGAATCGACCGCCTCGACGTTCCCACAAACCAATCTCGATTCACGCCCGCAACCGTGTCTTTTCACCCGATTTGGGACGAGACGCCAGCTGATCCGAGTGAGTGGCTCCGCGAATACCGCACATGTAAGAGCCAGATGCAGGACGTCGAACGGAGAAAAGCCAATCTCAGGGACCAACTCTGGGAAATGCACAATCAACGCCGGGATGAATTCAAGAGAACGTCCCGCGCATTGCGTACACCGTTGGTCGATTGCACTGTACGCGAGCGTTCCAATGCTCACGCATTGGTTCGCCGTAAGTTCTCCGCATTGCGGGTCATGATGGACTTGCTTCGCCTTCGGAGTGATCAAGATAAGCGCCGTTTCCCCGCCACGGTACGATCAGAAACAGCAGAGTCACTCGAAACAAGCGAGATCGACACTGGCTCAGGACGCTACCTTAGAATTGCGATGAACGAGCACGTTCCTTCGGGCCTTCTAACCGAAGATACGCTCGTCGAACTCTTTTCCTTAGGGCTTTCCAGACCAAAGCGCGCGCGTGTCCGTGCTGTGGTCGAAGATTCTGAGGAAATGATCCTCGAACTCGATCTGCCGAGTGAAGCACTTGGAAAGTGCATGGGGGTTGAAGTACATACCGTCTCCAGATTTGGCATGTGGGCGCATCAGCGCGCGATTCAAGACCTGTTCGAAGAGCGAGTCGAGGGTTACTGGCCAACCTTGGCACAACTCCTCTGTTCTCCGGTGGGACTGAAATCCCTTCGACCAGCCGCCTGCGACCGGTACTTCTGCGATTGTGAACCCGGAAGGCCAAAGCTAAACGAGCGCCAACTGACGCTTGCCAGGGAAACCCGTTCTTCGAGCTGACGACCACTTCCCGTGCGGCCGACGTATCGCGCGACACGACCCCGGTCGCCACGAGCTGCCCCTGATCGACGGCAATGGCATCGGTGTGGCCGACGCCCGAGAGAGGATCGTGCCCGAATCGAATGGGACGGGCCTGCGAAGGGATAGTGAGGCCGGCCAGATCGAGGATCACCGGAAAGCGCCAACCGGCGATTCGCATCGGTCCGCCGGTGTAGGCGACCATGCGGAAGCGCGGCAGGCCTGGGCTGGCGTCGCCCGCAGCTTCCAGATCGAACTCGGCGCTGGCCGTTAGCTGGAGCGGTGCGGGCAATTGGCGCGCGTCAGGTGGCGCGAGCGGGGACTTCGTCTTCATCGATCTGCTCCGTAGAGGGGGATGTTTCTTGAGGGCCTGTGGATAGACCAAGCTCGCTCATCAGCGCGAGCTCCTTAGATCGCTGGCGCAGCTGCGCTTCCCAGTCCTGGCCGCGACGGGCATACTCGTCGGCGAGGGTGGTGGTGTGGTTGGCTAACCGCGTCGCTTGCGCGCTGGCTTCCTTGGCGGGGTCAACGTGCTCGTGCCCGTCCCAGAACCACTGATGGGGCCAGTCGGCGAAGGGGCCGAGCCCCGCCGGCAGCAGACCCGGAATGAGGGCGGCCTCATCGAGCCACGCTGCAAGAATCCGATCGAGCACGACGCACTCAACGTGCGCCTGCTCGACGCGGAGCGACTTGAAATAGGTCTGATGGTCAAGCCGACCGGAGGCGTAGTTGTAGCCCGAGGAGTTGCCCGCAGCGACGTTGAACGGCATGTTCAAACAGCGGGCGATCTCGTTGAGGATCTCGTGCTTGAACTCGGCGTAGGTTGTCACTGGTTGTTCCGCTTCGAGCTGGCTCATCTTCCAACCGCCCGGCATAGTGAGCAGGGCCCGCTTCTCAAGCTCAATGGGTTCGAAGGGTTCGGCGGAATCGGCTTCGCCGTTAGCCGGGGCGTCGGTGTAGAGGATGCCCGCGAAGTCGGCGGCCGTTTCCGCCGCGGCCAGGACGGCGAGCGTGAACCGCCTGAGCTGCGCAAACAGCGGCAGCGCCGGCATGATGTCGGGAATGCCGCGAGCCTGACCGGGACGATCCGATCGAAACCAATGAACGACGCTTGCGGCCGGCAGCCGGTCGTATTCGCGCCCCAGCGAGGCATCGCCCGGGTGGCTGCGAAGCACGTGATACTCGATCGGGTTTCCGGCGCCGTCGAACACGATGCCGTCGACGGCGCGGGACAAGCGAGCGTCAACGTCCGGCGTAGTAACCCGATCCGCTTCTACCAGCCGCAGGTCTAATTGGACGTCAGTCGTCACACGCGGATTGCTGGTAAGGATCGCGAACGCCTCGCCGTCGGCACCACGGGCCATCCGCATCGTGCGGAGCTTCTCGGCCAGTCCGATTGACTTAGACCAGCGTGCGAACTCCAGTTCAATCCGACGATTCGCTTCGCCGTCGGCGGTGAGCAACTGCAGCCGCGGCCCGGTGCCGATGACGTCGTTGGCCAGGGTGAGGATGATGCCGCGGGCGTAGCTGTTGTTGGCGACCTCGTAGCGTGAGCGGTTCCGTAGGGTGCGACGGACTTCAGGGCTGTTGGCGGCGTTGGCCGACAGCCCGTCGGCGTTTGCCCAGTGGCGGCGATTGTCCTCGTTGGTTACTGCGGCGTCGTAGCGGGCGCGGACGATGCGCATGGGACGAGGCCCGCGCGAATGAGCCGGCTTCACAGTGAACAGATTGGCAAGCCGTGAGAACACCAGTCAGTCAGCCCCTGGGGGAACGAGCTTATTGAATACGAGGCCGCGGCGTTTCGACTTGGCCGCCTGCTTGGAGGCCAGGTACTTGTCCGCCTCGATCTGCTCGGTGAGCTTGTGCTGCTCGACGCTGCCTGCATCGCCCGCGGCCTTGGCCGGCCCCTGGGCGTTTTGGCGGATGGCGTCGTCGAGGTTGTCAGGCATGGGCGGCGGCTCCAGCGGCAGGACGCAAGTAACGCATCTGCCTATTGGGAGACCTACCCGGTGGCGTCAGCAGATGACGAAGAAGGCGCCGGAAAGTCGCGAGTCGTTCCAGATGTGGAACGTGCCCCGGCGAACAGCTGGAGAAAGTTGATTTGACCCAGTCCCGGCTGTGTTGTATTCTATTTCATGTAAATTGCGTTATACGCAATCGAAGAAAAGTGGAGTACACCCGTGGCGGCCGTCCTTGGCGAATTCGAAACCCAGCTCCTGGCCTACGTGCAGATGCGCGGCCGGCAGCTCCTCCGCAGCGAGGAAGCGGCCTCCGCGCTCGGGATCACGGCGACTCAGGCCCGCCAAGTCTTCAGTCGGATGACCCGGCGCCGGCTGATCGCGCGGGTTCGCCCCGGCCTGTACTTGCTGCCGACGCGGATTCCACCCGGTGGACGCTGGAGTCCGGGAGAGTTCCTGGCCCTGGCCACGCTCATGGACGACCGCGGCGCCAACTACCAAATCTGCGGCCCGGCCGCCTTTCATCGGTATGGCTGGGACGAGCAGGTCCCCCAGCGACTCGACGTCTACAACACGGCGATCTCGGGACGTCGTAAGATCGGCGCGGCGGAGTTTTCGCTGATCAAGGTCGAGCCCTCGCGACTTGGCGACGCCCAGACGGTCCGCACGCCCGAAGGCGTTGACGTCATCTACTCGTCACGCGCGCGGAGCCTTGTCGACGCAGTCTACGACTGGTCGCGCTTCGGCAGCCTGCCCCGCGCCTACCAGTGGATTCGCACCGAACTGGCGCGGGACCGCAAGCTGGCCAACACGATCGTCTCGGCCGCCATCAAGTACGGCAACACTGGCACGGTTCGTCGGCTGGGTAAACTGTTGGAACTGGAAGGCGTCCCGGAGCGACTTCTCAAGAAGCTTGAAGGCGAACTCACGTCGACCACGGCGCTCATTCCGTGGTGTCCGACGCGAGCCAAGCAGGGCAGCGTCGATCGACGCTGGGGAGTGATCTTCAATGCCTGACGCGACGCCAGTCTACCACGAAGACGCCGATCTGTTTCGCGCTGCCCTGGGCTTCACGGCCGCCGAAACGGAATTCAGCGAGCGGCTCATCGAGAAGGATTATTTCTGCACGGTGGCGCTCGCCGACCTCGCAGCAACCGGCGTCGGATTGACGTTCAAGGGCGGAACCTGCTTGAGCAAGATCCACGCTGACTTCTTCCGCCTGAGCGAGGATCTCGACTTTGCGGTGTCGACGCCGGTCGACGCTAGTCGAAGCCAACGGAGGCGGCGAATCGACCCGCTCAAATCCCATCTGGCTGCGATCGAACAACGGGTGGGCGCATTGCGGCTTGTCGAACCGCTGCGCGGCTTCAACAATTCCATGCAGTATGGAGGTCGTCTGGCATATCGATCCGTCGTGACCGGACAAGACGACTTCATTAAGATCGAGGTGAGCGTTCGGGAACCGATCGAGGAGCCGCCAACGGCGTTGCCCGCACGCACGCTGCTCTTGGACCCGTTCCGCAAAGGCCCGGCGATTCCCGCCATCGACGTCGTCGTGCTCACGCGACGCGAGGCTTACGCCGAGAAGATCCGCGCCGCGCTGTCACGACGGGAGCCCGCCATCCGCGACTTCTTTGACCTGGACCATGCCTTCTCGGTGGGCAGCGTCGAACTTGCCGACGGCGGCTTGCTCGAGTTGTTGAGGCGAAAACTGGCGATTCCAAGCAACGAGCCCGTCGACGCGTCGGCGACAAAACTCGAGTCGCTTCGCGCGCAGTTGGAAACGTATCTGCGGCCGGTGCTTCGCCGACGGGACTTTTCTGCGTTCGATCTCGATCGGGCGTTCCGTCGGATAGCAGATTTCGCCGCTCGCTTATGAGGCCGAATCGCCCGCGGCGCCGCGAGCCCGCTCAATCGTCATCAGCCGGCGGCCGCAGTGCCGGCACTCCTTGCGCCGCAGGATTTTGCCAGCCTTCGGGCGCGTGTAGACCACGTAGAAGTGCCGGCAGCCGCACTGCGGACAGACGATGCCGCGGTCCTCGCGACCATGGTCGTCAGTCGGCATCAGCGGCGCCTCCGTTGCAGCTCCGCGAAGCTGACGCGATCGTGCTTCACAGCGGCCGTGGCCTGCGTACCATCCAGAACGGCGCCCTGGATCGACGCCGCCACCGAGGCGCCTACCAGACAATCAAACCAATGATTGTCGCTCCGCTCGGGCCGCAGCTTCCATTCGTCGACCTGCCGGCCGCGACCTTCGGTGCGGACGCGGTATTCGGCGGTGAGGTGCTCAGCGAAGAGCCGATGACGATCCGGATTATCGCCGAACAGCGAGAGACATCCGCGGTCGCCCATGGGCACCGCCAGCCGCGAGTAGACGAAGCTCTTCCAGTAGTTGGCGTCGAAGACAACGTGCCGGACGGCCCGTTTGCCTTGCACGTTGGGGATCCGCCAGTTGTGGCCGACTCGATCACCGGGGCGCCGCTTGTATTCGCTGAAGGGCTGGCTCGATGCGCCGACGAACCGTCCGTGTGCGTGAGGTGACCCCCTGGCGCTTGCTGGAGCTTGCGGACGAGTTTGAGGCACTCGGCATGAAACGGGTTGTCCGCCACGTGCCCGGCCGCCATGAACAACATCCGCCTCGTCTGGTGGAGCATGAACGCGCTCGCCCACCGGACGGCGTTGACGTCGATCTCG
>CAZTWS010000051.1:0-33053 GCA_964618225.1 uncultured Planctomycetaceae bacterium
CTAAAGCCCAACGCCAACCAACAGGAGAACAAGCCCACCACAAGCACTTTGCAGTCCAACACGATCCCACCAACCACGTTTCCCAGCAGAAAATCGCCGGAGCAAACGATCAAGATGCGCAACCACAGGAAAAATTAAGAGCGAGTTGCAAGACGGCACTACTGGTTTTGCACAATGAAGATTTCCTGTTTTTGAACAATGAAACCACACCACACTGCTCAGAGTCGTTTCTTGCTCGTTCTGCACGTTTCTGCGATGCTTGACCGGGGCGCGGCCGGGGGGGACAATCAAACAGGTGGCGATGTTGCACTGTTTTGGCGCATTGGTTTGCAGCATTCGTCCAATTCCCACCTTAACCTGCTAGTGACTCACGGTAACTTTCTTGAACGAAGGTAACTGTGAAGCGACAGTAAGCTTCCGCTATCCTTCCAGGCAGAGTATTTCATGAAAAATGAATTTCAGAGCCCGACACGTCGTCAATTTCTCAAAAAATCGAGTGGGGCCGCGGTCGGAGCGGCGTTCGCAAGTACGTTGGCCGTGCCTCGGGCCGTTCATGCCGGAGCAAGCGAAACCTTGCGAGTTGGTTTGATCGGAGCCGGTGGCCGTGGCACCGGGGCCGCTTTGAACGCGTTATCGGCAAGCAAAGATAACGTGCTGGTTGCCATCGCCGATGCGTTCGCCGATAAGAACGAAATCAGCCTTAAAGAACTACAAAGCTATGAATCGGTAAAAGATCGGGTCCAAGTTGCCAACGATCACCTGTTTTCTGGCTTCGATGCTTACAAACAACTGATCGATAGCGACGTGGACGTGGTGATTTTAGCCACGCCCCCCCACTTCCGTCCGCAGCATTTGGCCTATGCGGTGGACAAAGGTAAGCACGCCTTTGTTGAAAAGCCGGTCGCTGTCGACGCGCCCGGCATTCGAAGCATTATCGAAACGTGTGAGAAAGCCAAGCAGAAGAATCTCGCGGTCGTTTCGGGGTTGTGTTGGCGATACCATCCGAATGTCAAAGAAACGGTTCGTCGTATCGTGGAAGACAAGGCGATTGGCGACATCGTGGCTATTCAGTCGAGCTACAACGCGGGCACGTTGTGGCATCGCGGTGATCGGCCTGAATGGAGCCGGATGGAGTACCAGATCAGAAACTGGTTGTACTTCGATTGGTTGTCCGGCGACCATATATGCGAACAAGCCGTACACAGCTTGGATAAAACGGGTTGGCTGTTGGGCGACATCCAACCGGTAAGCGCTTTCGGCATGGGAGGTCGTCAGCAGCGTACGGGTGCGGAGTATGGAAATGTTTACGATCACCACACGGTATTTTATCAATATCCGAACGATGTTCGCGTTTACTTTACCTGTCGCCAGCAAGCCAACACGACGAATTTCGTGGATGAGATCGTGCTAGGCACCAAAGGTCATGCTCAGATCCTTGCCTGCCAAATTCATGGTGAAAATGCCTGGCAGCCGAAGCGTGGTCCGAATCCAGACATGTTCACGATCGAGCATGAGGAGTTGTTCAAGAGCATCCGCGACGGCAAGCCCATCAATAACGGCCATTACATGGCAAATAGCTCGATGCTTGCCGTGATGGGCCGCATGTGTACCTACACGGGGCAGCAACTCACTTGGGACCAGGCGATTAATAGCCAAGAGCGGCTGGGCCCAACCAGCTACGAGTGGAACGATAACGTGCCGCCGACGAGTGTGGCAATTCCAGGCCAAAAACAGTTGGTGTAACAATCGTGCGACATACCATCTTATGCTTCTTTGCGCTGCTCGCGGCCACGGTTTGCTGCGTGGCTGTGCGTGCCGAAGATCGAGTTCTCCGCGCCGGCATCGTGGGTTGCGATACCTCGCATGTGCTTGCTTTTACAGACTTGATCAACAAGCCCGATGCCACGGGGCCCCTTGCTAAAGTTGAAGTGACGGTCGCGTATCCCGGCGGCAGCGACGACATCGAGTCGAGCCGCGATCGGCTTGAGGGGTTTGTGAATGGGTTGCGAGACCGCGGTATCAAGATTGTCGATTCGCTGGAGGAACTTGCGAAGGAATCGGATGTCATCTTGCTCGAAAGCGTGGATGGCCGCACGCATCTCGAACAATTCAAGGCGGTCGCGAAGGGCAAGCCGGTTTTCATCGACAAACCGGCCGCGGCATCGCTGGCCGATGTGATTGCAATTTTTCGGCATGCCGAAGCGACCAACACGCCTGTATTTACTTCCTCATCGCTGCGATTTTATCCGGAGTATGCTTCGCTTACAAAAGATGCTGCGCTTGGCGAGTTTTTAGGTTGCGAATCCACAGGGCCCTTGAAGCTCGAACCGCATCACCCCGATTTATTCTGGTATGGCGTTCATGGTGTGGAAGCTTTGTACGCGGTGATGGGGCCTGGGTGCGAGACGGTGACCCGGGTCGATGCTAAAGACTCGAGCGTTGTGGTTGGCAAATGGGCCAACGGAACAATTGGCTCGTTCCGCGGGTTGACGGTCGGTAATGCATACTACGGTATTACCGCTTACGGCACGAAGCAGGCCGTTTATCGCCGCGGAAATGCCGGTTACGGACCAGCCGTGCAGGCGATTTGCCAGTTCTTTCTCGATGGCAAGCCGCCCGTGTCGAGCCAGGAGAGCATCGAGTTGTTCGCCTTTATGGAGGCGGCCGACGAAAGCAAGCGAACTGACGGCAAGCCGGTCGCACTGACCGACGTTATCCGAAAAGCCGAGGAGGAGTTAGCCAAGCAATAGCGAGGGCTAGTTTCTGTTGCATCTGTAGGTATTTTCTTGAGGAAAGCATGAGCGCCTTTAATCGACGTATTTTCCTAGCAGGTACAACGGCAGCAACGCTCGCCATGGCTTCGAGGCAGCGTATCTTGGCCAGCGATCCGAATCGCAAAGTAGTGCTCGCCTTAATGGGGGGCAACAATCGCGGCCCTCAACTCGTTAATACCTTCAAGAACGTACCGGGAGTCGAGTTCGCTTATGTGTGCGACTGCGATGAAAAGGCGTTAGAGAAAGGCGTCGCATCCGTTACATCGCACTTTGGAAACAAACCCAAGGCGGTTAAGGATTTTCGGCAGGCGCTCGATGACCCGGCCGTGGATGCGCTGGTTTGTGCAGCACCCAATCACTGGCATGCCGCTGCCACGCTGTGGGGCTGTGCGGCAGGAAAGCACGTTTACGTGGAGAAACCGGCCAGCCAAACGCCGGAAGAAGGCGAGCGAATGATCGAAGCAGCGCGATCGACGAAGCGAGTCGTGCAAGTCGGAATGCAGCGGCGGAGTGGGCCGTTGTATCAGAAGGTGTTCAAGCGATTGCAAGACGGTGCGATCGGGCGACCCTTGTATGCCGGCTCGTTTTACAACGCGAATAGGCCAACCATTGGACATGGCAAGCAAGTAGCGCCGCCTGCCTGGTTGGATTACGACTTGTGGCAGGGCCCAGCGCAAGAACAACCGTATCGGGACAATCTGATCCATTACAACTGGCATTTTTTCTGGAACTGGGGCAACGGCGAGATCGGTAACAACGGAGTTCATACGATGGATCTCTGCCGCGCAGCGCTGGGAGTCGATTATCCCGCGCGTGTCGTCGCCGCGGCGTCGAAACTCCGTCACGACGACGATCAACAAACGCCCGACACTTACCAGGTAACTTTCGACTTCAACGGCCAAACGATGTTTTGGGAGGGAATTGCCTGGTCGCGACGGAGCGATCGAAAGAGCCAAATAGGAATCAGTATCCGTGGCGAAAAGGGCGAGATTTACGTCGACGACAACGGCTATAAGTTGTACGGCGAAGACGGCAAGGTGTTCGAATCGGACTCGCTTTCGCGTGGCGACGTGGAGCACGCGCAGAATTTTATCGATGCGATCCGCGACGGTGCCAAGCTCAATGCCGACATCGAAGAAGGGCACAAAAGCGCTCTGCTTTGCCATCTCGGCAATATCGCTTATCGAACGGGTCAGCCGCTGGAGATCGATCCCAAGAACGGGCACATCTTGAATAATTCCGCGGCTGAAAAATTTTGGAGCCGCGAGTATCGTGGCGGGTGGCTGCCTTCGGTATGATGATCCTGGCATGGTTAGCCGCCCATGCGGTTGATTTTGGCAAACGCTGATTAAACCACGAAGGCACAAAGGCACACGAAGTTTTTTAAAAGGTATATAGGTCGCTCACCACGACAATACGCAGAGTGTTACAGTGGATCAAACTCTTTGTGACTTCGTGTCTTCGTGGTTCAAAATCACTCTTCAGAACCTCCGTGCCCTCCGTGCCTCTGTGGTTGTTCTGAATATTGGGAAGTTAGCTCCCTGGCGAGGACGCTTTGTACAGATTCAACTTCTGTGGCAGTAGGTATATTTGGCTAGTCGATTGAAGCTAGGAATGCAGTATGCCCATTGAGGTCGCATGTGGAACGTGTGGAGGGGTATTCAATGCGCCGGACTCAGCGGGAGGCAAGCGGACAAAATGCCCCACTTGCGGCGGTGCGATTCTGATCCCCCATCAAATTGTTCCTGAATTGGTCGGCCACGATGCGGCTGCCGTTGGTTCCTACGACGACCGATTCAGTATGCCAGCGAGCGAAACGAATGCCGCTCAGGATAAGCCGTCGGCGTGTCCCCAATGCGGCATGAATAATTCCGGTTCCGCCGTGCGTTGCGAACATTGCAATGCGGTGATCGATCCTGCCGTACGACGAATGATGGACTACGGGGCGGGCTTCGCGCTGACCGAGCCAGGATGGAGGCAGGTAAGCTTCGGTTTATCGCTTCTCTACTATGCGGTGATTATCTTTGTACTCATCTCCATTATTTTCATGATTGGTTTAATCTCCTTCACGGCCATGAATGGACCTATGGAGATAGATGCGTTGCCGCCGGGAGCCCTCATCGGATTAGTGCTAGGCGGATTAGTTGTCGTAGGTGCTGGTATCGCCGTGTTTGTAGGGCAGGTGCAGTGCGCGAATGTGCCGAAAGCGAGCGGCGCGCGAGGGTTTATCGTGGGGTCGCTCATATGCATGCTCTTGAATTTCCTGTTGACGGGAATTTCTACCATCACGAACGCTTCCCTATTGGGGAGTTTGGGAAATCTCGTGTCGCTCGCCGGATCGGTGTTGTTCATTCTGTTCGTTCGGCAGACGGCCATCTATCTGCATAACCAAAACTTGGCGTCGAGTGCGGTAAAATTCCTCGTGTTTTCGGTGGGGATCGTCGTGCTCTCGATCATCATTGGGATTGCGGCTGCTTTGATGCCACCTCTTGCGGCACTGATCGGCCTTGTATTCCTTGGTGCTTTGATTGTCTCCATTGTTTGGTATCTGCGGCTGATTTCTGGCCTCAAGGCGGAAATCGACCGGAGAATTTCTTGATTCGCCGCGTGGTTTTAATTTACGGCCGCCTCAATAACGGCTTCCCTGTTTTCGGAATAACCACAGAGACACGGAGGCTTTACAGGATGCGGGATAGTGGATGCAGGGGGCAGGGAAACTACTGAATGCCTTGGCCCTGCTCCCCGCATCCACCTTCCTGAATCCTAATCTTCTCCGTGTCCTCCGTGCCTCTGTGGTGAATCTCCTCTGCCGAAGTTGTTTCTGAGCCATCCTTTAGAGGAAAAAAGTTGACATGGTGTGAATACACCGTTAAGATCATCGAATGAATTAAAAGATCGGCCGTAAAGCGGCGTTCGTTTCGATGATAGCGGAGGTTCATGATGGCTCGCCCCGGATCGGAGCATCCCACCGAACTCGAGCTGGATATTCTGAAGGTCTTGTGGGCCGAGTCTCCATTGCCGGTTCGCGACGTTCGGGCTCGGCTAGAACAGCAAGCGGGCCGAGAGCTATCGCACAGCTCGGTCATCACCATGCTCAATATCATGGTCCGCAAAGGCTATTTGCGGCGGAAGAAGGACGGCAAAGCGTTTCTGTTTTCGCCCAAAGTCGAAAAAAAACGCGTGACCGGCGGTATGGCGAGCGACTTACTTTCTCGGGTTTTTGACGGGTCCGCCTCCGCGCTGGTCCTCAACATGATCGAAACCGCCGACCTCGATGCCGACGAACTGGCCGAATTGCGACGGCTTATCAATCGTAAGGCCAAGGAGCAGAAACCATGAACTGGCAAACAGTCATCGACCCGGAAGTTTGCGGGCGCGTCTGTTTAACGCTGCTGCATTCTCTTTGGCAAGTGGCGCTGTTGGCGGCCGCTGCTAGAGCCTTCGAATTGACATGGGCCCGCCGTTCGACGGACAAGTGTTATGCTGTCTACGTGACGGCGCTCTTTCTGGCGTTCGTGGCGATGCCGATCACTTACTTCTCGATTGGTGAAGGAAAACCGATCCAGGCGACCGCGACAAGCCAGATTGCCGGCGCGACGGCGACAATCGCACAAGCTGCGCAGGTTCAGCAACCGCTTCATGCTCCGGCGAATCCGCAGATTGTGGGAACGGTGGAGTTCATCGATGCATCCAATTCAGCCAATGTTGCCCCGCATGCGGCCTCGCCAGAAACTCGAACCGTTCCGTGGTCGCAGATAGCGCCGTGGCTTGCCGGCGTGTATGCCGTGGGCGTCGTCGTCATGCTGCTGCGGTTAGCAGTCGGCATTCTCGGAGCACACCGGCTCGCTGCGCGGGCGGTCGTTATCGAGCAGGGGCCGCTCGTTGACACATTACGTGTGCTGGCACACAACTGGTCCATGCGTGTTGTTCCAGTGCTTGCACGCGCGGAAAGCATCGTCGTACCGAAAGTCGTCGGCTTCGTAAAACCGACGATCCTGCTGCCCGCTTCGGCGATCACAGGTCTTTCCGGTGAAGAGCTGGAGATGGTGCTCGCCCACGAACTGGCCCACGTCAAACGATACGACATGTGGGTGAATCTCGCACAGCGCCTGGCCGAGGCCGTGCTGTTTTTTAACCCGGCACTGTGGTACGTAAGCCGACGGATCAGCTCGGTCCGTGAGTACTGCTGCGACGAGCTCACCTGCGGGTCGATTGCACCATCGCATCGGAACGCCCGCGCTCAATATGCGCTGGCACTGTTGCGCGTGGTCGAGCTTAGTCGGCGAGTGCCAGACCCAAGCAACCTCGCCACGTTAGCCGCGAGCGGCCGGTCGCCTTCGGAGCTTCGTCGCCGTGTGGCTCGGCTGTTCGGCGAGCCGATGCGAGAGCAATTGCGTATTTCGCGCGGCGCGGTAATCGGCACAATGATTCTGGCTATCCTTGGTGTTTTGGCACCGATAGGTTGGCAATCGGCAGCGAAATCGCCGGCTGACACGGACAATCCGCATCAATTTGAGCTAATAGTGATTGATTCAAGCGGAAAGCCAATTCCCCGCGTATTGATCGAGCTTCGCGCTGATCCCGCCCCGACGGCTGAGCAAGTAAAACGCGGCGTATTCAAAACAGGTCGTAGATATAGCTCTGAACTTGAAGCAGACACGGCCGGACATATCACAATCGATTTGCCAGATACTCCTAAGTACTTCATCGTAAAAATTAACCAGCCCGGTTACGGACCTTATTGGGCGGAGTGGAACACAATCGACCGGGCGGAACGGATACCTAAACGATTTACTGCCGAGTTGGATGCCGCATGGTCGGTCGGTGGCGTCGTGGTGGACGAAGAAGGAAAGCCGATTCAAGGTGCCACGATTAGTCCCCATGTGAAATACAAGAAGCGTCCGGGAGATACGCAGGGGCTTAGTGGTGGAAAGAGGTTTACGACCGGTGTCGATGGCAAGTGGAGCTTTCTTAGTGTGCCGGCGACCTCCAACGATGTTTTCGTCGAGATTAGCCACCCAGAATTCATGCCCGAGCGTCGAAGTTTAGCGAGGGGCGAATTTGAGATTCACGAAGGGGACAAGCTCATAAATCGAACGCCTCTCAAACGAGGGATCACGATAACGGGTACGATTAGCGACGAGACTGGATTGCCGATCCGCGATGCCCGTGTTCGAACGAAATTCATGAACGATATCCGGGAAACCAGGACGGATGTCGAGGGCAAATATCGACTGAAAGGTTGCGAGCCGAGCATGGCCCGTGTCGTAGTTTCCGCCCAAGGCAAAGCGCTCGATTTGAAGCAAGTCCGCGTTGAACCGGGCATGGAACCGGTGGATTTCGTGCTAAAGCCCGGCGGGCACCTGCGAGTCGTGGCTTTGGATGAACAGGGGAAGCCAATTCCCAAGACGCGCATCTTTTTCCAGCGGTGGCGCGGGCCTATCGGCTATTTCGAGTTCGATCACATTAATGGTTACGCCGATGAGAATGGTGTCTGGGAGTGGAACGAAGCGCCGCTCGACGAAATTCAAGCCGATATCTGTCGCCCGGATGGAATGCAACTTTCCTATCAACCGCTTCGTGCCCGCGATGAGGAGTATGTGTTTCGCCCACCGCCGGCACTCGTCGTGAGCGGAACAGTAATTGACGCTGACACCAAGGAGCCGATTAAAGAGTTCCAAGTCGTTCCGGGCATACGTTCCGATGACGGCCCTTCATTGCAGTGGTTTCGCAACGAGGTTTACACGGCGACGGGCGGTAAGTACACGGTTCGACAAAGTCATGGATACCCGGCCCATTTAGTTCGCGTCGAGGCCAAAGGTTATCAAGCCGCCGTTTCGCGCGATATCCAATCCGATGAAGGCAACATTACGATTGATTTCGCGCTCCGGCGTGGCCGCAACGTAGACGCAAGCGTGTTAACGCCCGATGGCAAACCCGCTGTCGGAGCGAAAGTCGCACTTGGCGTTATCGGTTCGCAGATATCGGTCAAGAATGGCGATATTGACGACGGCTCGACTTACCATGCGTCGCGACTCGACACGGATGAGGCCGGCCGGTTTGCATTCCCACCCCAGGACGCAAACTTCCAAATCGTGATCACACATCCCACCGGGTACGCCTATATTAAAGCGATTCCCGATTCGGCCCCCTCGCAAATTCAACTGGAAGCATGGGCGAATGTGGAAGGTGTGTTTCGAGTCGGAACCGAGCCGGCAGCGAATGTGAATCTGGACCTCAGTTCGGGGGCGATTAATTCTTACGGCGACGATGTGCCGAGGATTTTCACTTCGTATAGGGCGACGACTGGTCCAGGCGGCAAGTATCGGTTCGACCGCGTGTTTCCCGGCGATGGCGTGGTTGGCCGTAACATTCTGTTCATGGTGGATGACGGTGCCACGGAAGTCACGTCGTCCAAACGAGTGAAGACGCAATTCCGCGCCGGCGAAACGACACAACTCGACCTGGGAGGCGACGGCGTTCGCGTGACGGGGCTTCTCGATCCGCCCAAGCATCACCAAGGCAAAGTGTTATGGAACTTTGCACTAGTGACCGCGGCAGTGGAACTGCCACCCTTGGCTCCGTCGCCGATTGCCGCTGCCGCACAAAACGACCAAAAACGCCGGCAGCAGTGGTTCGCCGAATGGCGACTCACCGAGGCGGGCAAGCTGTGGCAAGGCATGGCCGACGCCAGGGAACGAATTCGACAAAGCAGCCCTTATTTTACGGCCACGGTCGACCGCGATGGTACATTTCATTTCGACGACATGCCGCCCGGCAACTACACGATGAGCGTCCGATTCGACCAACATCCGGCGGGACAATTGCGAGCCTACAAATTCACTATTCCCGCGGAAGCCGGCGGAAAGGTGGGCGAATCGGTTGATTTAGGTGTCCTTCAGTTGGAATAGCAGTAATCGTTTGTTAAGCACAAATGCTGGAACTAAGGAACTCTAACAAAACCGTCTGAGAGAGGGAGACAGTCCCATTTTGCTGCGAAGACTCCGCAAAATCGGGACAGTCCCCGCCGGTTTTGTTAGAGTTCCTAAATAGCGATTTTGAGCATCGAATAACTACGACTCGGCAGTTGGTCCTTGCACAAAACGTAGCAGAAAGTGCTGGCATAATCATTTTTTCCGGCGATAATTGGCATGCTACTACCGAACTGGTGGGTAGAGAGAAGCGTACGCCCATTGGGCATTTCAGGGACGAATCGCGATTGGCACTTTTTAAGATTTTATGGACCTCGAGAGGCTCGGCACGCAAGCCGAGCATAACGTATGTCTCAAGCAACTTTGCCGGCGCAGGAATCACAACTCGGAGCCGACGACGTTCAGGCGATCGATCGATTGGGAGAAACGTTTTCCCAACTTCGCGCCGAGTTGGCCCGAGTTATCGTGGGGCAGGAGGAAGTCGTCGAGCTGCTTGCAATTTGCTTGTTTGCCCGTGGGCATGCGCTGTTGATGGGCGTGCCGGGATTGGCAAAAACGCTGCTCGTGAGCAAGCTCGCGGAGACGATGTCTCTGAAGTTCAATCGCATTCAATTCACGCCCGACCTGATGCCCATGGACATCACGGGCACCGATATTTTGCAAGAGGGTGCCAATGGCAGGCGTGAGTTCCAGTTCAACTATGGACCAGTGTTTGCGAATATCATCCTTGCCGATGAAATCAATCGCGCTCCGCCTAAAACGCAAGCTGCCATGCTCGAAGCGATGCAAGAGCGACGCGTGACAGCCATCGGGAAACCGTTCTTGCTCGATCCTCCGTTCTTGGTTCTGGCGACGCAGAATCCGGTGGAGCAGGAAGGCACGTATCCGTTGCCGGAAGCGCAATTGGATCGGTTCATGTTTCTGATCGAGCTCGACTATCCGACCGAGGAGGAAGAGATACAGATCGCGCGCACGACCACGGGCGATGAGCTGCCGGCATTAAAGCATTTATTGTATGCGGCGCAGATCATCGAATATCAAGAGCTTGTGCGGCGAGTGCCGGTGCCAGATCACATTTACACGTATGCCACGCGGCTTGTTCGGCGCACTCGACCGAACGGGGATACGGCACCTGATTGGTTGAAGCCGCTCGTTGGTTGGGGAGCGGGGCCGCGTGCCGTTCAGAGCCTGATCTTGGGCGCGAGGGCGCGGGCGGCGTTATCGGGCAGTTACATGGTTCGGCAGGAAGATATTGAACACGTGGCTCTGCCGGTGCTTGCGCATCGATTGATTACCAGTTTCGCCGCGCAGGCCGAAGGGATCGGATCTAAGGAAATTATTCGCCGACTCATCGCCGAAGCGAATCAAGCTTAGTTGTGAGTAGCACGAGCAAAATAGTGGGTGTCGATGGGACCAGAGCGACAAACGCGAAGTTTTCTTGATCCGCAGGCGCTTGGCCGCTTGTCGCGGTTGCCGCTCTTTGCACGTCGGCCCATGCAAGGGAATGTATCGGGCAAGCATTCGAGTTTGCATCGAGGTTCGAGCGTCGAGTTTGCCGAGTATCGCAAATACGTGCCGGGAGATGACCTGCGCCGGCTCGATTGGCGGATGCACGGCCGCAGCGATCGGTATTTTGTGAAAGAGAGCGAAGCCGATACGAACCTGCGGTGTTGTATCGTGCTCGATACCAGCGGCTCGATGGCGTTTGGTTCGAACGGCGATACGAAACTCGATTACGCAAAGCGGCTCGCCGGCACGCTGGGATATCTGGCCATCATGCAGGGCGATGCGGTCGGGCTTTCGTGCATTGCCGATGACATCGTCACTGAGATTCCGCCGCGACGCAATCCGGCGCACCTTTCTGTACTATTTGATTTACTTGAGAAGGCCAAGCCGGCTGGCGGCACGCATCTTGTGCGGTTGTTGCATGAACTGGCGGAGAAAATTCGTCAGCGAGCATTGGTAGTGGTTATTTCCGATTTCTTCGCTGATCCACAAGAGCTTCGCGGCTGCTTCGAGCATTTTCGGTTCAGGCACCACGACTTGGCCGCTATCCAGCTACTCGATCCGCTGGAGCTAGGATTCACGTTCCACCGGCCGATGCGGTTTATCGACTTGGAAGGTGGGCCGGCAGTTTTCGCGGAGCCAACTGAAATCGCCGATCGGTATCAGAAAGCGCTTGGTCGTTATTTGCAAGAACTGCAGAAGGTGGTAGTCGATACCGCGGTGGATTATCACCGGGTCAGCATAGCGACGAGTTACGAACAAACGCTGATGAACTTTCTCATCGGCCGCACGCGTGCCGGAGGCGTGCGATGAGCTTTTTGCAGCCGTGGCTTCTGATCGCACTTCCGATCGCGGCGTTGCCGGTGATCATTCATCTTATCAATCAGCGCCGCTTTCACACGATCGATTGGGCTGCCATGCGATTTTTGCTCGAGGCAAATCGCATGTCGCGTGGTTATGCTCGCATTCGCCAATGGCTGATCCTCGCGCTCAGAACGCTGGCAATTGCCGGGCTGATTTTTATGATTAGCCGGCCGCTCGCTAGCGGGTGGCTAGGCATTAGCGGCGGAGGGAAAGCCGATACCACGCTGATTCTGATCGATCGATCGCCCAGTATGCAGCAAATTGGGCAAGGCACGGCAACCTCGAAGCTCGAAACGGGCATCGCGCAGCTTGTGAGCACTTTGAAAACGCTCGGCTCGACGCGTTGGGTGTTGATTGACAGCGATTCGGCCGAGGCTCGTGAGATTGAATCGCCCGAGGCGATATTGAATTCGCCAAGCATTCAACCGGCTAGTACGACGTCGTCTCTGCCTGCGATGCTGCAATCTGCCCACGATTACATTAAGAACAATCGCACAGGCCAAACCGAGGTATGGATATGCTCTGATCTGCGCGCTAGCGACTGGAATGCGCAGAGCGGGCGATGGAAAAGCTTGCGAGACAGCTTCCAAACGTTCAAACAAGGGGTGCGATTTCATCTGCTTGCTTATCCGTCTGCTGCCCCGGAGGATATTGCAGTTCGAGTGACGAATGCCGAGCGTCAAGCGGGCGGCGATGAAGCTGTCCTGTTGCTTTCACTGCAGATTTCACGAGGCAGTGATTCTGCCAAAGCGCGCGTGCCGGTTCGAATCGAGATCGACGGTGCCACGTCGGAAGTGACTTTGGAGTTCGAGGGGCGAGAGCACGAGATCAAAAACCACCGCATTCCCATCGCGGGGGATCGTATGAAAGGGTGGGGGCGGGTATCGATTCCAGGAGATGTAAACCCTTCGAACAACGAGTATTACTTCGTGTTCGATGACCCGCCGCCGCGACGTACGATTCTTGTCGCGGAGGAAGGTTCTCAGGCCAGACCGCTTGAGCTCGCCGCCGGGATTGCTGCCGATCCTACGGTGAAGTGTGAGGTTGAGACGGTCGACGCGACGAAGATCGATGCTATTCGGTGGAACGACGTCGCACTGCTTTTATGGCAAGCCCAGCTACCGACAGGCGAGGCTGCTGAGAAGATCCAGCAATTTGTCGACCGCGGCGGTCGGGTGGTGTTCTTTCCGCCAAAGCTACCGACGAAAGATTCGTTTTTCGACGTTCATTGGACCTCGTGGACCGAATCGCTAGAACCCCAGCGGGCGGAAACCTGGTGGGGCGACGCCGACTTGTTGGCGCGCACGCAGAGCGGGGCCGCGGTTCCTGTTGGCGAAATCCTGGTGCGCCGTCATTGCGGGATGGATGGCGAATTTACTCCGTTAGCAACCTTGCCCGAGGGGCGGCCGCTGCTAGCTCGCGTCACCACCGATCGCGGAGGCGTTTATTTCTGTGCGACTACTGCGTCGGTTGATGACGCATCGCTAGGCACCGATGGTGTTGCATTGTACGTGATGATTCAACGTGCCCTAACTGCTGGTGCCGCCGAACTCGGTAATTCGCTGCAGCTTGAAGCAGGCGATTCATTACCGACTGCGGGTGAGCCGTGGGTGAAGCTGGCGGGCGGCGAAAACGTGCTTTCGACGGAGTTTTCGCTGCATGCCGGCGCTTATGCGGCAGGCGAACGAATGCTGGCCGTGAATCGTAAACCGGCGGAAGATGTTGCCACGGTTCTCTCCGATACGCAGGTGAACAATCTATTTCGTGGGCTCGATTTCGACCGGGTCGACGATCGGGCCGGTAACATGGCGTCGCTCACTCGCGAAGTGTGGCGACTGTTTCTCATTGGAATGCTCGTGGCGCTGGTGGCGGAAGCCGGGTTGTGCATTCCGCGTGTTGCTCCTGCCGTGGGAGGGACCGCATGAGCTCGAGCACCCTTACCTTTCTTGCTTCGCCGTGGAGCATAGCAGCGGGCGTATTGGTATTTGGCGCCGTGGCGGTGATTAGCTTCATTTCCTGGCGACGAAGCGGTTATCGGACTGATATCGGAATGCTGGAGTTGCTGCGGTTGGCGATCGTGGCACTGGCGACCATTTTGCTCAATCAGCCGGAATGGGTTGAAGAGTATCGGCCAAACGAAAAGCCATCGATTGCCGTCTTATGGGATTCCTCGGCCAGCATGACGACAAAAGATGTGGTGGACCCTCAGCAGGCATCGGCAGAGGCTCGCACGCGCGAAGCAACCATTGAACCGTTGACGAAGGAGGATGCGTGGTCGCCGTTGCGCGGGCGGTTCAACGTGGTAATGCAGCCTTTTGCGGAACCTGAAGCGGGAAAGCGGACTGATATTCATGCCGCTCTGGCATCGACTCTCGATAATACAGCGCGGCTTACCGCGGTGGTGTTAGCCTCGGACGGCGATTGGAACGAAGGCGACCCGCCGGTCGAGGCCGCTGTTCGCATGCGCATGGCGAACGTTCCCGTGTTTGGTGTCCCCGTCGGCAGTCGGCAACGATTGCCCGATGTAGAGCTGTTGAGCCTCGACGCACCAACGTTTGGCATCGTCGGTAAGAATGTAAGGATTCCGTTCACCGTGGATAGCTCGTTGCCGCGCGAGTACACGGCAACCGTGGTTTTAAAATCTTCCGATGGTGAAGAGGTAACCAAGGAAATACGGATCGCTCCCCAGGGGCGGACGAGCGATTCGATTTTGTGGAAGCCGAAGCAGACGGGGGATTTTTCCGTCTCGTTAGAAATCCCGCAGCACGATGCGGAAGCGATTACGGATAATAATCGACTCGATGCGCCCGTTTCGATTCGGGAAGAAAAGCTGCGTGTGTTGCTCGTGGAGTCAGTCCCGCGTTGGGAGTATCGCTACCTTCGCAACGCGTTGTCGCGCGATCCGGGCGTGGAGCTCTCGTGTCTGTTGTTTCACCCTGGTTTGGAAAAGGTCGGCGGCGGCAATAAGGATTACATCAAGAAGTTTCCGGAGAATCTGGAGGAGTTAGCGCCTTACGATGTGGTTTTTCTCGGCGATGTTGGGGTCGAGGAAGGGCAGCTTACCGAGGAGCAATGTCGTCTGTTGCGCGGGCTCGTGGAATATCAGGCGAGCGGATTGGTGTTCATGCCCGGTTGGCAGGGGCGGCAGTTTTCGTTGCTTGAAACACCGCTAGAAGATGTGTACCCCGTGATTCTCGATGAATCGCAGCTTGGCGGATGGGGATCGCGCACGCCGTGCCGGTTTGAGCTTACGGCATCGGGCGAGCGAAGTTTGCTTACCAAGCTGGCCGACGGGCAGGAAAGCAATGCCGATGTGTGGGAGACGCTACCTGGTTTTCAATGGTATGCGCCCGTGCGGCGTGCAAAAGCGGGCACTGAAGTGCTCTGTGTGCATGGCGATGCGGTTGGAGATTTCGGTCGATTGCCATTGATCGTGACACGCACGTATGGTGCCGGCAAAGTGCTGTTCATGGGTACCGATGGTGCCTGGCGATGGCGCAAGGGGGTGGAGGATAAATATCATTACCGATTTTGGGGCCAAGTGGTGCGGTGGATGGCGTATCAACGCAACATGGCCAAGGGCGAAACCATGCGTCTTTACTACACCCCCGACCAGCCGCAGTTGCGAAAAACGATTACGTTAAAAGCCAATGTGATGGAGCCGACTGGCGAGCCGCTCAGCCAAGGGGAAGTTGTAGCGAGGGTTAGTGCGCCTTCTGGCACAACGCAAACGATTCAATTTACGTCTTTGGGCGACGAATGGGGCGCATTCATGGGGCGATTCGTATCGGAAGAACCCGGCAAGCACATGGTGACTTTGTCGTGCCGGGAAACGGGCGCTTCGCTGGAAACGTCGTTTTATGTTCAAGGTGCCGACAAAGAGCCAGTCGGCCGGCCTGCTCGGCCGGAAGTTATCGAGGAAATCTCGCGGGTAACACGTGGAAAAGTTTTGCCGGCAGACAATATTACTGAGGTGGTTCACTATTTTCAGAGTTTGCCCGATCCACCACCGGAAGTAAGGCGATTGCAGATTTGGTGTCATCCGGCGACAGCGGGGGTAATTGTGGTGCTGCTCGGCGCGTTTTGGGTGGCCCGTAAAGCGGTGGGGTTGATATGATGAAACTCGTCGGATCGAAGCCATTAGCAACACGAACGGAGGCCAGTGAGCTATGAGCCGTATCGAATGGCAGCAACAGTTGCAGGTCCCGGTGTCCCTTCAGTCGCAATTACACGACTATCGCCGGCGTGTATGGACGATCAAACTTGTCGAAGCCACGGCCACGGCCGCGTTTGGTTTGCTCGCCGCGTTTCTTTGCGTTTTTATTTCCGATCGTTTTTGGGATACGCCCGCATGGTTGCGAATTGCAATCGGTGCTGGTGTTGCAGTCGGATTTTTGACGATTCCCTGGTTTTTGCAGCGCTGGGTGTGGAATTTTCGTCGGCTAGATCAACTCGCGCAGCTTTTGCGTCGGCGCATGCCGCGTATCGGCGACCAACTTCTCGGTGTCATCGAGCTGGCCGAGAACCGTTGGGAACAGACTCGTTCGCGAGCACTGTGCCAGGCAGCCATCGAGCAAACGGCGAACGACGCGGCGCGATTTGATTTTCGCGATGCCACGCCGCCCTCGCGCTATCGAACATTGGTTTCGGCCAGCATGTTTGCGATTGGGGTGATCGCGTTACTTTCGGTAGTTGCTCCCGCGGCGACGTCGAATGCCTGGGCTCGATTATTACTGCCATGGGAAGAAACGCCGCGATACACGTTTGCCGCGGTGAAGCCGATTGCCACGCAGAAAGTCGTGGCACATGGCGAACCATTCGTCGTGGATGTGGCGTTGGAGCCCGACTCGGTGTGGCAACCAGCAATGGGTCGCGCTCAACTGGGAAATCAGTCGCCGGTGGAAGCAAGGCTCGAAGATGGGAAGTATCGTTTCGAGTTCCCCGCGCAGTTGGATTCTCAGCCGTTGCGGTTGCGAATCGGCGATTCTCGCAAAGTGGTTCAAATCGAACCCAAGCTGCGTCCAGAGCTAACGTCGATTATAGGCGACGTGCAATTGCCCGCTTACCTCGGTCTACCTGGACGCCAGCAAGATGCTCGCGGTGGCACACTTTCGATTGTTAAAGGCGGCCAAGTGGCATTTGCCGGCACTGCGAATCGTGCGCTTGCATCTGCCCGGGCTAATGAAGCCGATTGCCCGCCTCGGGGAGAGTCTTTCAGAACGGCGGCATTTTCCGCAGAGGGTGTTCCGCAGGTTGCACTCACGTGGGCCGATGAGTTCGGGCTATCGAACAAGGAGCCCTTTTCGCTGACGATTACAGCCATCGACGACGAGGCCCCTCAGCTCGCCTGCGAAGATTTACCCCGCGGGCGTGTTGTTTTGGATAGTGAGCAGCTTGTATTCAATGTACGGGCTCGCGACGACTTCGGTATCAAGCAGGTCGGCATGTCGTGGCGTGGGGTGCCTGTTGATGAAGTTCAGAAACCGGCCAAGGGACGAATCCTGCTTGCCGGCGGAGCACAAGATAAACCCATGCTAGAAGTGAAAGGCACCTTTACCGCGACCTCGTTGGGAATCGAGCCGCAGCCTGTGGAGGTGCGGATTTTTGCCACCGATTATTTTCCGGGCCGTAAGCCCGCGTATACCGCACCGTTCTTGCTTTACGTGTTGAACGCCGAGCAACATGCGATTTGGGTCACGGAGCAACTTGCAAAGTGGCATCGTCAGGCATTGGAAATTCGCGACAAGGAGTTGCAGCTTTACGAAACGAATAAAGAACTGCGGGCACTTTCCGCGGAGGAACTCGACCAGCCGGAAAATCGCCGGCGTATCGAAAGCCAGGCAAGCGCGGAGCGAGTCAACGGGCGAAGGCTGGCAAATCTCAACACCGAAGGCAAGGAGTTATTGCGGCAGGCGGCAAGAAATCCTGAAATCGGTGTGGGGCATTTAGACCAGTGGGCGGAGATGCTTCAGATTTTGAACGACATCGCGGCCAACCGCATGCCCTCCGTGGCCGACTTGCTGAAGAATGCTTCGCAAGCGCCTCGAACCGCGGCAACTCGTGCGAACAACGGCCCCGTGGCGGGAAAGTCCCAAGGCGGCACTTCTGCCCCCGGCGGTAAGCAAGACGACCCGAAGCAGGTCGCGAAGAATGCGGCCGTTCCGCGTATTGTCGATAGCGAATCGTCGCAACAACCGGCAGAGTCCTCGGAGGAGAGCAACAAGCCAAAGGACGGCAAGCCATCGAACCCGAGTTTACGACTGCCTGTGACGACCGTCATGGGGCAGGGCAAGTCGCAGCCCAAGGAGAATCAACCGGCGAATGAAACGGTCGAGCAGGCGGTTACCGAGCAGCGCGACCTGCTCGCCGAGTTCGAGCGAATTTCCAACGAGCTGAACAACCTACTAGGAAACCTCGAAGGTAGCACGCTCGTCAAGCGCCTGAAAGCAGCTTCGCGAGAGCAGTATGTGGTGGCCGGAAAGATCGACGAGGTAATAGGCGACTCGTTCGGGAAAGCACCCTCGTATCTCAATCCAGACACACGCACGACTTTTGCCAACCTCTCGACCAAGGAGGAGCAGGCCGTGACGAACATTTCGTACATCATGGACGATATGGCGGCTTACTTTGAGCGCAGGCGGCTTGTGCAGTTCAAAGCGGTGCTCGACGACATGCGTAAGCAAGACGTACTCGGTTCGCTTCGACAGCTTGCGACGGACATTCCTCGCGAGCAAGGCCTGTCGATTTCACAGGCCGAGTATTGGTCGGACGTGATGGACCGTTGGGCAGAGGACCTGGTTGACCCGGCTTGTAACGGCCAATGCCCCGGGGGCCGGTCGAAGGGGAGTCTCCCCCCCTCGATCGTGCTTGAAGTGCTGCAGATTCTTGAAGCTGAGATCAAGCTGCGCGAGGAAACGCGTGTGGCCGAGCAATCGCGTGCAGCCGTCGAGGAGGAAAAGTATGGTGCCGAAGCAACTCGGTTGAACGAATCGCAAACGACGATTGGCGGCCGTGTGGATAAAGTCGTCGATCGCATTCGTGAACTGCCCGATGCGGAGCAAGAATTCGGCAAGGAAATTGCGCTGCTCGGGCGAGTTTCGAAAGTGATGACCGACGCGGCCAGCATTTTGGCGGGGCCTGAAACGGGCGCGCCCGCGGTGGCGGCAGAAACCGAGGCCATTGAGCTGTTGCTCCAGTCGAAGCGCATCAACCCCAAGGGCGGCGGCGGGGGCGGTGCGAATCCGGGCGGCGGCGGCACAGGTACCACTCAGGATACGGCCCTGGCGATGCTCGGTGCGGGGTTCAATGAAAAGGAAGTGCGTGAGAATCACGAAACAGAGCAAGCGTCGGGCGAGTCCGGTCCCGTGCTGCCAGAAGAATTCCGTCATGGGCTCGATCAGTATTTCGACCGGCTTGAAGAGCGGGTGAATTAGCATGCGAATGATTAAGACAACTAAGATGCGTCATTGGGAGCGTCATTGGCTATTGTCCGTATGTGCGGCCCATTTTGTGGGCGGTGTAATTTCTTTATCGCTCGTTGCAATATTGGCATCGGTCTCGCTCGCGGACGCTTTAGTTTTTGCAGCTGATGCTGCTGGTCCTCAGCAGGGTTTAGTCCAGCAGTTTCGGGCGCAGTATGAGCCGGCACTCAAAGTGGAACTCTCCTTTGTGAACCGCGTGTGCAAGCTGAACGACGAGCAGCGTCGCCTGGTCATTGCAAAGTCGGTGGAGTGGCTCGACGAACATGTGAAGAAAGTAGCAAAGGCCGGCGGGCAGCCACAGCCGGTGGGGGTGTGGCTCGGCGGGAATCAATCTCAGGCAGAGAATCCGCGCGATGTGGTTCAAAAAAATATGGATCGCATCGTCAAGAAAGAGTTACCAAAAGAAGCCGCTGAAATTTACGCCAAAGAAAGCAAGGAACGCGAAGAATTCCTCAAGCGTACCGCGGTTGATAACCTGGTTGCAAAAATCGACAAAGAACTTATTCTCACCCCGGAACAGCAAAAGAAAATTAGTGATGCACTTTACGAGCACTATGATCCGAGTTGGGCACAGTTGGAAATGTTCATGCACGGCATGGATATGTGGCCAAGTGTGCCTGACCAGTGGGTGCGCCCTTACCTTACGGTAGCGCAAAAACTGGCGTGGGGACGCATTAGCAAAAACGCGCACCATGTTTTCTTTGGAGGGATGGGAGTCGAAGGGCAGGCGATCGACGATATCGACCTCGATGAGGGGAAGGTGAAGTCGGATGAAGATACGACTAAGGACCCAGCACCGAATGTGGTGAACGCGGCCGAGGGAGTTGAAGAAGTGATTCGGGCCGGAGAAGTGATTCAGGTCGAATAAGAGTTCCGCATCTGGTTTGTCGTATGGTTCATCGAATTCCACATCCATGGCTCGCCTCGATTGCCACACTGGTGATATTCACGGTGTGTGCGACGTCCTCGACGATCTTGTACGCGCAGGAAGGTTTCGAGCTTAACGATCAAACATTCGATCAATGGGTCTACAACTCGAGCCAAGGAAAGTTCGACCCCGTCTCGGAACTGACTCTCAATATCGAAGCCGTCGATCAAGTTTGTGAGTTGTCGAAATCGCAAGAGGAAAAACTGAAAATGGCTGCAAAGGGCGATTACGCTCGCTTCAGTCGAAAGGTCGACGAGCTAAAAGCTGAGTACGTCGGCAAGACTTACGACCAAGAGAAGATCGGTGAAATCTATCAAAAAATTCATCCGCTGGCACAGGTGTATCAGGCTGGTTTGTTAGGTAAAGATTCTCTGTTCGTCAAGGCGTTGCACCGGTCTCTTTCTAGCGAACAAAGGGCCAAATTCGACGAAGCCGAGAGTAAGCGCGCTAAGGCTCGTTACGAGTCGAAGGTACGAATGTTCGTCGCTATGCTGGAGCGGAGCTGTCCGCTCACAACGGAGCAGCGCGACAAGCTAGTCGAATTGTTGCTAAATGAGACCAAGCCGCCAAAGTATTTTGGCCAGTACGATTGGTATGTCATTATGTACCAGGCGCACAAACTTCCGGATGAAAAGTATCAGCCACTCCTCGATGAAGCGCAGCTCAAACAACTCCGAGTCAATTTACGCCAGGGTGCCGGTATGGAACACTTTCTGCGCCAACAGAAGATTATTGATGAGTGAGTACCTTACTATAAATCGAGGCAACTGCTGTCGAGGGGCGATCGTGCCTTTGGCGATAGTTCTTGCCAGCTTGATTGCCGGCAGTGGGCCACATGCTGTTGCGCAGGTATTCGAGCCGCACATCGGCGATGCGGTTCCTCGCGACGTTCGCGAAATGTACGACCGAGGCCTACAGTATCTCATCAAAACACAAAGTGAAAACGGAGATTGGACGGGCAGCCAGGCAGGGCCAGGCGTTACCGGCATGGCTCTTATGACCTTTCTGGCATCAGGCGAAGACCCCAATTTCGGCATGTACAGCAATCAGGTTCGCAAAGCATTGCGAGCCATTATTCGTGCGCAAGATCCTAACACGGGCTACATGGGTAATAGCATGTATCACCACGGCTTTGCCATGCTTGCGCTTGCTGAAGCTTATGGAGCCGTTGACGAGCGCAATCTTTGGTCGCCTGACGAGGCAAAGAAGCAAAGATCGATCGGTGCCGCTCTCGAGCTTGCCGTTCGAGCAGCCGTTACGTCGCAAAAGAAAAACTCTTACGGGGCATGGCGTTACTCGCCAGACTCGAACGACGCCGACACCTCGGTGAGCGGGGCGGTGCTCGTGGGGCTGCTTGCCGCGCGAAATGCGGGCATCGAAGTGTCCGATGAGTCGATCGATCGAGCCATTTCTTACTATCAGTCGATGACGTCCGATTCAGGGCAGGTCGGCTATTCGGGCGGATTTGGTGGCTTCGACGAATCGATCCCGAGAATTTCCATTGGTGCGCTTGTCTATGCGGTTGCCAGGCGGAAAGATTTGCCGCAATTCAAAGCAACGCTTAATTATCTGAAGCAGCGACTGGAACAGCCGCCGGGACATTATCGTGAGTATACCTTGTACTACGAAGCCCAGGCGCTTTTCCAAGGCGATATCGAAGCATGGAGGAAATGGAATTCCCTCCTCGTGCGGCAGTTGAAGGAATCGCAGCAAACAGATGGCAGCTTCAAAGGCGATATGGGGAGCGAAGTAGCAACCTCCATGTCGCTGCTAGCGCTAGCGGTGAATTACAGATTTTTGCCGATTTACGAGAGATAACGCATGCCTCGTGCAGCTTGCCATTTATCGGTTTTGGTTATGCTCGCCACTTGGGGAGTTGGCTTCCTGGCGATATGCAGGGCCGACGTTTATCAAATATCGGCAACCGCATCGGGCCAAGCGGGAGAAAAAAAGGCGAACGGTGCCGCGACTCCTGCCCCGTCCAAAGATCAACCGGTGCTTTATTTGACCGATGGCGATTTCTTTTCCGGAAAACTCCAAGACTCTGCCGATGCCGATCAACTCCATTGGCAATGCAACGGCGCGGTTCATCCGTTTCAGTTTCCTATGTCGATGGTGCGAGCGGCGTTCCTTCCTGCGCCCGAGCAGCAGGTGCCGGCAGAGGCCGACTTTTGCTTTGAGCTCACCCATGGCGATCGTCTATTTGGATCCATTGCCAATATCACGCCCGAGCACTTGGAAATCGATTCGCCGCTCGTTGGCCGATTGCAGGTGGAGCGATCGCAACTCAAGCGGATCCTGCCTTGGAAGGATGCGGCGGCGTGGGAGTATTCAGGCCCCAGCGGGCTTGCTGATTGGACACACCAGCCCCAAGAAAACGGCTGGTTAGAAGAGGCTGGCCACGTATTGACTTCCGCCTCCTCTGCCATGCTGCGGCGCAAAGTCATGATTCCCGAACAGGCGGCAGTCGAGCTTGCCGTGTCGTGGACGAATAAACTAGATTTCGTGCTTGTGCTCGCTGCCGGTAAGGGAGATCAAAAGCAGGAGAAGCGTGGCATTCATCTGGAAGTATGGGACAACACGCTAGTGCTCGTCCGCGAGACGAATGACGATGCCGACCTGGCAACGATCTGCGATTTGAAGACGGTCAAGAATCGCCTGCATCTTCAGCTTCTTATCGATCAATCGACTGGCACGGTAGCCGTACACTCGATGGAAGGGGCCAAGTTGGGAGAGATAACCGTCCAGGCAGGCAAGGCACCGCTCGAAACGATTCTTATTCGCAACCACCGGGGTGACTTTCGGCTTGAGCAACTAGTCGTTAGCAAATGGAGTGGGCAAGTCCCTGTTCAAGTCGATGTAGCTCGCGAACGAGTACAGCGAAAAGACGGCTCTAGTGTCTATGGAACCATTGAGCGATTCGATGCCGACCAAGGGGAATTCATCGTGCGAGATGGCGACAACGAATCGCGGATTGCACTAGACAATGTCAGTCATATCGCGTTCACACCCGATGAGGCTACTCAACAAAACTCCGCTCGTATCGGGTGCCACGATGGCAGTCGGCTCAGCGGGCAGCTTGCTTCGGTGGCTGGCGACACTTTGATTTTGAAGCGAGCCGGTATAGCCGAGCCAGTAAATTTCAAGCTTGCCGATATTCGCTGTTTAATCGGCGCGCCTGGACACGAGCCGGTCTCGAGTAATCAAACCCCGGTCGGCCGGCTCGAACTTGCCGGTGTAAAATCTCACGGCTCTCTGGTCGATGGAGGAACTGCGGGCGAAGCCAGTTGTCTGGTTTGGAAGCCGCGGCATAGCGCGTCGGGCAGTCCACTTCGAGCCGATGTTTCTGGGCGAATTGTTTATCGCGATCCGCCACCACCCGCGCCAAAGCCATCGCAACAAGAATTACAACGTCGACGCGTGGTGGAGGTGCGTCAGCAACGTCAGGGAGTTTGGGGAGCCGTTATCAATGCTTTCACAGGTCCCCCGGCAGAAGCACCAGCCACGCCCCGGATGCCAGGGTATCCTCACGCGATTTTTTTGTTAGCTGGCGATCGTATTCCGTGCATTGTTTCGCACGTTGATGAACGTGGCGTTCATTTTTCCTCGTCCGTGGTCGATTCCGGATTTGTTCCGCATCAGCAGATTAAAGCATTGGAACTGGTGCCTCGTACTGCCGCCGCTTCGTTGGCCCATGAAAAGCAAAGCAGGTTGCTTACTTTGCCGAGGATGCAACGCAATAACCCGCCGACGCATTTGATTGCCTCTACTGGTGGCGATTATTTGCGAACGCGTCTTCATTCGATGGATGGCCAGACGTTAGCTACCGAATCGCGCCTTGAGTCGAAACGGTTTCCGCGCGGCCGAGTGGCTACCATCATTTGGCTCCACCCCAAAGCAGACAATGCGGATGAAAAAAATACTGCCGTTGAATCTGTTCCGGCTTTGTCCGGGATACGCATCCAAGCCATTCGTGGCGATGGCGTGCGGATAACGTTTGAGCCCGAGGAATTCAAAAATGGTTCTTTGTTGGGGCTCAGCACGCTTTTGGGGGCGTGCAAAGTCGATGTTAAAGCGGTCGATCGCATTCTGCTTGGCAGCACGATCGACTCGGGCAGCGAAAGCTCTCTTTATGACGAATGGGAGCTGATCGATGCGGTCGATCCCAAGTTCGCGAGCGAGGAGGGGCAACCGTCTAATCCCGCGGCCGGCATCAACTCGGCACTCATTGGCAAAGAAGCACCGGAAATATCGCTCGATTTGCTCGATGGCGGAAAATTCAAGTTGAGCGAAGCAAAAGGAACCGTCATCGTTCTCGACTTCTGGGCATCTTGGTGTGCTCCCTGCATGCAGGGCATGCCCGTGATCGATCACGTGGTAGGTGAGTTTGAGGGGGAGCCTGTTAAATACGTCGCCGTCAATATGCAGGAAGACCGCACGACGATCCAAGGAGCCCTCGAGCGGCTGAAGCTGAAACCCGCTGTGGCACTCGATACGGATGGAGTTGCCTCGGAGCGTTATGAGGTTAGTGCGGTGCCTCAGGTCGTCATTATCGACGTAGAAGGCAAAGTTGCCCGCTTGTTCATTGGTGTCGATGCAAACTTCGCGGACAACCTGCGGGGGGCCCTTGCTCAGCTTCTGAAACGCGAACTGCCCTCTGGTGAGGCATCCGGAGAATAGCCGGAAAGCTTCTGCAACTGCTTACGCCAAAACGACCGAAGTATTGTGCCAATCGGTCGTTAAGTATGGCATACTGCCCCCTGTTGAGTGTATTATCGAGGTTCACTTCGGTTGGACTCAGGGAGTACTGTACATGGCCCGATTTGCGACACTGGCGGCTGTTCTTCTCTCTTTGGCTGTTGTTGGCTGCACGAGCAGTAAGTCAAAAAGCAACAAGGGGGATGCCGACAAGCCTGAATTTGCATTTATCACCAACGGCGTAGCCGACTTCTGGGAGCATGCCCAAGCCGGGGCTCAAAAGGCGGCCGAGGACTTGGACGTTGAAGTCGATGTGATCATGCCAAGTTCGATTACCGACCAGACTCGCAAAATGGAAGACTTGCTGGTCCGGGGCAGCGACGGCATCGCAGTGAGCCCGATCGACCCGGACAACCAAATCGAGATTTTGAATAAAGCCGCCGCGGCCACGAACCTTATCACTCACGACTCCGATGCCCCGGCGACCAACCGCTTGGTTTACATCGGCATGGATAATTTCGATGCCGGGTTACTATGCGGCAAGACTCTGCGCGACGCAATGCCCGAGGGAGGAAAGGTGATGATCTTCGTCGGTCGGCTCGACCAGGATAACGCCAAGCGTCGCCGGCAGGGATTCATCGATGGTTTTATTAATCGTGAGCCTGACCTGGAGCGCACGGATGGTGCCGGCAGCGTCATCACGAGCGAGGATGGCAAGTACTCTGTCGTGGGAACCATGACCGATCAGTTCGACCGCGCGAAGGCCAAGGCAAATGGTGAAGACGCCATGACACGTCATCCGGATTTGACCGCCATGGTGGGACTCTTCGAATACAATCCGCCGCTCATTCTGGAAGCCTTGGATCGCTCCGGCAAGTTGGGCCAGGTAAAAGTCATGGCGTTCGATGAGAATGCCGCCACTTTGCAAGGCATCAAGGACGGCAACGTTGTCGCCACCGTCGTGCAGAATCCTTACATGTATGGTTACAAGTCGGTCGAAGTGCTGAACGAGCTTCATAAGGGAAACAAGGCCGTTATTCCGGAAGACAAGTTTATTGATATCCCCGCGCGTGTTATCGATAAATCGAACGTCGAGGCGTTTGCCAAGGAAATCAGCGATCGTTTGAAATAGCCGGGTTATGGGGCTGCACGCCGTGTAAATTGCTACGGGATGCAATTATCGCATGTCCGGTTAATTTTGTTGTGGGTGCCGTTCCACTTTTCGTTACGACTTGTCCGTCACGACAGTTTGATGTAGCTAATCCCGATGCCAACAGAGAATCAGCCTCCACTCCTCGAAGTACGGAATGTCGGCAAGCGATTTGCCGGGGTTCACGCGCTGAAAGATGTGTCGCTGACCGTGGCGTCTGGCGAAGCATTGGCGGTTGTGGGCGAAAACGGCGCGGGCAAAAGCACGTTGATGAAGATTATTGCCGGAGTGCAAACGCCAGATGAAGGCGAGTTGCTGGTCGACGGCGAGCCAGTGCGAATTGGTTCTGTGGCGCAAGCGCTGCAACTTGGCATCTCGTTGATTCACCAGGAGTTGAATCTCGCCGATAATCTTACAGTCGGTGCCAATATTTTCCTGGGACGCGAGCCACGTCGCTTTGGTCTCATCGATCGTGCGAAGATCGATTTAGAAAGCCGTAAATACCTGGCGATGGTCGGCTTGGATGTCGATCCTCAAACGATTGTCAGCACGCTTGCGATCGGCAAGCAGCAGCTTGTGGAGATAGCCAAAGCGGTTAGCACGAATGCCCGGCTTATCATCATGGATGAGCCGACCTCGTCGCTTTCCGAGCACGAGGCTCAGAAGCTCTTCAAAGTCGTGCAAGATTTGAAGTCGCGCGGCGTGAGCATCATGTACATCTCTCATCGCCTCGGAGAAGTTGAAAAACTTGCCGACCGCGTGGTGGTGCTTCGCGATGGTGAGCGGACCGGTGAGCTTTCGCGCGAAGAGAACCAGCGAAAGAACATGGTTCGCCTGATGATTGGTCGCGATGTGTCGCGTTTCTACCAACGCACGCCTCATGCGCCTGGGGCAGAGGTATTGGTAGTTGACGGCCTGCGTACCTCGGCTAATCCTCAGCACTTGCTCAACTTCACGATTCGTGCGGGCGAAATTGTGGGGCTTGCAGGACTTGTTGGAGCAGGGCGGTCGGAATTGCTCACCACGCTTTTTGGCGTGACGCCGGCGGTGGCCGGCACGATGGTTTCCGGTGATTTGAAACGCCCTCCTCGTACCGCTCGCGAGGCGATTGCCGCCGGCATCATGTTGGCTCCAGAAGATCGCCGCCAGACTGGCCTGGTGTTGCCCATGAATGTGAAGCGTAATCTGACGCTTGCCAGCTTACGGCGCGACCAGCGAAAAGGCTTGCTGCGGGGCTTTTTGAATCGCACTGCCGAGAACGATATTTCGGCCACCATGATTCAGCTCATGCGGATCAAAACGGCCAGCGACCGCCAAGTCGTGCGCTATTTGTCTGGTGGTAATCAACAAAAGGTCGTGCTTGGCAAATGGCTGTGCCTCGAACCGAAACTGCTGCTGCTCGACGAGCCCACCCGGGGCATCGATGTGGGGGCCAAAGAAGAAATTTATCGCCTTATGGATCAACTCGCCGGGCGTGGCGTGGCGATCTTGTTCGTTTCCAGCGAGTTGGAAGAAATTATTAGCATGTCCGACCGGGCTATGGTGATGCACGAAGGTCGGATCTCTGGAGAATTGAGTCGAGCGGAACTCGGTGAGGAATCCGTCATGCGGCTCGCAACTGGCGACGTGGACGCGTTGCCCGAGAGGGTTTCTGCTTAAGTGAACGCGACAGCTACTACATCAGTCGAAACGAAAGAACCAATCAAGCCGGCCGCTTCGGTAAGCCGTTTCACGGCTCAGGGTGCCAAAATATGGGGTATCTTCGGCTTGTTGATTGCCATTTGTGTTTATACGGCTCTTTCCAGCGATCGCTTTTTGCGCGTCGATAACGTGGAAAATCTCGTGCATCGCACGGCGCTATTCGGCATCCTCAGCATTGGCGCGGCATTCGTCATCATCACGAGCGGCATCGATCTTTCGATCGGCTCCTTGGTTTGCTTGGTCGGCGTGTTACTACCGTTTCTACTCACCAAGCACGGCTGGTCCGCCGCGGCGGGCGTTGCGGCAGTGATGGGGCTCTCGGTTGCCATCGGTTTGATTCACGGCTTGCTAATCACCAAGATGCGATTGCAGCCTTTCGTGGTGACTCTTTGCGGTTTGCTGCTTTATCGCGGCATTGCGCGCGGCATCACCAACGATCGCTCGCAAGGCTTTGGCGTTGAATTCAAGGGGCTGCGGTCGATCGCAACCAGCCAGCTGCCCATTTTCGGCTCGGGCGAAAACACTTTCCACCTGCCCGCCACCACGCTCATTCTTATCATTGTGGCCATCGCGGCGGCAATCTTCTTGAACAAAACGATTTACGGGCGCTATTTGCTTGCACTCGGCAACAATCCCGAGGCGGCTCGATATAGCGGCATCAACGTGAATCGCATGACGCTGCTGGCCTACGTGATTTGCTCCACCTTGGCCGGGCTCGGTGGCATGTTGTTCGTGCTGGATATCAACGCCGCCCAGCCGAGCGACTTCGGCAACTTCTACGAACTTTACGCGATTGCCGCCGCCGTGCTTGGCGGTTGTTCGTTACGTGGCGGCGAAGGCAGCATCATCGGCGTCCTTATCGGTTCGGCCGTGATGGTCGTTCTTAGCAACACGATCAATCTTGTGCATCCCAAATATCAGAATATCGAGTTCGCGATCATTGGCGGCGTAATACTCGTTGGCGTGATCGTCGACGAGCTGGCTCGCCGATTTGTGGCGGTCCGCCGCGAAGCGGCCCGGCATGCGTCAAAATAGATTGGTATCCGCACCGCATCGCAGCCGGTCTCATTGTCGGATTACGCCATCGTCCATGAATCGGCCTTAGAAGGTGTTTGTTAAATGCTAGCAGAGTCCTTGTGACTTTAAAACACTGGCAGACGCGAAAAGGGCTTGTTGTACACCTTAACGAAATGAGGATTGAACGTATGCATGCGCATTGTAGAAGCTCCTGTGTCCGATATCACAGCTGGACAGCGTTGTTCATTCTTATCCATATTGGCGGTTGTGCAGAATCCGATAACGCGCATGTTCGAGAGAATAATACGCATGCCAGTAACAAATCACTTAACACACCGATGAACTCGGCTCACTTTTTCCTCGGACCACGTGACATCGATATATTTCGTCCTGGAAGGTCAAAGACCGATATCCTGAAAGACGTTCAGTGGCGAGGTGATTTTGGAATGAGTTGCAAGTACGAGGGAAACACAATCGAAGGTATCAGTTATCAATTCGTACTTGAGCAACCATCAGAGCATACGGATGTCGGGGGAGAATGGCTCCACGCCATTTTTGTGGACGACAAATTCGTTAAGTTTGTTAGGCCGCCGGAGCCACGTGCTGAGGATATGGAACAGATCCCATATCAAGATACTACATGGAGTCGACCTAAGCCAATTAAGGTTGGCGACTTAAGTAGGTTCGTTCGCGAATTCAAAGGTGAACCGGTCGATCTTGTTGCGTTGGCGAGAAAAATTAAGACAAAGCCTGAAGCACCATCACAGATTGATCCCGGATTAACGATTGCCTACGTGCTTCTGCGAGAAACGGTACTTCGCGGGACGAAAGTTGTCGCGACCGAAGAGGACTTTATAAAAAATGCCAAGTTGCGCGATCAATTTAACGCTTCTCGATTAGAAATCGGGATGACCGAGCCGGAGATCGAAGCCGTATTCAAAGCAAAACCGCTTGAATCTGGAAAAGTTAAAGGTACTACTCATAGTTACAAAATTTACGGCAGTAGTGAGTGGTTCAGCATAGATCCTGCACTTCATTTTTCTAACGTTCTGGTATTATTTCGCAATGGCAAGGCGACTCAAATTAGAAGAGTTGCAGCTGGAGAGGGATGGCGTGAAAAGCTCAAGGAATCGTTCGTTGATCTATAACGGCGATGCAGAAAAAAGTGGGGCAGACCTGCTCTATCGAAAACTTTTCCGCCGCGGAAAATGGTAAAGCGGGTCAAACAATTAATTAGGTAGTCTTGCCCTCTTCGAGACGAATTCCTCGGGCGCTGTAATCACGGGCTACTCGTACAACGGCACGCGCCGCTTGGTGGTGAGCGACTACCTGGAGACGAACGTCAAGACGAAGCTCGATCTGTTTGGCGGTACAACGGGCATCTATGCCGGGTTCGATCGCTTTGGTCGCACCATCGATCAGCGGTGGGTGAATTACCAGAGCACGCCCGCAGATGCAGCGCGCTTACGCTATGGCTACGACTATGCCAGTAACCGCACTTGGCGGGAAGACATGGTGGCTGCTGCCAATAGCAAGCACCGCGATGAGTTCTACACGTACGACGGTCTGCACCGATTGGATGATTTTGAGCGTGGCGACTTGAGCGGCACGTATCCGAGCTTTACCAGCATCACCAGCAAGAACTACGCACAGCAGTGGGGACTGGATCAGCTCGGCAACTGGGCCACGTTCAAGCAGGATGCCGATGGTAACGGCACTTGGGAACTCAATCAAACTCGCGCGCACAATGCGGCCAACGAACTGGGCGTTCTCTCGCCTTGGGAGGATGCGAATTATACTGCGGCGGGAAGTATGAATAACATTCCCTTCCCCCAGATCCAAGGCGGTGCGATGGGCGCTAAGTATGATGCTTGGAATCGGATGGTGGCATTAAGCTTTCAGACGGACGTTATGGCCACTTACTATTACGACGGGCTAGGACGTCGTATCGAATATATTGACGAAGACAGTAATTCCATCGGCTTTGGAGTATATATCTATACCTACAACGAGCAATGGCAGGCGGTCGCTCGATTTTGGGATTCCGAGGGAATTATGGATAATTTCGTGTGGCATCCCTATTACATCGATGCACTTGCCCTTAGATACCGTGATGATGGATCGACTTCTGAGAAGCATTATTTTCTGCAGGATGCCAACTTCAATGTGGTGGCAGCGGCCGATGACGCTGGGGCCGTTGTAGAGAGATACGACTATACGCCTTACGGAACCGTGCGTTTTCTGGAGCCCGACTTCGACGTGGCGGCCAGCCAGTTGGACAGCATTATCAAAAACGTTCACTTCTACACGGGCCGTGAAAGAGATCCAGGAATCGGTATCCAAATCAATCGAAATCGCTACTATTCAAGCTGGCTCGGAAGATGGACTAAAAGGGATCCTATCGGTTATGAAGGGAGTAGGTGGAATTTGTACGAATACGTACATAGCAATCCGCCTAATGGAATAGATCCCTCAGGAATGATCTGTGTTAAATGTACATGCCAGCAGGGATATTGGTGGAAGAAAACCAAGGAGACTTATAATCATAATTGCGATCTCAATTCTCCGGGGGGAGGCATTCGGCGTATGATTGATTGCTGTCAAGGTGCCGTATGCGGATTAGCCTGGAAAGCTACTGCTGCAGAGCGATGTGACAACATTCCTAATCAGCCCTGTACTTTCTGGGATGTATGGACAAATTGCAGTCAGCAAAAATGCAATGTAGCTTGCGGGCTGAAAGGCGTTGCCTGTGGAGTTGCTTGCTATACTAAATTCAACAAGCATCCACATGCACTTGCAGCGTGTGAGGCTGCATGCGCAGCTTTCTCTGTAGGATGCTTCGCAGGTTGCGTGCGGTGCAAGCATCCATAATCTTACCTATTGCTTGTTGCTAATAAATCACAACTAAGTATCAGGTGGAAACAAGTATGCTAGGTTCTGCCAAAGCGAACGTATTGAAGCATTTACTAACAGCGGTGCTTAATTTCGTGGGGTTCATGGCGGTTTGTGAAATTGGTTTACGCTTCAATCTATTCAATAGTGTGTTTGGTCTTTTAACAGCTTTCCTTCTATTAATGATTGCTATTTATGCAATCAAATGGATAATTTCGCGGATTTTCTCTTCATGACGGCCTAAAAGCCGTGTTATTTCGTGAACATTATGATTGTTTGAGCGATTGACGTGCTGTTCAAACCCAACCCAGATGATATGAGCACGAAGCGAAGGAAGCTGCGTAATCCGGAGCAGGTCGTACGGAAGCTGCGTGATACAAAACCGTTGCTGTGAGCGCTAGAAGTCAGCGAAAGGGCGATTGCCGCTAGCGTACGCACTACGGCGGCAGGAACGCTGAGAGGCCGGGTCATAATGAGTTTGCTCTACCACTGATGAAATTCTTTTAGTAAGCGGAGACGGGCTTCTTGCTACAAATTCTAATATTGCAAAAGGCGACTATGCTGACTTGTCAATCGAGGATTTACGTTGCTAATCTATCTCTACTCACTATCTCGATGATTTATCTCTCGCATGATTTTGCGAAGGGAGAAGCCTGGGTAGAGCGAATGCTCGAATCGCGCGAACACAACTTAGGAGCTATTGAAAAGAGCCACTTCTCGCCTCATCGAATTCCGATCCGAAACATCTATAAACACGACATCGAAACACTCCGTGGATGAAAAGGTGTCAGGAACCTTTTTAGCCCCGTAGCGTGAGTGCTTCCGCACGCACCCACGAATATGCGCTACGCCACACCGCCACGTTACGTCCCGCTGGATACAAACCACAACGACGCTCTCTCTGATCCATCGATCACGGCCCGTTGACCAAACCGTGTCAACCACAAATTTCCGGCCACCAAAATTCTGAAAACAACCTTGTCGAAAACGGCCACCGAGTACGCTACTGTATGTGTACAAAAGTATATTCACACGCAACTGGTGCGATTTCCCCAAAATCCCGCTCCACCGCTACCGCTGCGCACCTGCAAACCCGTGCTCAGTCGGTCG